>JAKAQM010000221.1 GCA_021822565.1 Actinomycetes bacterium | reverse complement strand
GGTCCCCTGAGCTCCGCCGAGCACGCCCGAGCCCGCGTCATGGCATGCTCGCGACGCGAGAGCCTGGACGGCGAGCCGACTGCGCGTGCCGACCGTGCTCGGAGGCCCGATGATCGTGACCGCAATCGGCGTGGCTGGCGCCCTGGCCCTGGCCGCGCTGCTCGGCGTCAGCGACGCCCCGAACGCCGCGGCCGCGCTGCTCGCCGCGCGAACCGGCTCCTATCGCGCCGTGGCGGCCTGGTCCCTCGCCTGGCACGTCGCAGGCGGGCTCCTCGCCGGGGTCGCGGTGGCGCGCACCGTCGTGGGGATCGTGCACGTCGGAGCGGCGTCCACGGTCCCGGTGCTGGCGGCAGCCAGCCTCGCGGCCGTCGGCTTCACGTGGGCGACCACCCGCAGAGGGCTGCCCACCAGCGCGAGCGTGGGGCTCGTGGGAGGGCTCGCAGGCGCCGGGCTGGCGGCCGGCGGCGCGAGGGACGTGCAGTGGGGCGGGCTGGCGGGCATACGGCCCGTCGGCGTGCTCGGCGTGCTGATCGGGATCCTGCTCGCGCCCTTCCTCGCCGCCGCCGCGGCGGGGATCGTCGACCAGCTCACCCGCCGGGCGACCTACCACCTTCCCCGAGCGGCCAGGCGGGAGCTGCACGGGGGCCTGTGGCTCGCCTCGGCCGCCGTCGCCGTCGCCGACGGGACGAACGACGGACAGAAGGCGATGGGCCTGCTCGCGGTGGTGGTCTCCGGGGCGGGTTCGCTCGACGCCGCCGGCGGCATCGCGCCGTGGGAGCGCGTGTCGTGCGCGCTCATCCTCGGCGCGTTCACCGTGATCGGCGGCCGCAGGGTGGTGGCTCGGGTCTCGCACGGCCTGGCGCGCGGAGGAGCGGTCGACGACCTCGCGGCGCAGTGCGCGTCGGCGGGCGTGATCCTGGCCGCCGCCGCCGTAGGGCTGCCGCTCTCCACGTCCACCGTGGTCACCTCGTCGATGGTGGGAGCGGGGGTGTCCGCCCGTCGGCGGCACGTGCGCTGGGCGGGTGCGGTCCAGATCTTCGTGGCCTGGGTGCTGACCGTGCCGGCGTGCGCCGTGGCCGGAGCCGGCGTGTTCGAGGTGCTGCGGAGGATCCCGTGAGCGCGCAGCGGCGCTGGCCGCTCCACGGGCTCCGGCGGCTCTTCCGGGGTGCCGCGCCCGACGTCGTCGGCCTGCTCGTGGCTCAGGGCGACATCAGCGTCTCGGCCACTGCCGCCTTCCTCGAGTGGTCCAAGGGCGGCGACGGTGCCGCAGCGCTCACGATGCTCGAGAGCCAGGCGGACCAGGCGCGGCGGACGCTCTTGGCCGCCCTGCGCTCCGCGCTCGCGACCCCGATCGACCAAGAGGACGTCTACATCCTCTCGGAGCGCTGCGACCGGGTCGTGAACGCCGTCCGGGACATCGCCGTCGAGGCCGAGGCGCTGGCGTGGAAGCCGGACCGGCACGCCGCCCTCATGGCCGGGCATCTCCACGACGGCATGACGGCGCTGGTGGACGGGTTCGCGAAGCTCCGCCACGACTTCGACGGGGCTGGGGTGGCCGCCGACCAGGCGAGGGCGCAGGCCCGCACGGTGGTGGGGCGGTACCGCGACGCCATCGCCGAGATCTACCGCTCCGACGACCTCCAGGCCGCCGTGATCGCCCGCGAGCTCTACCGGCCGTACGCACGGGCGGCGGACCGGCTCGAGGCCGTCGCCGACCGCCTGTGGTACGTGGTGCTCGCCGACGTCTGAGACCCCTTCGCCGGTTCCCCTCGTTCGTCCCCCGCTCGCTCGCCTCGTCGGAGCTTCCTCCCGTTCGCGGGCTTTCGGCCCTGGCCGGACGGCCACGGCGAGGCTCACACTTCGGTGTGGAGATCTCGGAGGGCGCCGAAGAGGCCCTCGCCGCACTCGGCAGCTCACGCCGTGGGCTCACGCAAGACGAGGTCGCCGCTCGCCGGGCCACCTCGGGGCGCAACGTGCTCCCCCCGCCGCCGCGCCGGCCCGTGCTCGCCGAGATCGTGGCTCAGTTCACCAACATGTTCGCCGTCATCCTGGTGGTCGCAGCGGGGCTCACCTTCCTCACCTACCTGCTCTCCACCCCACGCGACCCGGCCAACCTCGAGCTCACCTTCGGGATCCTGGCCGTCGTGGTGCTCAACGCGGCGATCGGCTTCGCGCAGGAGCACGCAGCGGAGCGGACGGCCGAGGCGCTCCAGAGCATGCTGCCCCACACCGCCCGGGCGCTGCGCACAGGTGCGCTCACCGAGCTGGGGGTCGACGAGCTGGTCCCCGGCGACCTGGTGGTGCTCGATGCCGGCGACGCCGTGCCGGCCGACGGCCGGGTCGTCGAAGCCCACGAGCTGGCCGTCGACATGTCGGCGCTCACCGGGGAGAGCCAGCCGGTCAGCCGGACCGACCTGCCGGTGGAGCCCGGCACGGCGCCGCTCGACGCGCGCAACTGCGTGTTCATGGGCACCTCGGTCGTGCGAGGCTCCGCCAAGGCCGTCGTCTTCGCCACGGGGACCGCCACCGAGATCGGCCGCGTCTACCGGCTGACCGCCGAGCAGCCGCCCGAGCCCAGCCCGCTCCAGCGCCAGGTCGCCGACATGGCCCGGCGGGTGGCGGCGATCGCCATCGCCGCGGGCGCCCTGGTCTTCGCGTTGCGCATCCTCACGGGCAATGCCGCCGTCGACTCGTTCGTCTTCGCCCTCGCGGTGATGGTGGCGCTCGTACCCGAGGGGCTGCCCGCCACCCTGTCGGTCTCCCTCGCCGTCGGGGTGCGGCGCATGGCGGCGCGCCAGGCGCTCATCAAGCGTCTGGCCGCCGTGGAGGCACTCGGATCGACGACGGTGATCTGCACCGACAAGACCGGCACCCTCACCAAGGCGGAGATGACGACCCAGCAGGTCTACGCCTCGGGGCGCATCCACCGGGTCACCGGGGTGGGCTACGAGCCGGCCGGCCACGTCGAGGACCCCGAGCCGATCCTCGGGGTGCTCCGGGCGGGCGCGCTGTGCACCGACGCGCGCATCCTGGCGCCGTCGGGTCCCGAGGGCTGGAGGGTGCTCGGCGACACCACCGAGGGAGCCATCGTGGTGGCGGCCATGAAGGCCGGGCTCGACCTCGACGCCGAGGCCACGCTGACGCCGCGCATCGGCGTCTTCCC
>JAKAQM010000066.1 GCA_021822565.1 Actinomycetes bacterium | reverse complement strand
AGGGAGTCGGCGCGGCCATGCTCATCGCCAATTCCTCAGCCATCCTGACCGACGCCTTTCCCGAGGACCAGCGCGGGATGGCTCTCGGCATCAACCAGGTGGCCGGGCTCAGCGGAACGTTCATCGGGCTCATCCTCGGTGGCGTGCTCGCCCCGATCGAGTGGCGGCTCATCTTCTTGGTGTCGGTGCCCATCGGGCTCTTCGGAACGGTATGGGCGTATCTCAAGCTCCGAGAGACCGCCAGTGAGGGTCGGCGGGCACGGCTCGACTGGCCGGGCAACCTCACCTTCGCCCTCGGTCTCGTCGGGATCATGATCGGCATCACCTACGGGATCCAGCCCTATGGCGGGAAGACCATGGGCTGGACCAGCCCGTTCGTGCTCGGTTGTCTGGCTGGCGGCGCGGCGCTCCTGGTCGCGTTCGGCCTCATCGAGCGCCGTGTGGCAGATCCCATGTTCCGCCTCTCACTTTTCCGTATTCGGGCCTTCACGGCGGGGAGCCTGTCCTCGCTGCTGGCGAGCATGGGGCGCGGCGGTCTCATGTTCATCCTCATCATCTGGCTGCAGGGGATCTGGTTGCCCCGTCACGGCTACGACTTCGCCCAGACGCCCCTGTGGGCCGGCCTGTACATGCTGCCGCTCACCGCGGGGTTCCTGATCGCCGGCCCGGTCTCGGGGTACCTCTCCGACCACTTCGGTTCCCGGCCGTTCGCGACCGGAGGAATGATCGCCGCGGCCGGCTCGTTCCTCCTCCTCGAACTGCTGCCGATCAATTTCTCCTACGTCGACTTCGCGCCGATCCTGCTGTTGAACGGGCTGGCGATGGGGGCCTTCGCCTCTCCTAATCGAGCGGGGGTGATGAACAGCCTGCCGCCCCAGCACCGCGGGGTCGGTGCGGGGATGACCTCGACGTTCCAGAATTCCGCCCAGGTGCTCTCGGTCGGGGTCTTCTTCACGCTGATCATCATCGGGTTGTCTTCCACGCTCCCCTCGACGCTCTTCCACGGCCTCGTGGCGCACGGAGTGCCAGCTCGGGCGGCTTCCGCAGCCGCCCACCTCCCACCGGTGTCGACGCTCTTCGCGGCCTTTCTCGGCTACAACCCGGTGGAGCACCTGATCGGTTCTTCGGCCCTGGCGCACGTGTCCGCGCACCAGGCGGCCATCCTGACCGGCCGGAACTTCTTTCCGGCGCTCATCTCGAGCCCATTCGCCGACGGCCTCCACGCTGCGTTCGACTTCTCGATCGGCGCGTGCCTTCTCGCTGCCGGGATGTCGTGGTTGCGAGGAGGCAAGTACCACTACTCCGAGGACCACGCCGACCTGCCCGATCAGGTCACCGACTTGCCGGAGTAGCTCACCGACCTGCCGGAGTAGCTCACCGACCTGCCGGAGTAGCTCACCGGCCTGCCCGATGAGGTCACCGAGCGATCCGCGGAGCTCACCGACCGACGACCCTCACCCGGTCGAGCGGTGAGATGGCGTCGGCCACCACGTCGGCATCACCCATGACGACCGTGGTCATGCTCGCCGGGCCGAGCGTACGAGCGGCCACCTCGGACAGCGCCTCGTCGTCGACCCGGCCGAGCGCGTCGACGAGGGCCTCCAGGTACGGGGGGTCGAGGTCGTTTCCGACCAGGCTCGCGAGCACGCTCGCGAGCCCGGCCTGAGTGGCCGAGGACATCGCGATGACCCCCGTCACGTACCGACGGGACGACTCGAGCTCTTCGGGGGTCACTGGCGCGGTTGCCATCCGGGCAAGCTCGTAGCGCACCTCGGTGAGTGCTCTTGCCGTCACCTCGGTGGCGACGTCGGCGCGCACGCTCACCGCAGCCGCGCGCCTGTGCTCGTCGACGCCGGCTCGTGGTGAGTACGTGTAGCCATTGCGCTCCCGCAGGTTGGTGACGAGGCGGCTCGTGAAGCTGCCACCGAGCACGGTCGTGGCCAACATGAGCGCCGGGAACGACGGGTCGCGGCGATCGCCGCAGCGTGCTCCGATGCGCAGGTTCGACTGGACCGCTCCGGGGCGATGGACGACGAGGATGCCGCGCCCGCCACTCGGCGCACGGGGCACCTCGACCGCATCGGGAACGGGCGAGCCTGTTCCTGGCGACCAGGCGCCAAGGGTGCGGCGCACAGCGTCGACCGCCTTGTCCGGGTCGACGTCGCCCACGACGACGAGGCTGCCGCCGCGCGGGCGCACGCGGGCTTCGTGGAAGCTCCGCAGCGCCCCTCGGCTGGTCCTGCGCACCGAGGCGATACCGGGCAGTGGGTCTGCGTAGGGGTGTCCGGGGTAGAGCGCGGCCGCGAGGGCTCGTGTCGCGGCCGCGACGGGGTCGGCAGCTTCTTGGAGAACCTCTTGAGCGACCCGATCACGCTCGCCGGCGACCTCCCGCGGCGGGAACGACGGGTGCGCAACGATGTCCGCGAGAAGCTCGAGGATCTCCGCCAAGCGCCCGAAGGGAGCACTCGCGGCGAGAGCGAGATGGTCCGGATCTGCCCACGTGTCGACCGACGCACCGAGGCGCTGGATCGCAACGGCCATCTCACTGCCGCTCCGGGTGCCGGAGCCGGCAAGCAGCATCTTGGGCAGGAGGCGCAGTGCAGTGCTGTCACGAGTCCCCACATCCCCGAGGGGGATCTGCAGGCGAAGGTGCACGAGCGGCACCTGCGACCGGCGGACGACGATGACCCTCATGCCATTGGGCATGCGCGTGTCGAAGAGATCTCCAAGAGTGACCGACGGATACGCACCGGGGCCGGGGATCTGGAGCGCGGATCCGGCCGTCACGACGCGCCTCCGGGGACGAGCGTGCAGACCGCTCTGTCGCGTGGTGCGAACCATTCGGCGGTGACGTCGCTCACGCGTGTCGCTGCTGCGGCCAACCGGTCGGCGAGCTCGAATGCGAGCCGGGCGCGGCCGCGCTGTCGCTCGAAGAACCCGGCCTGGACGGCCAGCTCGTACTTGCGGTCGATCTGCATCCAGTGCTCGGAGGTCAGCTGGGCGAGGACCGGCTCGAGAGCGCCTGCTGGCACGCCGGCGGCGATGGTGTCGATCTCGTCGTCGATGCTCGAGATGATGCGCTCCGTGAGAGCTGCGTCCGGGTAGTGGACGACGAAGGCGAGGTACGTCGGGTCACGGCTGGTCCAGGCGGAGTCCAGGCCTCCCCACATGGCGCCGACGTCCGCGGCCAGTTGTTCCCTGCGCACGAGCCGGTCGAAAAGCCGTGACGCACTTCCGTGAGCGAGCAAGCTCGCCATGAGCACGGTCGCGTCGTAGCGCTCCTCGTCCGCGATGGGGTCCGGGACGCGGTAGCCGATCGCGAGCGCGGGAAGCGGCGCGTGGCGGTCCACGCGTTCCGCTCGTCTCTCACCGTTGAAGCGCTCCTCCGCGAAGCTCGGCCGGGCCGGTACGCCACGTCCGGGAATGTCGCCGAAGTACCGCTCGACGAGACTGACGGCGATCGCCGGCTCGGCTGCTCCCGCGATCGTCACCGTGGCGTTGGCAGGGGAGTAGTAGCGGTCGAAGAACCTGCGCACGTCGTCGAGCGAGGCGGCGTCCAAGTCGTCGAAGCTGCCGTAGCCGTTGTGCGAGTTCGCGAACGTCTCGAACAGAAGCGGCGGGAGGTCCTCGAGCCAGGGGAACCCTCCATAAGGCTGGTTCAGCACGTTCACCCGAATCTCCTCTTTCACCACCGCGATCTGGTTGGCGAGGTTCTCCTCGGTGATCTTCGGCGAGCGCATGCGATCGGCTTCACAGTAGAGCGCAAGCTCGAGGGCACCTGCCGGGAGCTGCTCGAAGTACACGGTGGCGTCAGGCCGCGTGAAGCCGTTGAAGATGCCGCCACTGCCCTGGATGAGGCGGGGCAGCTCACCTTTCTCGAGATGCTCGGAGCCTTGGAACATCAGATGCTCGAAGAGATGAGCGAACCCGCTGGAGCCCGCCGGCTCCGAACGGAAGCCGACGTCGTAGTGGACGGCGAGAGCGACGACGGGCGTGGACATGTCCGGCAGCACGACGACCTCGAGGCCGTTCGCGAGCGTCGTCGTCTCGATGGCTGCGTCCATGCTCTCCTCCCGCGGCGCGACCCGTGGACCGTACCTCACGGGTGCTGTGGAGCGCCATGGCCGCCGCACGCCATGGCCGCCGCACGCGATGGCCGAGGCACGCGATGGGCGCGGCACGGTGCGAGATGCTCCGTTGTGGTGAGAAACGGAGCGCTGGACTGAACCTCTACTCGTTCCGGTTCCCTTGTGTGCGCCCGCTGGTGGTGAAAGAGCTCTTCGAGCCGTCGCGCATTCGTGAACCGGGCGTGCAGATCACCGCGCAATGACGTTCCCATCGTTGGCTTCTGCGAGGAATGGCGCTCCACAAGGGGGGAAACGGCCGGGACACGTCGGTGAGAGCGGGCTCGTCCAATAACCCTCGCCGCGGCAAGGGTCTGCCGCGCGCGAAGAATCACATGAGCAGGAGAAATTGTGTATGCTTACTGTATGCCAGCGCGCTCGAAAGCACTATCAGCACCCAAGCCATCCACGAAGGAGAAGCCGGTCGAACCTGCTGCCGCGCGAAAGACGGGCAGGGCGGTGAAAGCTGTCTCGGGACGTCGAGGACCTCGCGGTTTGAGCGATGAGCACAAGGCGCAAATGGCACGCGGACGCGACGAAGCCCGGATCGTGCGCGCGTACCTCGACGCCATCGACAACGGGGCCAAACGGCCAGGACGGCGGCGGACCCCGGAGTCGATCAACAAGCAGATCGCGCAGGTCGATGCCCTGCTGCGGGAAGCCCACGGCATCGAAAAGCTCAAGCTGGTGAAGCAGCGTCGAGACCTGGAAGCGACGCGTGCCAAGGTCGTTCCCGTCGCGGATCGCGACGGCCTCGAGCGTGAATTCGTGCGAGTGGCGCGCAGCTATGGTGAGCGCCGTGGCATCGATTACGCGATGTGGCGTGAGGTCGGTGTGCCCGCAGCCGTGCTGACGAAGGCCAGAGTTCAGCGGACGAGGCTCTCCACGGCCGGTTCGGCCAAGCGGTAGGAGGCCAACCGTAGGAGAGGACGGGCGAGCGGGGAGGGCTGATTTCTCATCCTCCTGATCGCGACCGGTGCTGGCGCCGCGCGTTCGGAGGTCGGTCCGTAGGCAGTAGCGTGTGGCACGTGACAAGCATCATTGCGACCGCTCACTCGACGTCGTCCAGCTCTGTGCTCATCCTGGTCATCGTCGTCGTGCTCGCGATGGTCCTGATGCGTCGGCGCGCCGGCGGTAGGCGCGGACCTTCCGGAAGTGGCGGTGGCGGCGGCTCCGCTGGTGGCGGCCTCTTCGGTGGCGGCGGCTCCGCTGGTGGCGGCCTCTTCGGTGGGGGAGGCTCCGCCGGTGGCGGTTTCTTCGGTGGCGGCGGCTCCGCCGGTGGCGGTTTGTGGCGTCGTGGCGGAGGTCCTTTCGGCGGACCTGGCTCCACCGGAGGCAGCGACGAGCCGCATGGCGGAGCTGCTGGGACCGACGGCAGCTCCGAGGGTGGTCCGGGCGACGACCCTGGCCCCGGAGCCGGCGGCTGATCGATCGATCGCCGAAGGCGGCTCCCGGTGGGCCACCTGCTATCGAGCGGGGGACCTACGTAGGCCGTGGGACCGCGCGTGCCTCGACGCGGCTGGGAGCGCAACGTCTGTGGCGTCTCTGACGTCTGTGGCGTCTCTGGCGTCTGTGTCGTGGCCTCACGCTCGATACAGCGTGTGGGGATGCTCGAAGTGGACGGTGCGGTAGTAGTCGACCAGGCGCTCGACGAGGCGGTCGGGGTCCTCGTCGAAGAGCACCTTCGCGCCGGTGTCCTTGGCGAGCTTTCCGACGAGCTCGCCGACGAAGTCCGCGACGCCGTCGGTGCCGGTCAGCACCCCGATGAGACGGCCCTCGTCGTAGGCGATGGCGAACTCCCCCAGGGTGCCCGAGTGCCCGCCGACGATCACCACGATGTCAGACGAACGGATGTTGACCACTTCTCTTCCCATGAGGCCGGATCCCGTGTAGATCAGCGCGGCGAACCCCTCGATCGGTGAGGCATAGCGATCGACGTGCTCCTGCTCCGAGAGCGCAGGAGAGATCCCCAGCACGAGCCCGCCGCACGCCGATGCCCCCATCACCGCTTCCTGGGGCAGACCGGGGCAGGCGCCGGTGATGAGGGTGCAGCCGGCTTCGGCGACGGCTCGTCCGAGAGCACGCGCCCGGACAGCGACGGCGGGGTCGATGTACCCGCTGGCGGAACCCATCACGCCGACGACGAGGGGTCGGCCCGAGACGGACGAGCGCTGCGCGGTGTCACGATGCCGATCGTCTGATGCCGAGGGATCGCTCATTGCTGCCGAGCCATGCGGACGGGGTGGTCGACAGACGAGCTCATCGCCTCCATGCGTGCCGGTTTCACGAGCGAGCTGATGCTGGGCGGATCGCCGTGATCGCGCAAGCCGCCGGCGTGGTGCCCTCGCCGATCGACGACGCCAGGTACCCCGGGTCCCTCTTGGTGGACAGCCGGATCACCCGTTTGGTCGTGTTGCCATAGTTGTCATACGCCCGTGGGACCGCGGTGCTCGGCTTGCGCGGGCCCGCTGGCGACAGGCTCGTCCTTGTAGTGGATGCGGGTAGGGGTGCTGTGGATGCGGGTAGGGGTGCTGTGGATTCGGGTAGGGGTGCTGTGGATTCGGGTAGGGCTGCCCAGCGCCTCCTCGAGGCGGATCGCGCGCACGAGCGGAGCCGGCCACCACGATCTGAGCACGTCGAGGAGGGGACCCGGAATGTCGCTGGCTCGAGCGGCCTCTCCAGATTCGGCGCGACGTTGAACCAGGCCGTGGAAAGGCCGTCGGGGGGCAGGTTCCAGCGCAAGGCTCCTCCTCGTAGGCGCTCTTCGGCGTCGGCCGGCTGGGCCGTCGACCGTGCCGACAGCTTCGCATACGCGCCACCAGGAGACCGCCAGTGCGATGCGCGAGCGGAGCAGCGTGCACGCCGGAAGCAGTGGCAGCGTGCGCAGCGGAACGAGTGGCAGCGTGCGCAGCGAGGGCCGATCGACCGGCGGAGGAGACGCGCCCTATGCGGCCCTCAGGCTGGTGCGGTAGGCGAGGTCGGGAGCCGTTCGCAGGTGATCTGCACCGACACCATGCCAACGGACCGTCGTCCCAGCTTGCGTCGCTCGGCGCTGCACCTCGGACAAGGCTTCGGCAGCATCGCGGTCGGCGAGACGCAACCTCTCGATGTCGATCGCGATGGTGTCGGGTTTTGCCTCGAGCATCTCGTCGACCGCGTCGACGAGGTGGTAGCCGATCACCCGGTCGAGCGTCCCCACGCATCGAAGCGAGCTCGGGGAGTCGACCGTAAGGACCAGGAAGGGGTCGGTCGCGACAATGTCTGTTGCACTCACGCTCATCGCAGCTCCTTCGTACGACACCTCGCCGGGGCGGACCCCACCGCGCCGGGGCGGATCCCACCTCGCCGGGGCGGACCACATCTCGCCGGGGCGGACCAGGTACCAGCTTGGTCGAACAGTGTGTGGAGGGATCCGGGCGGCGTATGGGAATTGGATGACGATGCCGCGGGCGGGCGACGTGGGCTACGACCGCCGAATCGGACCGCCCTCGCGCGACCCCCGCTGTCGCCGCAGCGCCGCTGTCGCCGCAGCGCCGCTGTCGCCGCAGCGCTGCATCGCTCTATCGTGGCGAGGAACATGGTTGCCACAGCGATGCCCGACCTCGACGTGTTCCGGATCCTCGACGAGGCTCTGAGCCGGTACGTGCGGCCCGACACCTTTCCCCTCGGCATCCGTATGCTTGCCCCCGGCGAGCCGGTGCCCGAGGGCGTGCGCATCCCGAGCAGGGACGTCGGCGAACGATGGATCGTGTGCCAGTCGATCGGCATCGCCCGCCGCTACGGCTGGTCCATCGCCGTCGGGAAGGAGGAGGTCATCTGCCCGCTTGCTTCGGTCTCCTTCGGCTTCCGGCCTTCGAGCCCCCGCTACGACGCCGGTGAGGCGGCGCTCGGGATGTACTGCAGCGGCACGGAGGCAGCAGCGGCGCTCGAGGCCGCGACGTGGCGCTTCGAGACCGGCCGGTTCGAGCGGCTCTGCGTGGGGCCACTCGCAAGGCTCACGTTCGAGCCGCACGTCGTCGCCGTCTACGGCAACAGCGCACAGGTCATGCGCCTGGTGAACGCTGCCCTGCAAGCGCGCGGCGGCCGCATCGAGAGCTCGTCGGGCGGACGCCTGGACTGCGCCGAGATCGTCATCCAGACGATGCAGACGGGAGAGCCGAAGGTGGTCCTGCCATGCAACGGAGACCGGATCTTCGGCATGGCGCAGGATTCCGAGATGGCGTTCGCGTTCCCTGCCGACCGTGCCGGTGAGATCGTCACCGGGCTCGAAGCGACGCACAGAGGAGGCGTCCGCTTCCCCATCCCCGTCGCCATGCGCTCCACGGTGACGATGCCGCCGAAGTACCAGGAGCTGCTTGCGTCGCTCGACGGCGCCGATTCCTGAGACCCCCGAGAGGTGGGGCCCCGTGAGGGCAGGGCCGCAGGTGGAAGCACATTGGGCAGGGTCGCAGGTGGAAGCACGGCGAAGGACGAGGATGTCGGATCGTGAGCTCAGAGGAGAGGGGATCGCGAATGTGGAACAGCTTCAAGACTGATGACCGTCTGGGCATCTCTGCCCAGATCACGACGTACCAGGCGGGCAACGACGACGAGATCCACGCCTACGTGGTGCGGCCGACCGGCGAAGGCCGGGTACCGGGTGTCGTGCTCGTCCACCACATGCCCGGATGGGACGAGTTCACCCAGGAGCTCGCCGAGCGGCTCGGGCGGCACGGCTACTTCGTCATCTGCCCGGACCTCTACTGTCGCTTCGGTCACGGCACCCCCGACGACGTGGCGGCGAAGGTCCGCAGCGAAGGCGGTGTCCACGACGACAGCGTGGTCGCCGACTGCGGGGCCGCGGCGCAGTGGCTGCGCCGAGACTCCCAGTGCAGCAGCAAGGTCGGCATCATCGGCCCGTGCTCCGGCGGTCGCCACGCGCTGCTCACCGCATCCCGTGTGCGCGGGTTCGACGCGGTGGTCGACCTGTGGGGCGGGGGCGTGATCATGTCGGACGATCAGCTCACGCCGGCTCGTCCGGTCGCCCCGATCGACTACACCGCGGATCTCGACGCCCCTCTGCTGGGCCTGTTCGGCAACGACGACCAGTCGCCGACGCCCGCCCAGGTCGACGCGCACCAAGCGGAGCTGGAGAGGCACGGCAAGACGTTCGAGTTCCACCGCTACGACGGCGCAGGGCACGGGTTCTTCTACTACCACACGCCCATGTACCGCCAAGAGCAGGCGATGGACGGCTGGGAGAAGGTCTTTGCGTTCTTCCAGGAGCACCTGAAGAACTGACGATGTGCAGGATGGAAAGGCAGGAGAGATGTGCACGATGATCGCCATGACCGCAGCCGTCACGGGGACGGGGAAGGGGGCGCGCGGCTGGTTCCCGATCACGCAGGCGACGGTCGGCTACGACCACGCGACGCACTCGGGCACAGCGCACGCGCTCTTGCTTGACTTCACGAACTACGACCTCGGCATCGAGGCACGCGTGGCACTCGAGCTCGACCTCGATTCGGGCCGCGCGCTGCTCGGGCAGCTTCAGGCCGCGATCGATGCTGCGGAGGCGAGCGGCGTCGCGCTGGCGTGAGGCGTCATGACGCGCTCTGTGTGCCCTCTTCGGCCTCGGCGTTCGGGTCCTCGGTCTCGCAGATCGCGCCGTAGACCTCGGGGCGCCGGTAGCGAGCGAAGTCGAACAGGGTCTTCTTGTAGCGGTCGCACCACTCGAGGTCGCAGTCCGCCACGATGACCTCGTCACCGGTGGTGAGCGCTTGGGCGACGATTTGGCCGGACGGAGCGATGATCGAGCTCTGGGCGAGGGAGTCGACGCCCTCTTCGATCCCTCCCTTGGCCGCTGCGACCACCCAGGTGCCGTTCTGGTAGGCGCCCGCCTGCATGACGAGGTGGTTGTGGAAGCCCGCGAGCACGTCTTGGGACGGGTCGGGCGCGTAGTGGATCGGCGTGTTGTACCCGCACAGGATCATCTCGACGCCCTTCAATCCCATCACGCGATAGGTCTCGGGCCATCGGCGGTCGTTGCAGAGCATCATCCCGATGCGCCCGCCGAAGGCGTCCCACACGCCGAAGCCGTCGGGTCCCGGCTCGAAGTAGTAGCGCTCGAGATGCTGGAAGGGGCGCCACGGCTCGTGCTGCTCGTGGCCGGGGATGTGCACCTTGCGGTACGTGGCGACCGCGGAGCCGTCGGGCCCGACGAGCACTGCGCTGTTGTAGCGGTGGCCGCCGGGGGTGAGCTCTGCGTAGCCGAGGAAGAACCCCACGCCAAGCGACGCGGCCTCCTCGAAGAGTGGCTTGGTGGCGGGTCCCGGCATCTCCGTCTCGAACCAGTGGTCGGCGTCGGAGAGCGGTTCCGTCCACCAGCGCGGGAAGAAGGTCGTGAGCGCGAGCTCGGGGTACACCACGAGCTCGGCACCCTTGCGCTTGGCGTCGTGGAGCAGAGCCAGCAGGCGCTCGACGACGGCCTCCCGCGGCTCCGTACGGCCGATGGGACCGAGCTGCGCGGCAGCGACCGTGACGCGGCGGCTCATGTCAGGGTGTCCTCCTCGGCGAGCGTCAGGAGCACGTCGAGGAGCACGTTGGCGCCGGCTTCGATGTGCTCGGGCGACGTGTGCTCCGCCGGGTTGTGACTGATGCCTCCAGCGCTCGGCACGAAGATCATCCCCGACGGGCACAGGCGCGCCAGCATCTGCGCGTCGTGCCCGGCGCCCGACGGGAGCCGCCGCACCGGATGGCCGTGCGCACGCGCGGTCTCCTCCACCAGGCCGACGATCCGGTCATCGAAGCGGACGGGGTCGAATCGCGCGAGCTGGCGGCGCTCGACGGTCACCTGCTCTTCGGACGCGATCCGGTCGATCTCTTCGGACATGCGGCGCTCGGCCTCAGCCAGCACGTCGCCGTCGGTGTTGCGCAGGTCGACGGTGAGGCTCGCCTGGCCTGCGACGACGTTGACGAGATCCGGGTGCAGGTCGAGCTTGCCGACGGTGGCCACCTGGTAGCCACCGAGCTCTCGCGCGATCGAGCGGGCGGCCACCGCGACCGAGGCCGCAGCGAGCCCGGCGTCGCGGCGGTAGGCCATCGGGGTCGTGCCGGCGTGGTTGAACTGCCCGCCGAAGCGCACCTCCTGCCAGGAGATTCCCTGCACGCCAGTGACGGCGCCGATCACCTCGTCGTGACGTTCGAGCACCGGACCTTGCTCGATGTGGAGCTCGACGTACGCGTGCGGGACCAGGCCCGGGCACGGGAGGCTGCCCAGGTAGCCGATGCGGGCGAGCTCGTCGCCGAGCCTCGCGCCGTCGATGCTCACGAGGTCGTACGCCTCCTCGACGGTCATGCCGCCGGCGTAGACCAGGCTGCCGAGCATGTCGGGCGCGAAGCGCGCCCCTTCCTCGTCGGTGAAGAACGCGACCGCCATGGCGCGCCGCGGCACGACGTCGTGGGTGGCGAGCGTCTCGAGCACCTCGAGGCCGGCCAGCACGCCGAGGTTGCCGTCGTAGCGGCCACCGGTTGCCACGGTGTCGATGTGGGACCCGCACATGACCGGCGGTCCGGGCTCCCTGCCCTCGCGGCGAGCGACCACGTTGCCGATCGCGTCCACCTGCACGTCGAGCCCGAGGTCGCGCATCCAGGTGACCACGAGGTCCCTGCCTTCGCGGTCCTCGTCGCTCAGTGCGAGACGCGCGCACCCCCCATCCCCGGTCGAGCCGATACGGCCGAGCTCCTCGAGCCGGGAGAGGAGCCTCGCGGCGTCGATCCGGAGGTTCACGGCACCAACTTGCCCCTACTTTGACGATCTGTCAAGCTCGGCTTGGATGAGTTGTCAAGCTCCGGCCGGCAGCCCCGAAGCGACTGAACAGGACTGGGTGATCGAAGGCGCGGCCGTCGCAGCGGTCGACGCTGCCGGCACCGAGCACCTGCATGGTCACCTCGTGATCTCCGGCGGCCGGATCGCGGCGGTCGGGGGAGGTCCTACGCCACGGGGGGCCGTCCCGCCCGGGGCGCGTCGGGTCGACGGCAGCGGGTGCCTGCTCACGCCCGGATTCGTGAACACCCATCACCATTTGTCCCAGTGGCTCACGAGGGGCATGGCGGCGGACTCGGAGCTCTTCGGCTGGCTCACCGAGCTGTATCCGTGGTGGGCGGCGATCACAGCTGAGCTCGAGCATGCAGCGGCGCTCGGCGCGCTGAGCGCCCTTGCGGCCAGCGGGTGCACGACCACCATGGACCACCAGTACGTGTTCCCCGCGGGGACCGGTGACCTGCTCGCTGCGGAGGTCGAGGCGGCAGCCCGCGTAGGGGTGCGGTTCCATCCCTCACGCGGCTCGATGGACCTCGGCAGGTCGGCCGGGGGACTGCCACCCGACGAGGTGGTCGAGGACACCGACGCGGCGCTCGCGGCGACCGAGGAGGCGATCTCACGTTTCCACGACGGATCGCCGGGCGCGATGGTGCGCGTGGCGGTGGCGCCGTGCTCGCCGTTCTCGGTCACCCGGGAGCTGATGATCGGCGCTGCGGAGCTCGCGCGCCGCCGGGGGGTGCGCCTGCACACCCACCTCGCAGAGACGGCCGACGAGGACGCCTACTGCAAGGAGCGCTACGGCTGCACGCCGGCCGAGTATGCGGAGTCGCTCGGCTGGCTCGGCGACGACGTCTGGGTGGCGCACGGCGTGCACCTCACACCCGCCGCGCAGGTGAAGCTGGGCGCGACGCGCACGGGGGTCGCGCACTGCCCGAGCTCCAACGGTCGTCTCGGGTCCGGAATTGCGCCGGTGCCCGAGCTCCTCGCCTCGGGTGCCCCGGTGGGCCTCGGTGTGGACGGATCGGCGTCCAACGAGTCGGGGGAGCTGTGGCCGGAGGTGCGCGGGGCGCTCCTGGCGGCAAGGGCGCGCGCGGGCGCTGCGGCGCTCGGAACCCGCGACGTGCTCAGGATGGCGACCATGACAGGCGCGCGCTGTCTCGGACGCGAGGACGAGATCGGCTCGCTCGAACCCGGGAAGCTCGCCGACGTCGCCCTCTGGCGCCTCGACACCGTCGCCCATGCGGGCATCGCCGACCCGGTGGCCGCGCTCACGCTCGGCGCGCGCCCGCCGCTCGCGCTCCTCCTCGTGGGAGGCCGTGCCGTGGTGGAGGACGACCAGCTCGTGCGCGTGGGCTCGGACGTGGTCGCCCGGGAGGTCGTCACGGCGGTGCGCCGGCTCGCAGAGCACAGGGCCGTCGCCGCACGCTGACCTTCGGCGCGGCGCGGCGCGGCGCGGCGTGGCGTGGCGTGGCGCGGCGCGGCGCGGAGGCGTGGCGCGGAGGCGTGGCGCGGCGCGGAAGCGTGGCGCGGCGCGGAAGCGCCGGCCGACCTTCGGGGTGGCGCCGGCGCCGAGGTGGCCGTCACGGCGATCTAGACGATGGTGTCGATGACCACGGAGCCCCGTCGCTTTACCGGTAGGCCGAGCGCTCGCAGCGTCGCGCCCGAGGACTAGCGGTCGAGGGTGTTGATCGCGAAGAGCTGGAGCAACGCGAGCGCGAGGAAGGGCCAGAAGAACCAACTCGAGAAGCTCGACGCCACCCCGGTGACCGCGGCGACCTTCGGGCTCACCACGTAGGCGGCGGCGCCGAGGAGCTCGACGAGCACGGAGGGGATCGCAGTGCCCAAGGTCACCGCCCAGAAGGTCTTGGCCTTGGGAGTGCAGCGAGGGAGGTAGCGCGAGTGGTCGTTGCCGTTCTCGGTCCATCCCAACCCTCCTGCAGAGACGAGGAGGGGATCGCCGTGGTCCACGCGTGCCATGAGGTGTGCGTGCGCAGCGTCGCGAGATCGATGTGAGGAGCGACCAGGGCGGCCATCACGCAGAAGACCGCGATGAACAGGAAAGAGAGGTAGCGCAGGACCCCGGTGATGGCGGGGTGCCCGAGGAATGGCATGACGAACTGGACCAGCGCGGCACCGGCGATGCCCTCCGCCTCCGCCGCGGTGCCGGGCACGATCCCGCCGCGTGACGCCATCGCCTCGAGCACGAGGGCGACGAGCACGAGGCCCTCGACTTCGAATCCGACCTGGCTCGATGCCGCGTGACTCGATCTTGAACGCCTCGTAGCTCACCGGACGCTCACTGGAGCTCACCGGAGACTTGCCGGAGGCCCGCAGATGGAGCAGGTGGCTCGGGGAGCAGGTGGCTCGGGGAGCAGGTGACGGGAATCAGCCAGGCTCACGCCCGCGGACGGAGCGCGCGCACCAAGGCGTCGAGCGCGTCGGCCTCGCCATCGTCCGTCGCGACCGGGCGGCGCACCTGCTGCGCGCGCTCGACGAGCAGGCCAGACCCCTCGATGTCCTCGACGACGTCCGCTGCGCTGAAGAGGACGTCGGGGTGTTGCGGGCCGCCGATCCCCGAGGCGAGGTTCTCGGTGTCGTGGCCGACCACGAGGAGGTGGCCTCCGGGAGCGACCGCACGGGCGAAGGCTCGGTAGACGGGGCGTCGTTCTGCCGAGGGGAGCTGCACGTACATCAGCACGACGAGGTCGAAGGAGCCGGGGGCAACCCAGGTGCGGACGTCGGCTTCGATCCACTCCACCTCGACGCCGCGCGCGGCTGCAAGGTGGCGCGCCTTGGCAAGCGCGACCGCGGAGAAGTCCACGCCGGTCGCCTTCCACCCCCGTTCGGCGAGCCAGACCGCGTTGCGGCCCTCACCGCATGCGACGTCGAGCGCAGTCCCCGGTTCGAGGTCGGCCGTCTCCTCGACGAGGAACATGTTCGGCTCGGCACGCCAGAGCAGCTCGTCCCCCGCGTACCTGCGGTCCCATTCTTCGCGCTCCATCTGCTTCTACGACCTCCGTCGCGTCGCTGACCGTCTCGACCCTCTTCGACCCCTCCGGCGCCTTCGCCGTGCTCGCCGTGCTCGCCGTGCTCGCCGTGCTCGCCGTGCTCGCCGTCACGCTACCCGTGAGCTGAACGACGGCACGTCGCCTTACCACACGTCCGAGGGCACCTCGGTCGGGAGCGTCGACGCGCCATCCACGGGCTCATGCTCGCGGTGTCGACCGGCATGTTGGTCGTGCGCCGGCGGCCCGGGAAGCACCTTGGCGGCCGTCGTCGAGGCCCCTGCCGTCGTCGAGGCCCCTGCCGTCGTCGAGGCCCCTGGCGTCGTCGAGGCCCCTGGCGTCGTCGAGGCCCCATCCGACAGCATGCCGGGCGGCGCGCCGACGGAGTCGGCCTCAACGTCGAGGGGGGCACCCTGGACGTCGAGCCACGTATTCCAGCGACGCTTCGTCACGACGAGTAGGACGACACCGCCGATCGCCAGTGCCACGCCTGCGAATTCGACGAGAACGGCACCGAGGTGG
>JAKAQM010000065.1 GCA_021822565.1 Actinomycetes bacterium | reverse complement strand
GCGTGCGAGCGCATCGGCATCGCCGAACGGCACCTGGGTGGCGCCGGGGAGCAGCTGACCGAACCCCTCCTTGAAGTCCTTGCCGCCGTTCAACGCGAGAGAGCCGGTGGTGAGCCCGTGGAAGGCGTGATCACAGAACACGACGCGCGGCCGGCCCGTCGCGCGGCGGGCGAACTTGATCGCCGCCTCGGTCGCCTCGGTGCCCGAGTTGCAGAAGTAGACCCGCCTCAGCCCGTCGTGCGCGCGGGCCACGAGCTTCTCGGCGAGCAGCCCCGGAAGGAGGGCGCAATCCAGCTGCACCATGTTGGGAAGGTCGAGGTCGATCGCCTGGTGGAGCGCCTTCTTCACGGCGGGATGGCCGCGGCCAAGGGCGTAGACACCGAAGCCTGCGAGGAAGTCGAGGTAGCGCTCGCCCTTGTCGTCGTAGAGGTAGCACCCCTCGCCTCTCACGTAGAGCCGGTCGAACCCCAAGGTCTTGAGGACCCGTGCGAGCTGCGGGTTCAGGTACTCGTTGTGCAGCGAAAAGTTCTCTCCGTGGCGCTCCTCGAGCGCCTTGGCGACGTCGAACGCCATCTCACCTCCGTTTCGCCGGATACCCAAGGCTACTGTCGCCGGCAAAAGGCCGGCGCCGCATCGCCGGCGCTCAGGTGAACGGGATGGAGCTGTACTCGGCCAGCTTCGCGAGCGGGTGGCTCGCGTCGATCTTGCGGATGGTCCCGGACTTGGAGCGCATGACGAGGGACTGCGTGGCGGCGCCCAGGGAGTGGTAGCGCACGCCTTGGAGCAGCTCGCCGTCGGTGATCCCGGTCGCAGCGAAGAAGCAGTTGTCGCCTTGGACGAGGTCGTCGGTTTGGAGCACGGCAGCGAGGTCGTAGCCTGCGTCGATCGCCGCCTGGCGCTCGGCCTCGTTGCGCGGCCAGAGCCGTCCCTGGATCTCCCCCCCCATGCACTTGAGCGCTGCGGCCGCGAGGACGCCCTCGGGGGTCCCGCCGATGCCGAGGAGGATGTCGACGCCTGCCCCCGGCCACCCGGTCGCGATGGCCCCGGCGACGTCCCCGTCCGTGATGAGCCGGATCCTGGCCCCCGAGGCGCGGACCTCCGCGATCAGGTCCTCGTGCCGAGGCCGATCGAGGATCACGGCGGTGACGTCGCGCACGGATTCGCCCAGTGCCTCGGCCACGGCGTGGAGGTTCTCGGTGGACGAGCGGTTGATGTCGACGACGCCTTTGGCCCTCGGCCCGACCGCGAGCTTCTCCATGTAGACGCAGGGGCCGGGGTTGAACATCGATCCGCGGGTCGACACGGCGATCACCGAGAGCGCGCCGCCCCTCCCGAGCGCGGTCGGCGTCGTGCCGTCGATCGGGTCGACGGCGATGTCGACCTCGGGGGGGGAGCCGTCGCCGATGCGCTCGCCGTTGAAGAGCATCGGCGCGTTGTCCTTCTCGCCCTCGCCGATCACCACGGTCCCGTCCATCCGCACGGTCTGGAGCACCACGCGCATCGCGTTCACCGCCGCGCCGTCGGCACCCTCCTTGTCACCGCGGCCCATCCAGCGGCTGGCGGCCATCGCCGCCGCTTCGGTGACCCGGACCAGCTCGAGCGCGAGGTTCCTGTCCGGGGCCTGGGGTTGGCGCTCCACGAGCGAGACCCTAGCGGGCGAGCCCGTCCGGGTGCGGGCTCGTGCGGGCCGGCGGTCCGGATCGCCACCGTGCGCCCGAGCCGGCGGTCCGGATCGCCGCCGTGCGCCCGGAACTGTGGCCACGGCCCTGCACCCGGTCATAATGGCCGAATGGACGAGACCGACGGCGCGGACGGGGTGGGGATCACGGCGGTCGTCGCGCCCGAAGCCCCCGGAGCGTGGGCAGCGAGCGACCATGGGTGCCGCCGGGAGGGCGCGGGGAGCTTCGTCGTGCGGCCTTGCGGCCCCCTGGAGGGAACCGTGCGGGCGGGCGGGGCGAAGAACTCGGTGCTCAAGCTGATGGCGGCGACCTTGCTCGCCGAGGGCCGGCACGTGCTCACGAACGTGCCGGACATCCTGGACGTGGAGATCATGGCGGAGATGCTGCGTGCCTTCGGCGTGTCGGTCACGCGGGAGCCGGGGGGTCGGCTCGTCATCGACGTCCCGTCGATCGCAGAGCTGGTTCCGGAGGCTCCCTACGAGCTGGTCGACCGGATGCGCGCCTCGATCGTGGTGCTCGGTCCGCTGCTGAGCCGATGTGGACGAGCCAAGGTCTCGATGCCAGGCGGTGACGACTTCGGCGGGCGACCGATCGATTTCCACCTCGAAGGGCTCTCCGCCATGGGCGCGCACTTCGAGACGGTCCACGGCAACGTCGAGGCCAGCATCGACCCCGACGCCGGCGGTCGTGCGCTCGTGGGGAGCCAGGTGGTGCTGGAGTACCCGAGCCACACCGCCACCGACAACATCTTGATGGCGGCGGCGCTCGCCAAGGGCACGACCGTGATCGAGAACGCCGCACGAGAGCCCGAGGTGTGCGACCTCGCTGCGTACCTCACCTCCATGGGCGCCCGGATCCGCGGAGCGGGAACGTCGCACGTCGAGGTGGAGGGAGTCGAGGTCCTCACGCCCTCCACCCATGCGGTCGTGCCCGATCGAGTCGTCGCGGCGACCTACCTCGCAGCTGCCGGCCTGTGCGGAGGGGAGATCGTCGTCGAGGATGCTCGGATCGAGCACATGGCGATGCTCGTACGGAAGCTCGCCGCGATGGGCGTGCACGTCGAGCTGCGGCCCACAGGCATGGTCGCGACCCGCGAGGGCCGCCTGCGCTCCGTCGACGTCGCCACGCTGCCGTACCCGGGGGTCGCCACCGATTACAAGCCGTTCCTCGTGACGATGCTCACCGTCGCCGACGGCGTGGCGATCGTGACCGAGAACCTCTTCGCCGGACGGTTCCGCTACATCGACGAGCTGCGGCGCATGGGTGCCGACGTGAGGACCGAGGGGCACCACGCGGTCGTGCGCGGGGTGCAGCGGCTCTCGGGTGCGCCCGTGCGTGCGACCGACATCCGCGCCGGAGCCGCACTGGTGCTCGCGGGGCTCGTCGCCGACGGCGAGACCGTGGTGTCCGATGCCTGGCACGTGGATCGCGGCTACGAGGACCTGGCGGGAGCCCTGAGCGCGCTCGGTGCCGAGGTCGAACGGCGTTGAGCCCGGCGCAGCCTGCGCCCGAGCAGCTGCTCGAGGGGGCAGCCGCGGGGAACCGGGTGTCACTCGCCCGCCTGCTCTCGGTCGTCGAGCGCGGCGGCGAGGCGAGCGGGGAGGTCGCCCGGCTCGTCTACACGTCGGCGCCGCCGTACACGGTCGGGATCACCGGCGCACCCGGGGCGGGGAAGTCGACGTTGACCAACCAGCTGGTCGCCGTGGCGAGGGGCGGATGGCCATCCTCCGGCCGGCGCGCGGACAGCGAGCCGATCCACCAGGTCGGCGTCCTGGCGATCGACCCGTCGTCGCCGTTCTCAGGGGGGGCGATCCTCGGGGACCGCGTGCGCATGCAGCAGCACGCCACGGATCCCTCGGTCTTCATACGCTCGATGGCGACCCGTGGCCACCTCGGGGGCCTCGCGCTCGCGGTGCCCGACGCCGTGCGAGTGCTCGGTGCGGCGGGGTTCCCCCTCGTGGTGGTCGAGACCGTCGGTGTCGGCCAGATGGAGGTCGAGGTCGCGTCGGCGGCCGACACCACCGTCGTGGTGGTGACGCCTGGATGGGGAGACGCGATGCAGGCCAGCAAGGCGGGGTTGCTCGAGATCGCCGACGTGTTCGTCGTGAACAAGGCGGATCGCCCCGGGGTGAACGAGGCGAAACGCGACCTCCAGCAGATGCTGGACCTCTCGGCGTCCTCGGACTGGCGCCCTCCGGTGCTCACGGCCGTAGCGAGCACCGGCGAGGGAGTCGAGGAGCTGTGGGCCGCCATCGCCGGTCACCGCGCCCACCTCGCAGAGACCGGGGCGCTGGCCCGCCGCCGCGAGGCGCGTCTCGCGCAGGAGCTTCGGCGCGTCCTGAGCGCCCGGGTGCTCGAGGAGGTACGTGCCGTCGGCGCGGGTCGAAGGTTCGACGACGCCGTCCGCGCGATCGCCGAGGGGAGGCTCGATCCGTACCACGCGGCCGAGGACCTTCTCGGCGCGCGCAGCGCCAGCTGAGCGAGGTGCGGTGACCGCCGAGGTCCTGCCGGCCGACAGCTCGTACGACCCGTCGGACCGCTGGTTCCAGCACGCGGTCTTCTACGAGGTGCTCGTCCGCGGCTTCTACGACGCCAACGGCGACGGGACCGGGGACCTCGCCGGGCTGCGCGCGAAGCTCGACTACCTCCAGTGGCTCGGGATCGACTGCCTCTGGCTGCTGCCGTTCCACCCCTCGCCGCTGCGCGACGGCGGCTACGACGTGAGCGACTTCTTCAACGTGCATCCCGACTACGGGACGCTCGGCGATGTCGTCGCGCTCCTCGAAGACGCGCACCGCCGGGGCATCCGCGTGATCGCAGACCTGGTGATGAACCACACGAGCGATCAGCATCCCTGGTTTCTCGAGTCCCGGTCGAGCCGTACGAACCCGAAGGCGGACTGGTACGTGTGGAACGACGACGACCAGCGCTGGCCGGAGGCACGCGTCGTGTTCACCGACGTCGAGCGATCCAACTGGACCTGGGACGACTCGCGCAAGCAGTACTACTGGCATCGCTTCTACTCACACCAGCCCGACCTGAACTACGAGAACCCAGATGTGGCCGACGCGATGCTCGAAGTCGTCCGGTTCTGGCTCGATCTCGGCCTCGACGGCTTCCGCCTCGACGCGGTGCCCTACCTGTTCCAGCGCGACGGGACGACCGGCGAGCACCTGCCCGAGACGCACGCGTACATCCGGCGGCTCCGTAAGCATCTCGACGCCGAGTACCCGGGCAGGGTCGTGCTCGCGGAGGCGAATGGCTGGCCAGCGGACGTCGCGGACTACTTCGGGACCGGTGACGAGTGCCATATGTGCTTCCACTTCCCGCTCATGCCGCGCCTGTTCATGGCGGTCAGGCGAGGGCACCGCTACCCGGTGACCGAGATCCTCTCCCAGACGCCGGAGATCCCAGAGGGCTGCCAGTGGGCGATCTTCCTGCGCAACCACGACGAGCTCACCTTGGAGCAGGTGACCGACGAGGAGCGCGACTACCTCATCTCGGAGTACGCGAAGGACCCACGGATGAAGCGCCACATGGGGATCGGACGCCGGCTCGCCCCGCTGCTCGACGGCGACCGGAGGCTCGCAGAGCTCCTCTACGCGCTGGTGCTGTCCCTCCCGGGCAGTCCGGTCGTCTACTACGGCGACGAGCTGCTCATGGGCGACAACATCTACCTTGGTGACCGGGACTCCGTCCGGACCCCCATGCAGTGGTCCCCGGACCGTAACGGAGGCTTCTCGAACGGGGACTTCGCCCAGCTGTACCTGCCGCCGCTCATGGATCCCGTCTACGGCTACGGCGCCGTCAACGTCGAGTCCCAGATGCGCAACCCCGGGTCGTTCCTCCACTGGCTGCGAGGGATGCTGCTGCAGCGACGGTCGATGCCGGTCCTCGGGGTCGGGAAGATGGAGGTGGTCGACTGCCCGAACCCCGCGGTCCTCGCCTTCGTGCGATGGGGCGACGTTGCCGAGGTACCGGCGGGCTCGGGGGATGGCCTGGGCTCGGCGCCGGTCATGCCGGTCGTGCCCGCCCCAGGCCGTCCCGAGCCCGCTCGTGCCGGCGAGCCCGCTGCGAAGCTGCCCGCGAGGACGGTGCCCGCTCGACCGGGCGGACCCTGCAGCGTGCCGACGAGGTCCCAGGCCGTGCTGTGCGTGCACAACTTGAGCCGTTTCGCGCAGCCTGCGCTGCTCGACCTCGCCGCGTGGGAGGGGCGGCGTCCCATCGAGGTCCTCGGTCGGGTGTCGTTCCCGGCCGTGGGCTCGGATCCCTACTCGCTCGCGCTCGGTCCGCACGGCTTCTTGTGGTTCGATCTCAGCGAAGATGCCGAACCATCGGATGAGGCCCTGCCGTGAACGTCGGAGGATCGCTCGACGGGCTGCTCCGGCGCTGGGAGGAGCAGCATGCGCCCAACGGCGAGACGTGCGGGGCCATCGACGTGGTGGACGTGGAGGTGATCCGTCCGGGACGTCCTGGGATCGTCGACGTGGTCGCCGAGATGGACGGGCGCCTCGGCCATGCGGTCCTGGCGATCCTCTGCCCGAAGAGCCCGCTCCACCCTCTGGGGACCCTCGAGGAGCCGATCCTCGGCACCGTCGAGGACGCAGAGGGCACGGGGGTCGTCGTGGACGCCCTGCGCGACGCCGGCGCCCTTCGGCTCCTACTCGAAGCCGTCGAGGGCAGGTCGGCTGACGAAGGGCTTCACGATCACCGAGCCGTCTCGGTCGTGCGCGACGACGCCGACGCGATCGTGCTCGCCGTCGATCGCCGGGTCACCGTGACCGTGCTCCATTGGCTCGCCCGTGGCCCGCACCCGGGCATGGCGCTGCTCGCAGGCCTCGACGAGGCAGGGTTCAACCACCTGGCTGCCCCGGTCGCCTTCTGGCGCAGGTCCGGAAGGGACCTCGGCGTGGTCCAGGAGCTGCTCGCCGGCGCGTCGAGCGGGTGGGCCCTCGCGATGAGCTCGCTTCGCGACCTGATCGCCTCGGGCGGGCCTCCAGAGGCCGCGGGCGGTGATTTCGCCGCCGAGGCCTTCGCTCTTGGGACCATGACCGCTCGCATGCACGTCGCGCTCGATCGTGCGTTCGGGCGAAGGGCCGGTGACGTGGCCTCGTGGGCGGACGCCGTGGCACGGGGGATGGGCGCCGGCTCCAAGGGTCGAAGTGGCGCGCAGCTGATCGAGGCGTTGCGGCGGTCCGGGCTGCAGCCGCCGGCCATAAGGACCCACGGCGCCCTCCACCTCGGTCGCACCGCGCGCACCGACCACGGCTGGGTCCTCGCCGACACCACGCCCGGCGGGACGGCCGAGGGATCCGAGGAGCCGATCTACCGCAGCCCGCTCGCCGACGTGGCGGATTTCACCCGCTCCTTGCACCACGCGGCGGCGGTTGCAACTGCCGAGCGAGGACCGGTGCCTGCTCCTGCGCCCCCAGGTGATCTGGCAGCTGCATGGGAGGCGCGCAACCGCAAGGCGTTCGTCGCGGCCTACCTGGCCGCTCCCGGCATCGGCGCGCTCGTCCCCGCCGACCGGCGGGTCGTGCGCCAGCTGCTCGGGCTGTTCGAGCTGGCGCACGCGGCGGAGGACCCCGGGAGCCCACGGGGGGCAGCCTGACCGTGCCGTGCCCTGGCGTGCAGCCGCGTTGTGCCAGAGTGGCCGGATGCGCATCGGAGTGCTCAC
Source organism: Actinomycetes bacterium (assembly GCA_021822565.1). Taxonomy (GTDB): domain Bacteria; phylum Actinomycetota; class Acidimicrobiia; order Acidimicrobiales; family RAAP-2; genus JAJYVT01. The sequence goes on along the minus strand of JAKAQM010000065.1, from coordinate 8,178 downwards.
GGGGGGTGGCGACTGCCCCGGGCTCAACGCGGTGATCAGGGCTGTCGTGATCGCGGGCGACCAGCTGCACGCTGACGAGACGGTCGGGTACCTCGACGGGTGGCGCGGGGTGATGGAGCGCAGGAGCGTGCCGCTCCGGCCGATGCGGGTGCAGGACCTGCTCACCCGCGGCGGAACCGTGCTCGGCAGCTCCCGCACGAACCCGTTCGTGACGGACGAAGGGCCCGGAGCCGCCGTCGACACCCTGAGGGCGGACGGGATCGGCGCGCTGGTTGCGATCGGCGGAGACGACACCTTGGGAGTGGCGCACCGGCTCGGGCCGCTCGGCGTCGACGTGGTCGGTGTGCCCAAGACCATCGACAACGACCTCTCGGGCACCGAGATGACGTTCGGCTTCCACACCGCGGTGGAGACCGCCACCGAAGCGATCGACCGGCTCCAGACCACTGCGGAGTCACATCATCGGGTGATCGTCTGCGAGGTCATGGGTCGTCACGTGGGGTGGATCGCCGCCTACTCGGGGATCGCCGGGGGCGCAGACGCGATCCTCGTTCCCGAGATCCCCTTCGATGTCGGAGAAGTGTGCGAGCGCATCATGGCCCGGCACCAGCGCGGGCGGTACTCGTCGGTGGTGGTCGTCTCGGAGGGAGCGCTGCCCGCGCCCGGGCCCGATCTCGACGCGGCGACGGCTGCTTCCACGTCCGGCGACGTCGACCAGTTCGGTCACGCGCGGCTCGGGGGGATCGGGGCGTGGCTCGCGGTCGAGATCGAGCGTCGCACCGGGTACGAGTCGCGCCACACGACGCTCGGGCACATCCAGCGCGGGGGGTCGCCCACGGCCTACGACCGCGTGCTGGCGACCCGGTTCGGCGTCGAGGCGGTCGCAGCGGTGCACGACGGGACATTCGACAAGATGGTGGCGCTCCAGGGGGGTCGGATCGTGCGGGTGCCGCTCGAGGATGCCGTCGGCAGGCCGAAGTCGCTCGATCTCGAGCTGCTGACGAAGGTTGCCGCGCCCTTCGTCAGCTGACCCGGCGCGGCGGCGTTCAGGCGGCGTGCACCGCGACCCTGAGCTGCTCGGCCGCCTGCTCGGGGTTCACGATGTTGATCGCGACGCCGGTGCCCATCTCGAATCCCGCCCGAGTCGTCGCCTTGGGCCACACGTGGACATGCCAGTGGAAGGGATCGTTGACGCGGTAGGGGGCAGAGTGGAAGACGAGGTTGTACGCCACGTCGCCGATCAGATCACGGAGCTGACCGAGGCCCGTCTTGATCGCGAGCCCTACCGACACGAGGTCGTCGGTCCCGCTGCGATAGAGATGAGGGGTGTGATGACGCGGCACGACGAGCATCTCGTAAGGGGTGGCGCTCCAGAACGGGCAGATCACCACGACCCGGTCGTCGGCGTAGATGACGCGGTAGCCCTCCGCTTCCTCCGCCTCGACGGTCGTGCACAGGAGGCAGCTCTCGGCGAAGCGGGCGAAGCGGGCCTGCTCCTCGGCGAGCTCGCGGGGGACGAAGGACATCCCGAGCAGCTGACCATGGGGATGCTCGAGCGACGCGCCGGCTTCGCGACCGGAATTCACGATCGCCTGGCTGTAGCGAAGCGACGGGTGCTGGGAGTGCTCCTCGACGCGGTCGCGCAGCGCTGCCATCACGAGGCCGGTCTGCTCGTTCGAGAGCATGGACCACGACGCGTCGTGCTCGGGGGAGAGGATGAGGACCTCGTGGATGCCGCCAGCGGTCGCCTGGGTGAACACTGGCCCGCGGTTGGTCACGACGAACGGCTCGTCGCCGGAGAATGCGGGGTACAGATTGGGCACGACGCGGACCAGCCAGCTGCCGCTCGGCCCGTAGGTCTCCAGCGCCGGCGGGCTGTCCTCTTCGTGGCCCGGGCAGAAGGGGCAGGGCCGGGTCGTGTCCGCTTGGACCTCGGGGGTGCGTACGACGAACGCCTCGGGCCGATCGGCCCGTCTCGTGCTGACCACCACCCAACGACCCGTGAGCGGGTCGAGCCTCAACTGACTTCCCTGCGAACTCGTACCGGTTGGATCCACGTGCTGCGCTCTTCCGTGCTCTCGTACCTCGCCCCGGCGCGTCGCGCGCTGGGCGCTTGTGTCCTCAACGTACCCCTCTTTCGCAGGCGAACGGTGCCATGGCCCGAGCGGCCGCCGTCCTGCGGCTCGTTGCCCGCATGACCCAGCTCGCGGCGACCGCACGGACGCCTACGGGCCCTGCATTCACCGTCGTGCTCATCTGCCACGTCGCCTCGGTGCTCCTGGCGCTCGTGGTCGCGGTGGTGGGGATCGTCGCGGCCGCCCTGGCGCTCACCGCCAAAGGGGAGCTGACCCCGTGGGTCCGCTCCTATTTCTCGCCGGGTGTGAACTGGGGCGGTCGGGTCCTCTACCTCGTGCCCGTCTTCGGCGCGGCGCTGCTCGTCATGTCGAGCGGCGCGTACCAGCTCGGTGACACCTGGGTCGAGGTGGGGCTCGGCCTGTGGGCCGCGGCGGCGCTCCTGGCCGAGGGCGTGCTGTGGCCGGCGGAGCGCCGGGTGCAGCGGGCCCTTGCCGACTGGGCCGGACGGGGAGTGCCCGCGGCGGTGCGGGGCTCGTGCCGCACGATGTTCGCCTCGGCGGCAGGGGTGGTCGTGCTGGTGGTCGCGGCGATGGTGGTCATGATGGCCAAGCCCTGAGCGCCGCGACCGGCGCGGGGTTCAGACCGGCGATCCCGACGTTTCCAGCGCCTGCGAGGACGCTGCGCCGCCGCCGACGAGGTGCGGCTCGCCGACCATTCCTGCCGCGACGGTCGCGTTGGTGCCCTCGTCGATGAGCACGAAGCTGCCGGTGATCCGGTCGCGCCGGTAGGGGTCGACTGCGAGGGGGACCGCGGTGGTCAGCTCGACCATCCCGATGTCGTTGTTGGTGAGCTCGGCGGCGGGGTCGATCTCGAGCCGGTTGACGTCGAGCCGGCCCCTGACCGCGGTGACGCGTGCGGGGGTCGTGCGAGTGGTGTGCTTCACCCGCAGCCGGTCGCCGCCGCGCAGCGGCCGGTCGGAGAACCAGCAGACGGTGGCGACGAGGTCGTTCACCACCGCGGGGGGGTCGGATGCCACGGCCAGCAGATCGCCGCGGGACACGTCGAGGTCGTCGGCGAGGTCCACCGAGACCGAGATGCCGGCCGGTGCCTCGTCGAGCGGGCCGTCGTAGGTCTCGATCCCCGTGATCGTCGTCCGCCAGCCCTCGGGGAGCACGGTCACCTCGTCGCCCGCTTGCAGCGCGCCTCCGTTGACCATCCCGGCGTAGCTCCGGCCGCCTCCCGGACGGCGGAGCACCCATTGCACCGGGAGCCGTGCTCCGGCGCCCGAGCCGGTGCCGTGCCCCGAGGCCCACGCGCCTGCGGGGGCCTCCTCCAGCGCGTCGAGCACCGTCGGTCCGTCGTACCAGCCCGCGGCATGCGACGCCTCGACGACGTTGTCCCCGCGCAGCGCGCATACCGGGATGACCCGCCACGACGACACTCCGAGGCGCTCCGCGAGCTCCCCGACGTCGTCGGTCACCCGGCGATAGGCGTCTTCGTCCCAGTCGACCAGGTCCATCTTGTTCGCGCACACGACGAACTGGTCGACTCCCAAGAGCGCGGCGATGCACGCATGGCGTCGCGTCTGCTCGCGCAGCCCGTTCACGACGTCGACCACGAGGAGGGCCAGGTCTGCAGTGGACGCTCCCGTCGCCATGTTCCGCGTGTACTGCACGTGACCGGGGCAGTCCGCGATGACGAACTTGCGTCGCGGCGTCGCGGCGTAGCGGTAGGCGACGTCGATCGTGATGCCCTGCTCACGTTCCGCCCGGAGCCCGTCGGTGATGAACGACAGGTCGACCTCGCCGATCCCGCGGCGAGCGGATGCGGCCTCGGCGGCGGCGACCTGGTCGTCGAAGAGCTGACGGGTGTCGTAGAGGAGGCGCCCGATCAGCGTCGACTTGCCGTCGTCGACCGACCCCACCGCGGCGAACCGCAGGAGGTCCATTCCGTCGTGGGCGCCGTCGTCATGGGTGCCGTCGGCACCGTCGGCACCATCGGTGGCGATCGATCCGGCGCGGGGCATCTCAGAAGTACCCTTCGCGCTTGCGGTCTTCCATCGCCGTCTCGGAGAACCTGTCGTCGGCCCTCGTGGCGCCGCGCTCCGAGACCCTGGACACGGCGATCTCGTCGATGATCTGTGTGACGTTCCGCGCCGTCGACACCACCGCTCCGGTGCACGTCGCGTCGCCGACGGTGCGGAAGCGCACCGTCTCCTCGCGGACCTCTTCGCCCGGTGCCGGGGCCACCCAGTCGCAGACCGCGAGGAGCATGCCGCCGCGCTCGACCACCGGTCTGCGGTGCGCGAAGTAGATGTCGGGCAGCCCGATCCCCTCTCGCCGGACGTACTGCCAGATGTCCAGCTCGGTCCAGTCCGACAGCGGGAACGCGCGCACGTGCTCCCCCGGCTGCACGCGGCCCTGGTAGAGGTGCCAGAGCTCCGGCCGCTGGCGCTTGGGATCCCACTGGCCGAAGGTGTCGCGAAAGGAGAGCACCCGCTCTTTCGCTCGGGCCTTGTCCTCGTCGCGCCGTGCCCCGCCGAAGCACGCGTCGAAGGAGTGCTGGGCGATGGCGTCGAGGAGCGTGGTGGTCTGGAGGCGGTTGCGGCTCGCGTTCTGGCCGGGGTCGGGCACGCGCCCTCGGTCGATGGAGTCTTGGACGCTCGCGACGATCAGCCGCTCACCGAGCTGGCTCACCCGCTCGTCTCGGAACTTGATGACCTCTGGGAAGTTGTGCCCGGTGTCGACGTGCATGACCGGGAACGGGAGGCCGGCGGGACGGAACGCCTTCACGGCGAGGTGCAGCAGCACCGCCGAGTCCTTGCCGCCGCTGAAGAGGAGGACGGGCCGCTCGGACTCTGCGGCCACCTCACGAAGGACGAAGATCGCGTGCGACTCGAGCAGCGCGAGATGGTCCACCCGCTGTGGCCGCCCCCGAGCCCCGTGCGAAGACGGGTGGTGCGCGGCGCGCCGTTCGGGTGTACGGTCCGGCGGATCGGTCTGGCTCTTCGTCACCTTCATGTCCCATCCTCGTCCGGTCGCGCTGTCGTGCTGTCGTGCGGCACGACCGACGTCACGACGCTCGCCGCCTTGATTTCCAGAAGGCTCGCTCGCCTCAGGACCTGGCTGGGGTACCTTCTGGCGTCTGGCTCCAATAGTCAAGCCTGGATCTGCACTGCGGTCCAGCGCCGTTCTTGGGCAGGGCAGGGCGCCTTCGACGTGCGTGACGGTTCGGCACGCCGGGCGCAGCATCCTGGTACGGGGAGCGCGTCGATCATCGAGGTACGGAGGGCACAGCGATGAGAGCACCGGAAGAACGAGCGGGACCAGCCGCGACGCCGCCGGCCGACCTCGAGAGCGAGCTCGCGCAGATCGACGCGCAGTTGCAGGACGCACCGGCGTCGACGTCGCTGTCGTGGGCGGCCGGACGGTTCGGGGGAGAGGTCGTCCTTGCGGCCTCCTTCCAAGACGTCGTGTTGATCGACCTCGCCGTGAAGGTCGATCCGGGCATCGAGATCGTGTTCTGTGACACCGGCGCGCACTTCCCCGAGACGCTCGAGTTCGTCGACGCGGTTCGGGAGCGCTACGGGCTGAACCTCACGGTCACCAGCCCGGGCCCTGAAGCGGCCGAGTGGCCGTGCGGGACGTCGCGCTGCTGCGAGCTCCGCAAGGTGGAGCCGTTGCGCCGAGCGCTCGCCGGCAAGCGCGCATGGGTCACGTCGCTCAAGCGCTCCGACGCTCCCACGCGTGCGCATGCACCGGTGGTCGGATGGGACAGGGTCTTCGGGGTCGTGAAAGTCAATCCCCTGGCGACCTGGACGGACGACGACGTGGAGAGCTACCTGCGCGACCACGCCCTGCCGGTGCACCCTCTCGTCGCGAAGGGCTACCTCTCGATCGGGTGCGCACCGACCACCAGGCCCGTCTCTCCGGGAGAGGACCGCCGCGCGGGGAGGTGGGCCGGGACCGGCAAGACCGAGTGCGGTCTCCATGTCTCCTGATCCGGACCTGGCGAGATCCCGCGTCGGAGATCCGCCGAGATGATCCAGACCATCCACCACTTGTCGGCGGGCGGCGCCTAGGTTGAGCTTGCCACGGAAGGTAGGTCGAGGGAGTGACTGACTTGGTCGTGCTCATCCTTGTGCTCCTCTGGGTCGCCGTGCTGACGCCGCGAGTCGTCAGGCGCTTCAGGGAGGGAAGCTCGCATTCGTCCATCGAGTCGTTTCACGAGCAGCTCCACCTTCTCGAACGAGCGGGACCGAAGCTCGTTCGGCCCGCCTACCGGCTCGAAGTGCCGGACGTCGGCTCTTGGCGGGGGGGTCTCTCGCTCGTGGAGGGAAGCGGCGCGTCGTACGCCACACCTCGCCTCGTGCGCGGCATGCGGCAGAAGCACACGGTGTGGGAGCGTCGGAGGAGTCGCCGCCGGCGGCGGGATCTCCTGCTCGCGCTGCTCGGGCTGGTGGTTCTCACGGGGGGGCTGGGCGCCCTTCATGCGCTGCACCTGCTGTGGGCGATCACGGGCATTTCGGCGTTCGCGATCGCGGGCTACGTCGCGCTCGTCGCCTACGCGCAGATGCTCCATGCGGACCGCGACGCTCCAAGGCCGGTCGCCTCCTCGCTGCCTCGCGGCGGGGCGACGCCGCCCGGCGAGGCGACGGTGCCTGGCGGGGCGACTGGCGCGGCGCCGCATTGGAGCGCTTCAGGGCCGATGGCGCCAGCCATGACGTCGGCCTTGGGTCCGGGCGTGGCGCTGTTGGCTTCCCGCGCGTCCGTTGCCGCACGAGCCGGCTACCCCGGTGCCTGGGACGACGAGGATCTGGCTGGCGTCTCGCAGGGCGCTGTGAGCGGCTGATCCCTGCGGGCGATCCAGCCGCGTCCGGTCGCCTCCCCCTGCTGTCCGACCGGCGCCTGCTCAGCCGCTATCCTGGGTGAGCCTCGGGGGTGTAGCTCAGCTGGTAGAGCGCTACGTTCGCAATGTAGAGGCCGAGGGTTCGAGTCCCTTCACCTCCACCGCAAGCTTCGGATCTTCGCGCCTTTCGGGCTGACTGTCCTGGGCTTTCATGCTGTTCCGTAGCATTCCCACGGGGTTGTCCACAGGGTTTATGGACTCCATTATCGACTCCTGATCACCCTGCCCTACGCAGCCCTACGCAGCCCTACGCACGTGATCCGGCCGCCACTCTGGCCGCACGCTGGGGTTTCGTGGTCGGCGGTCTCGAAGGCGCGTCTGGTGGCCCGGTTTGCCCTACGCAGCCCTACCGCAGCATGGGGCAGTGCCCTACTCAACGAGATGGGCGAGAAGCGCAGGTACAACGTCGCGCTCTCGGGGTGCGGCTCCGCGTGGACGGCACTGCCCGTTACCTCGATGTGTTCAGTTGCCGGATCGGCCCAGGTCCAGCCCGAGTTCAGCCGTTCTGATCTTGCCGCGCCACCTGGCGCCTCAACGCAGAAGCAGAAGGTGTCGAGGTCAGTGCGTAGGGCGTCGACACCCTGGAAGCTGACGACCCCGTCGGTGGTTGACTGCTACATGGACACGACGCGCAAGGTGCTGCTGGTGTCGGGAAGCCTCCGGGCGCGCTCGACGAACTCGGCGCTTTTGCGCACCGCCGCTCACGTTGCCCCCACCGGCGTCGAGGCATTGCTCTTCGACGGTGTCGCCCACCTGCCGTACTTCGATCCTGATCACGACAGCGAGCCGCTCCACCCGGCGGTCGAAGCCTTACGGGCCGCGATCCGAGGCTGCGACGCCATCTTGTTCTCTACTCCCGAGTACGCCGGCGCGCTGCCTGGTGCGTTCAAGAATCTCTTGGAGTGGGCGGTCGGTGACGCCGACGCGAGCTCCATCTACGAGAAGCCGGTCGGCTGGGTCAACGTGTCGGCATCACCGACGGGCGCGGCCGATGCCTACCGGTCGCTCGCCATCGTGCTCGGCTACGTCCATGCTGCAGTCGTGGACGAGGCATGTGTGCAGATCCCGGTCACCCGCGAGATGGTCGGCTGCGACGGCCTGATCGCCGACCCGGAAGTCCGTAAAGGCGTCATCGCCGTCTTCGATGCGCTTGTCTCGTGAGCACACGGCGTACGAGTGGGATCCGCTCCTGGG
>JAKAQM010000002.1 GCA_021822565.1 Actinomycetes bacterium | reverse complement strand
GTGTGAGCACGGAGCCGCTCGCCGCGAACAGGTTGGGAGGGCCGGCCCAGTTGCCGTCGACGTTGTAGCCGTACGTCGGCGTGCACGTGGCCACGAAGTACGACGGCGTGAACCAGTACGACGAGACCGCCACCGCGAAGGCGTGATCCTGGTTGATCGCCGTGTGGACGTCCGCCTGGAACTGGCTCGAGAGCCCGGCGTCGTCCAGGTTGTACGCGAGCACGATCTTGCGCCCGTCGACCCCGCCGTGCGCGTCCACCATGTCGAAGTACGCCCTCACCCCGGGGACGAGGGAGCCGAAGTCCGCGGCGAGGATGCCCGTCTGCGTGGAGATCGCCGCGACCTTGATCTCCGTGCGGGTCACACCGGGCGCGCCCGTTCCGAGACCGGGCGGGCAACCGAGCGATCGAGCGCGCACCGCTGCACCCGCCCGGTCTCCCGGCGTCCATGCCGCGAGGCCGCCCACCAGGAGGACGAGCGCGAGCGCCAACAGCACGATGGACCTTGGGCGCGTGCTCATGCGCTCCCCTTCTACCACCGGATCCCCCTCGCTTTGCCGCATGTTCTCCCTGGTCGGACGAACGTTTGTTCCGCCCGTGGCCCCTTGGGCCACGATCCCGGAGCCGGGCGTGCCGGGCGCCAGGGGTGCCGGGCGTGCCGGGCTGGTGCCCGTGGCGTGCCGGGCGCCAAACCGGGGCCCAAGTCCCCGAACAGGCCGAGCCCGGCCACATCAGGCCATCAGCTCGTCCATCGTCACCGGCTCGAGACTCCGCCGCCGCAGCTCGGCCGCGACCAGCGGGAGCGCCTCCAGCGTGCGGCGCGACATCCCTCGAGGGCCGAAACGGTCGCTGTCGTGCAGCAGCACGATGGCGCCGGAGCGCAGCCGACGAGCGACGCGCGCGGCGACCTCCTGAGGCCCCGCCGCTGCCCACTCGCGCCCCCACGCGGACCACAGCACCGTCCTGAGCCCCACGGCCCGGGCAATGGCCAAGGTCGAACCCGTCGGCTGCCCGTAGGCCGGTCGGTACCACCTCGCAGGGTGACCGAGTGCGGCCATGGCGTCGCGGGCACGAAGGATGTCCCGGCGCACCCACAGCGGTGACCGCACGAGATGGTGTGCGTGCCGGTCGCCGTGCGTGCCGATCTGGTGCCCGCGGCGCGCGACCTCCTCGACCAGGTCCGGATGCGCGCGGGCACGTTCCCCGAGAACGAAGAACGTCGCACGGATGCCCAGCTCGTCCAGGGCGTCGAGCACCCTCGGGGTCCCCTCGGGGTCGGGGCCGTCGTCGAAGGTCAGCGCGACGCGCGCGGAGCCACGCGGTCCCTGCCAGCGGCACAGCTCGCCAGGGAGCGAGGCGAAGGGCCCCCACTGACCGAGCACGGCCACCGAGGGAACCCAATGCCCCGCGACCACTGCACCGGCGATCGGCACGAAACGGGCGCAGGCTCGGCGCGCCGCCGCGAGATCGGGTCGACCAGCGTGATCGCGGGCGATCACCTCCATCACCTACACTCCACGACGCGCCTCTAGCTCAACGGCAGAGCAACGGACTCTTAATCCGCAGGTTGTGGGTTCGAATCCCACGAGGCGCACGCCGCCGATCAGGGGAGAAAGAGGCGGGACCACGCCGCCGATCAGTGCTCGAGGAGGCGTTGCAGCACCTCACGATGGACGTGGAGGGCGCCCTCGTCGGCCAGCACGAAACGCACCGTGCGGACCGACTGGAGCCGACCGACCATCCTGAGCACGGTGTCGAGCGCGACCTCGGCTGCCTGCTCCATGGGGTAGCCGAACGCGCCCGTCGAGATCGCAGGGAACGCCACCGACCTCAGGCCGTGGCGGTCCGCGAGCTCGAGCGAGTGGCGGTAGCAGGCGGCGAGGAGCTCGTCTCCGGGTCGGTCGGCGCCGTACACGGGTCCGAGGCAGTGGATGACGTAGGGGTTCGGCAGCCCGTGGCCGCCCGTGATGACCGCCTCACCCGGCGAGATGGGGGCAAGCGGACGGCACTCCTCGGCGAGCCCGGGGCCGGCCGCACGGTGGATCGCCCCGGCGACGCCGCCGCCGGGCAACAGCTGAGCATTGGCTGCGTTGACCACCGCGTCCATGTCGGGCTGGCGCACGATGTCGCCGGTGTCCAGCTCGATCGTGACGCCGTCGAGCTCGACCCCGCGTGCCTGCACCTTCCGTACGCTACGCCGCTCGATGTACGCCGCGCCCCTCGACGCGCGCCGGCATCATGCGTGCTCGGGTTCGTCCAATGCGTCGATCAGGCCGGCTTGAAGGGCGTAGACGACGCGGATCACGGCCTCGTCCTCTCGGGTGATCCCTGCTCGGTCCTCCTCGGTGCGCAGCCCGAGCTCCTCCGAGCGCCGCGACAGGGTCATCCCGAGCACGGCGAGCCAGGCCTCTGCCTCCTCCGGGTCGATCACCGGCTTCTCGGCGCTCGCCGCCACCGCGGCCACCACGTCGTCCACCGCCAGCTGGCGGGCCAGGACGTACGCCGGGTCGTCGGCGTCCGCGGTCTCGTCGATCCGGCCGAACAGACGGGCGAACCCGGGAGAACCGGGCGATTCCCCGACCTCACGAAGTCGCTCTGCCGCGGCCGCCACGAAGCTGCGCACCGCAGAGGGGAGGCGCACGGCGATCCGACCGTCGTCCAGGCGCAGGAACCCCGCGCGCCGGCGCCGTGTCACGTCGCTCGGGCCACGGTGGACTGCAGCCCGTAGGTGCCGAGCTCGAGGCAGTGGCGCACGGCGCGGTCACGCTCACCGGTCCACACGACGGCCTTGCCTTCACGGTGCGCCGTGAGCATCAACAGCTCCGCCTTCTCGGAGCCGTAGCCGAAGACCTTCTTCAGCGCTCGCACCACGACCTCCATGAGCGTGACGGGGTCGTTCCACAGCACGACGTTGTAGGGGACTCCGACCCCCGCGTCGGCCTCGACACCCGTGCGCTCGGCGACGGAAGGCCCGGCGCCGGCCACGCTCGCCGCGGAGGTATCGATCCCCACACTGGCACCCTACGACGACCGCCGCGCACGCGGTGCCTGGCCTGCCTCGGCGATGTGTGGAAATGTCATGGAGTGCGGTCCGCGCCGACGCCCGCTGCGGGCAACCTCGTCGCACGGCAGGTGTTCGAGGGGCTGGCCGTCCACTACGACCGTCTCGCAGAGTGGCTCTCGTTCTGGCAGAACCGGAGGTGGCGCGCCGCTCTGGTCGACGCCGTCGCCGCAGGGCACCCCCACGTCGTCGCTGACGTCGCGACCGGCACCGCGGGCGTCGCGCTGGCACTCGCGGCGCGCACCGGCGCCCGGGTCGTCGGGGTCGACCTCGACGAGGGGATGGCCCGCCGGGGGCTCCGCAACGTGCGGGCCGCACGCGCGTCGCACGTGGCGATCGCCGTCGCCCGGGGCGAGCAGCTCCCGCTCGCGGATGCATCCGTCGACGCGCTCAGCTTCACCTATCTGCTTCGCTACGTGGACGACCCCGCTGCGACGATCGCGGAGCTCTCCCGCGTCGTTCGCCCGGGGGGCGTCATCGCGAACCTCGAGTTCGCGGTCCCCGAGTCGCACCTGTGGCACCCCCTGTGGTGGCTCTACACGCGCACGGCTCTGCCGCTCGCCGGTCTCGTGACCGGCGGGGTGGCGTGGTACCGGGTCGGGCGCTTCCTCGGGCCCAGCATCACGAACCACTACCGCCGCTACTCGCTCGACTGGACCGTCCGCGCGTGGGAGCGCGCGGGCATCGGCGACGTCACGCTGCGACGCATGAGCCTCGGTGGTGGGATCGTGATGTGGGGGCGCCGAACGTGAGGGGCAATCCGGCGCGTCCGGCCTTCTACGCCGCGCGTCCGGGGGGATGGCGCGACTGGTGGACCGTGCTCCACCCCCCCTACACGGCGTGGCATCTGTCCTACGTGGTCGTCGGGGCCTGCCTCGCTCCGGTGGTGAGCGTGAGCCGGTTGCTCGCCACGCTGCTCGCCTTCTTCCTTGCCGTCGGTGTCGCCGCCCACGCGTACGACGAGCTGCAGGGCCGCCCGCTGCGCACCACCATCCCGGCGTGGGCGCTCATCGCCGCCTGCGCGCTCGGTCTGTCGGGAGCGGTCGCCCTGGGCGCGCTCGGCGTCCTCGAAGTCGGCCTCGTGCTCGTGCCGTTCCTCGTGGTCGGCCCGCTCCTCGTGGTCGCCTACAACGCCGAGCTGTTCGGCGGCGTGGTCCACACGGACATGGGGTTCGCGCTCGCGTGGGGCGCCTTCCCCGTCCTCACCGCGTATGTCGCGCAAAGCGCCGGGGTCTCTTCGGGCGCAGTGCTCGCTGCCGCTGGCGCGACCGCGCTCTCGCTCGCCCAACGCTCGCTCAGCACTCCGGCTCGCACCCTGCGCCGGCGTGCCGTCGCCGTGAGCGGCACCGTGGTGCTCGCCGACGGCGAGGAGCGCCGCCTCGACCGGGACTGCCTCCTCGAACCTCTCGAGCGCGGCCTGCGCATGCTCTCTTGGGCGATCGTCCTCCTCGCCACCGCGTTGGCAGCGCTCCGCCTGGCCTGACACACGTGCCCAACGGGGCCTGCCGCCGCCGGATGCCCGGGGTCATGGTCTTTCGACCCTGGTCGCCGATGCGGTTCCCTGCGAACCTGGACCCATGGCGACGCGACGGATCATCGTGGGGATCGACGGCTCAGAGGGGTCGCGCCGAGCTCTGCGCTGGGCGATCGGGGAGGCGGAACGGAGCGACGCGCTGATCGAAGCGGTCACCGTGTGGCAGAGCCCGTTCGCCTTCGGCGGCACCTTCGGCGTGCACGTCGACGAGCGCAACATCGAAGAGGCTGCCCGCAAGCGCCTCGCTGCGACCATCGCCGACACCGCCGACGACAGCTCGGCGGTTCGCATCGAGCAGGTGGTCGCCGAAGGCGATCCGGCCTGGGTGCTCTGCCACCGCGCCTCTGGAGCGGATCTTCTCGTGGTCGGGTCCGTAGGGCACAGCCCGTTCGCGGGCGCCGCGCTCGGATCGGTGAGCACGCGCTGCGGGCAGTGCAGTCCCTGCCCCGTGGTGATCGTCCCGAAGGTCGGGCAGGCGTCGCCGGACGCCGCTCACCAGTAGGGCTCACCGGTATGCCGGTGCGGCCCACCGCCGAGACGCGCGCGCGGGACCGGCCGTGGATCAGGCAGAAGGCTTCGTGCCGGTGACGACGGCCGCCTCCGCGACCACCCGGGCGCCTTGCACGTCGCCGAGCCCCGCCTCGCGGAACATCTGCACCCACGTCTCCATGGGCAGCGGCCGCTCACGAACCCGGAACATGAAACGAGCTGCATTCTTGGCGATGCGCCACCAGCCCGCCGGACCGCGCCGCAGCATGACCCGGACCTTCGAGCCGATGATCTCCCGGTCCTGCTTCGTCGCCCCTCTGCCGAACATCATGTCCCCGAAGACGACCCTTCCACCTGGCCTGAGCCAGGTGACCGCAGCTGCGAGCACCGCTCGCTTCTCGTCGTCGTAGAGGTGGTGCATCGCGTAGTTCGACACGACCAGGTCGATGCTCCCTGCGTCGACCACGAGCTCTTGGGCGGGTCGGATGGCGGTCTCGATCCGAAGCCCCTCCTCCGCCGCCTTGTGCGCGACGGTCTCGATCATCCGCGCGCTGATGTCGACTGCCAGCACCTGGGCACCGCGCCGAGCGAGCGGCAGGCTGAGCTGGCCGTTGCCGCACCCGAGGTCGACGACCGCCTTGCCTTCGACAGGAGCGGCTGCGCCGACGACGGCGTCGACGACGCGCTCGAGACCAGCGGACCCGTGGTGCTCCCACACGAGCGCCCGGCTGTCCCACAGTCGTCGTACCCGACGTGCACCTCGGGCGGCCGCGGGTGGCTGATCAGGGGCCGGCGAAGCCGACCGGCCCACGCTGCCAGGTAGCCGCCCTTCGCCTTGTGCAAGCACACCCACGTCGACCATCGTGGCGAACGATCATGACGTATTCGTGAATGCACGGGATGCTCGATGCCCGCTGCTTCGGGGAACGCTGAGGTAGCTTGCGCGCGAATGGCAAGCCCTCGCCCACGCTCCCGCGTGCGACGCACCCGACTCGTCGTTGCCGCCGTGCTCACCATCCTCGTGATGGGCGGCGCGGCCCTCGCCGCCACGCTCGCGCTCGGTACGCGGACCGACGGGGGCAGCACCACCACGACGACCACGACCACGACCACCATCGCGACGTCTTCGACCACGACGGCGCCGCCGGCGATGACCCCGATCGGGACCTATGGGGTCGAGACCACGTCGCTCACGGTCACCGTCGCAGGGCTTCCGCCTACAGACGACGAGCTTCCGACCACCGTCTGGTACCCGGTGACCACGTCCGCTCCGGGGGGCCAACCGACCGGGCACCCTCGTTACCCCCTGCTCGTCTTCTCGGAGGGCTTCGCGCAGCCGGTCACCAGCTACGCGGCACTCATCGGAGACTGGGCCTCTGCCGGCTTCGTCGTGGCCGGACCGACCTATCCCCACACCGCGCCGTCGACGCCGACAACCTTGGACCGGGCACCTTCCGAGCTCGGGCACCACCCGGCCGATCTCCGGGCGGTGATCACCGCGCTCCTCGACGCAGACCGCACTCGAGGATCCGTGCTCTCGGGAATGATCGACGCGAGCGAGGTCGGGCTCGTCGGGCAGTCCGACGGGGGGGACGTGAGCCTCGCGGTCGCGGACAGCTCTTGCTGCCGCTACTCGGGGATCAAGGCGGCGGCAATCCTCTCGGGTGCCGAGTACGCGTACTTCGGGGGTCAGTACTTCTCAGCGGGGACACCTCCTGGGCCACCCCTGCTCGTGGTCCAAGGCAGCGAGGACACCGTCAACCCGCCGGTGTGCAGCGCCCAGATCTACGACGCCGCCGCGCCGCCCAAGTACTACCTCGATCTGCTCGGAGCGACACACCTCGGCCCCTACGAAGACGCCACGTCCTGGCAGGAAGTGGTCGCGCAGGTGACGACCGACTTCTTCGATGCGGACCTCGCCGGAGAGCGCGGCGCGCTCACACGCATGTACCGCGACGGCAACGTGGCGAACGTGGCGGAGCTGACCACAGCCCCGACAAGTCCGCCCGCCACGGGAAGCTGCCCCACAGCACCCGTGACGGCCGAGCCCACACCGGCATCACCGGCATCACCGTCATCACCGTCATCATCGACCACCACGACCGGCTGATCGGCGTCGTCGCGGCCGAGAGATCCTTCACTCCTTCGTCACGAGACCCCGCCATGCTGCCCTCCATGAGCATGACGGTGTCCGAGAAGTCGGGGGCTCGGTATCGTTCCCCGGCCAATCGCGCCCTACTGCGGCCCGCGCCCCAGGCCCGGCGCGCCGTCGGCCAGGCAGCCGTCACGGCCGGCGTGCTCGGTCTCGTCGCCGTCGCCGTCCTCGGCGTCGTGAGCGAGTCGGCAGCCGACCTCCGTGTGCGCGGGGGAGCCGCGATGTTCCTCGGCGGGATGGCCGGGCTGGTCGGCATGTACCTCGCCCTGGTCCAGCTCCTCTTGATCAGCAGGATCCCCCAGCTCGAACGGATCCTGGGCCAGGACGGCCTGCTCCGCTGGCACCGTCGGGTGGGTCCTTGGCCGATCGCGCTGCTCGTCGTGCACGCGATCGTGATCACCGTCGGTTTCGCGCAGGCCGCCCACACCGGGTTCCTGCACCAGCTCGGGGTCTTCCTCCGATCCTACCCGGACATGCTCCTCGCCGTCGTCGGCCTCGCGCTCATGGTGATGGCAGGCGTCGCGTCGATCGGCGCCCTGCGCCGAAGGATGCGCCGAGAGACGTGGTGGGTGATCCACCTGTACATGTACCTCGCGCTCGCGTTGTCGTTCGCGCACGTCCTCGCGCTCGGTCCCACCTTCGTCGGCCACCCGCTCACGCAGGCCGTCTGGGCGGTGGTCTGGGCGGCAACCGCCGGCGTCGTGGTCGTGTACCGCTTCGGCCTGCCGCTGGCACGCACGCTGCGCTACAGGCTGCGCGTGGCAGAGGTCCGCCAAGAGGCGCCAGGGGTGGTGTCGGTGATCTGCACGGGGCGGCACCTCGACCGCCTGCGCATCTCGGGAGGCCAGTTCTTCGCCTGGCGGTTCATGAAGCGCGGCCTGTGGTGGCAGGCCCATCCCTACACGGTGTCGGCGCTCCCCCGCCCGCCGTACCTGAGGCTCACCGTGCGCCAGATCGGCGATCATTCGGCCGCGGTCGCTCGTCTCCGCCCCGGCACCCGCGTGGCGATCGAGGGTCCCTACGGCGCGGTGACCCCCGACGCACGGACGCACGACAAAGCGGCGCTCGTCGCGGGCGGCATCGGCATCACCTCGATCCGAGCCGTGCTCGAAGGGCTCCCGAAGAGCGCACGGCCGACCGTCATCGTGCGCGCCCCGACGGCCGAACAGGTCGTGCTCCGGGACGAGATGGCTGCGCTCGTGAAGAAGACGCACGGCACGCTCCACGAATTGGTCGGTCCCCGCTCGGCCACCGGCAGCCCTCGCACGTTCCTGCGCAAGCTCGTCCCCGACCTGACCGACCGCGACGTCTACGTGTGCGGACCCGAGGGCTTCGTGCACGAGGTCATCGCCGCGGCACAGGAGCTCGGCGTGCACCGTCGCTCCATCCACTACGAGGTCTACGACTGGTGAACGAGCGCCATCACGCCTCGACGGCGCACCGATGAAGCGCTACCCGCTCGTCATCAGCGCGACCGCCGCCGGTCTCGCCGGGGTCCTGAGCTTCCACAGTCACAGCATCTCGGAGGCGCTCCGGAGCCCGTCGACGAATTCAGCGACGCCGCCGCGAGGCGGCTCGCACACGACGCCGCCGAAGACCGCAGCGCCCGCCAAGGCAGGGTCACCCGGCAGGGCGGTCGCCCCGACCAGCTCGCCGCCGGGGTCCTCGACCACGCGCGCCACCGGCACGCTCGAGCAGTACGGCTACGGCCAGCTGTCCGTCCGGGTGACCATGGCCGGCGGGAAGATCACGAACGTGACGCTGGCAAAGCTGCAGACCGCCGATACATACTCCCAGCAGCTCGCGAGCTACGTCGTCCCGATCCTGCGGCGCGAGGTGCTTCACGCGCAGAGTGCCAAGATCAACGGGTTGTCCGGCGCGACCTATACGAGCGAAGCGTACGCCTACTCGTTGCAGTCGGCGCTCGACAAGCTCCGCAAGTGACGACTGCGACGGGCGCAGCACCTGTCGCGGAACCCGCGCCGCTCGAACCCTCGCACGAGGTCGCGCACGTCGAGCACGTGATGGGCACGGCGGTCTCGCTCCGATTCCGCATGCGCTCGGGCACCCGTGCTGCTCGCTCCGGCTCATCCAAGGAGCGTCTCGGTCTCGCCCGCCACGCTCTCGGACTGGCCTGCGCCGAGCTCCACCGTGCGGATGCCCTCTTCAGCACGTGGAGGAGCGAGAGCCCGATGAGCAGGATCAGGCGCGGGGACCTCCTGCTCGAGACAGCGCCTGAAGAGATCCACCGCGTGCTCGACCTGTGCGAAGACGTTCGGAGGATGACGGGCGGTTGGTTCGATCCGTGGGCCATGCCCGGCGGTGTCGACCCGACCGGGCTCGTCAAGGGCTGGGCTGCCGAGCGCGCGCTCGATACGCTTCGAGCCCACGGCGCGCTCGCCGCGTGCGTGAACGCTGGAGGGGACCTCGCAGTGCTCGGAAGGCCCGCGAGCGGAGGGCCCTGGAGGATGGGCATACGCCATCCGTGGCGACCCGACGCATTGGCGTGCACCGTCTTCGTCGAGCGCGCGCTCGCGACGTCCGGCACGTACGAGCGCGGGCTGCATCTCTTCGATCCCCACGCGCATCGACCCTCGTCCCGCGCGGTTTCGGCCAGCGTGGCCGGACCGAGCCTCGCCATCGCAGACGGCCTCGCCACCGCGCTGTGCGTCGGAGGTGACGACGTGCTCGATCGCCTCGCCCAGATCCCGGGCTACGAGGGGTACCTCGTACGCGCGGACGGAACCGAGGCGTGGTCCGAAGGAATGCCGTTCGCCAGCTGACCCAAGGGCGAGGGACCGCGGAAGGGACGTAGACTCTGCACGTCGTGCCTGACCCCGCGAGACGCCGGGAAGACCTCGGCGGTGACGTGCCAACCGATCCGGTCGACGTGGTCCTCCGTGGGGTGCAGCTGCTGTCGGCCCCCATTCGGGCTCCCATCGCCGCAGGAGGGCGCGCCGTCGCTCCGCTGCGCGCCGACGTCCGCCGCAGCATCCGCCGAGCGCTCGGGGTGCCCGCAGACCCGCCACCGCGGGCCGAACGCGCTCAGGACGCGTTCCTGCCCCCAGGAGGGATGGCGCGCAGGGTGCACGGCGACCTTCCCGCGATGGTGATCGGAGGGCTTGCGGCGCTCTTGCTCCAGACCCTCCACCCCCTCGCCATGGCTGGCGTGGCGGAGCACTCCAACTACCGAGAGGACCCGATCGGTCGGCTCCGGCGCACGGCGGCGTTCGTGGGCGCGACCACCTTCGGCACCGTGGACGAGGCGAGCCGAGCGATCGAGCACGTGCGGGAGATCCACCGGCGCGTCAGTGGACGCGCCCCGGACGGTCGCACGTACTCCGCTGACGACCCCGAGCTCCTCACGTGGGTGCACGTCGCGGAGATGTCGAGCTTCCTCGCGGCCGCCGATCGGTACGGACCGCGCCGGCTCCGTGTGGACGAGCGCGATCGTTACTTCGCCGAGACGGCCGTGGTGGCCCGGCGGCTCGGGGCTCGCTGGGTGCCCGAGACCGCCGACGAGGTGCAGGCCTACTTCAAACGGATCAGACCCGAGCTGTACGCGGGGCCCCAGGCGATCGATGCGCGCAACTTCTTGTTGCGCGGCGTCGCGCGCACACCTCGCACCCGCGCGACGTACCTCGCCATCGTGGCCGCTGCCCTCCCGGTCGTGCCGAGATGGGCCCGGGCGGAGCTCGGCATCCCCGCGCTGCCCCTTCTCGACGACATGGTGGTCGTGCCGCCCGGCCGCCTGGCCTGCGGGGCCCTGCGCTTGGCGCTGCGGCCCTGAGGGCCCACGAACCGGCGAAGCGCGCTGCGTCGGATCGGGGTGATCGGAGCGGAGACCTGCAACCTGTTCAGTGCGGGTGCAGCCCCCAGCTCGCCTCCCACGTCTCTCCAGGCTCCAGCACGACGAGGTCCTTGCCGGAGCGGAAGGCATCCGGCGGGCAGGTCATCGGCTCGATGGCGATCGACCGCCGCCTGCGTTCCGTCTCGACGGTGTCGGCGGTGAAGCACATGAGGTAACGGAACCTGTCGTCGGCCCACAGCTCGACGCCTCTGCCGGTCAGCGGGTCCTCGACGCTGGCCCGTGCGATGCCGTCTGCCCCTCGCTCGAGGCCGGTGAACGCTGTGTCGAGACGCGCGGTGCCGATGACCTGGCCCGCCCTGAAGTCGAGATCGGTCCCGGCGAGATCCTGCACCTCGCCCGTCGGCAAGCCGCGCGCGTCGAGCAGGAGGCGCCGCTGGGCGGGCACGACGAGCGTGGCGGTGTCGACCAGCTCGGTGCCCGCGCTGAGGTACGGATGGAACCCGATGCCAAAGGGTGCCGCCGTCGTGCCTGCGCCGGTGGCCTCCGTCGTCACGACCAGGCCGTCGCGCCGCAGCCGGTACTCGCAGCGCAGCTCCACCGACCACGGATAGCCAGGGGTGGGCCGGATCGTGCAACGCAGTGAGACGACATTCTGCGCACTGGCCTCGAGCCGCCATGGCAGCCAGCGCACGAGCCCATGGATGGCGTTGCCCAGCCCGGGCTCGTCGAGCGCTGCCTGCGCGCGGACCCCCCGCCATTCGTACTTGCCGTCTGCCAGCCGATTGGGCCAGGGAGCCAGCACCTGCCCGCGACCGGCGTGGCTCCACTCGTCGGGGCCGAATCCGTCGACGACCACGCTGTCCCCGAGCGTGTAGCTACGGAGGGTCGCGCCCACCTCGGTGATGACGGCTTGCTGATGGCCATGCGCGATGACCCACTGCTCCCCCGTCGGCGAAATCGCCGAAGCGCTCTGTGGCATGCGACGTCCTCCCGGGGTCGTGCAGGTCGGCGGGTATCGTACTTGCGCGTGCGAGTGCTGGTCACCAACGACGACGGAGTGCACGCGCCCGGGCTCGCCGCGCTCACGCGTGCGCTGGCTCGATGGGCCGAGGAACGCCAAGAGCACGAGATCATGGTCGTGGCGCCGCTCGCCAATCACAGCGGCGCGTCAGCTGCGGTGGGCACCGTCTACGAACGCGAGGCGGTCTCCTACCGCCGGGTGCGCATCGACGGCGCCGAGGGCGTGCCCACCTACGGCGTGGACGCGTCGCCGGCGCTGGCCGTGCTCATCGCCGGCCTCGGGGGGTTCGGGCCGAGACCCGACGTCGTCGTCTCGGGCATCAACCTCGGCGTCAACGTGGGGCGGTCGGTCCTCTACTCCGGAACGATCGGCGCCACGCTGGCGGGTGCGCAGCTCGGCCTGCTCGGCCTCGCGGTGTCGCTGCGCGCAGGGTTCCCCCCCGAGCAATGGTCCACCGCGTCGACGATCGCGGTGGCGTTGCTCCCCACGCTCTGCGAGGCGCCGCCCCGGACCGTGCTGAACCTGAACGTCCCTTCGGTACCCATGGAGGAGCTGCGCGGCCTGCGCCGCGCTCGCATCAGCACCTCGGGGATCGTGAAGTCTGCGACGATCAGCGTCGGCGGCGCGGGCGGCGCGGGCGGCGCGGGCGGCGCGGGCGAGCCGTCGGGCGCGACACCCGCCGACGAGGGCGAGGTCCGCATGACGCTCGGCACCGCCGTCCCCACCCTCGGCAGGCTCGACGAGTCGGAGGATCCCGAAGACGACGCTGCGCTCGTGGCCGCCGGCTACGCCGCGATCACCCCGATCGTCGGCGTCCAAGAGGACATGGCCCCAGGCACCGACGAGATCGTCCGAACCGCCCTCGCGACGGTCGACCGAGTCCTCGAGCGCTGAGACGACCGCAGGCGCGCCCCGCGATCACTCGTCTCCGAGGCGCGGGGTGCGGCGGCGCTCCTTGGTCACGGCCCGACGCCGCTTGTCCTCGAGCCGGCGAGCCATCGCCGCACCGGTCGGCGCCGTGGGGCGTCGCCGGCGAGGCACCCGGAGGCCGGTCGCGAGACGCTCGGCCAGACGTTCGAGCGCGAGCTGCCGATTGCGCGCCTGGGAGCGCTCGTCGGCCGACGACGCGGTCACGACCGGTCCGAGACGCTCGAGGAGGAGCGCTCGCTGGTGCGAGCTCAGCGTCGGCGAGCGCGCGACGTCGAAGCGGACCTCGACCCTGCTCGCGGTCCGATTGGCGTGCTGGCCGCCGGGGCCACCGGGCGTCGTGGCCCGCCAGCTGATCTCCTCGAGAGGGACCCGGAGGGAGGGGGAGACACGCAGCACGGCACTCACGTCGTCCCTGGACGCACCGTTCTCGTCGCGACGCAGCATCGAGCCGAGCCTACGGAAGGCTGTGGGCCATCATCTGGCACGTCGAGGCGCGCATCGCCCAGTTACGCTGAAGCGATGGAATACCACCACCTCGGGCGGAGCGGCCTCGTCATCTCGGCGCTGGCGTACGGCAACTGGATCACCCACGGTGGCCAGGTCGAAGAGGAGACCGCGCTGGCCTGCGTGCACAGGGCCCTCGATCTCGGGATCACCACCTTCGACACGGCGGACGTCTACGCGCAGGGGCGAGCCGAAGAAGTGCTCGGCCATGCGCTCGAGGGCCAACGGCGGGAGTCCCTCGAGATCCTGACCAAGGTGTACTGGCCGACCGGCCCCGGCCCGAACGACCGGGGCCTCGCTCGCAAGCACATCTTGGAGTCGATCGACGCGTCCCTGCGGCGCCTGCGGACCGACTACGTGGAGCTCTACCAGGCGCACCGCTACGACGCCGAGGCGCCGCTCGAGGAGACGCTGCGTGCGTTCGACGACCTCGTGCGCCGCGGGAAGGTCCTCTACGTCGGAGTGTCGGAGTGGAGGGCGGACCAGATCGAGGCAGCGCTGCAGATCGCGGACGACATGGGCTTCGACCGGATCGTCTCGAACCAACCCGAGTACTCGCTCCTGTGGCGGGTCATCGAGTCCGAGGTGGTCCCGCTCTGCGAACGCGAGGGCATCGGCCAGATCGTGTGGTCGCCGCTCGCGCAAGGCGTGCTCACCGGCAAGTACCAACCCGGCCAGGAGCCCCCGCCAGGCTCCCGAGCCACGTCCTCGGACGGCCGCGCCTTCATCGCGGACCTCCTCTCCGACGAGGTGCTCGGACCCGTCCAGGAGTTCGCTGCCCTCGCTCGGGCGGCAGGCCACAGCCCGGCGGCCGTGGCGCTCGCGTGGGTGCTGTCGAACCCGAACGTGTCCGCGGCGATCGTCGGCGCGACCCGTCCCGAGCAGCTCGACGAGAACGTGAAGGCGCTCGACGTCGAGCTGGAGCCCGAGCTCGTACGTGCCGTCGAGCAGGTGCTCGGCCCCGTCGTCAAGCGCGACCCCGCGCTCACGCGGAGCCCGGCCAGTCGTCCCTGACCGGTCCGAGGTCGGCGCTCAGGGCTGCTGGGCGACCCCTGGGGAACGGGAGACCGCGTGCACGTGGGCGACCGTTCTGCTCCCCGGGTGGTACCCCGAGAGCCACGGGGCGACCTTCGGCAGCATGACGACAGCCAGGAGGATCCCCACGCACACCGCGCTGACGATCGCCCACTGGCGGAGGCTCGCGCCACGAACCTGGCGTCTGGTGCGCCAGTACAAGTCCCTCGGTGCCAGGCGGGCGACGTCGAGCAGGTGGCCGAGGACGTGAAAGACCATGGCGGCGAACCAAAGCACGAAGGTGACCTTGTGGGCCAGCAGCAGGTCGTTGCGAAGGGGTGTGGCGGTCGTCAGCAACGTGGCGATGCCGGTCGCGACGACGGCGACGGTGGACACCACGACGAACGGGCCGAGAAGGCGCAGGAGGGGCGGCGGCGGTCCCTTGCGACGGTACTCCGGCGAACCCAGGTAGTACTTGGCGAACCGCCAGGTCGTGCTGCCGATCTTCAGCGCGATGACGGGCAGCATCACCATGCCGACCACGACGTGGACCGCGAGCAGCGGACTGATCCGCAGGATCGACACCCCTTCGATCGCAAGGAGGACGAGAAGGAGTGCGCCGAGCATGGCAGTGAGACGGCCGTTCGCCTCGACGCCTTGGCCCGCCCCCTCGAGGAGCTCGTCGACGTGCTCAGCAGGCGCCGTCCGGCCGTGCGTGACGGCCGCCTCCCAGGCCGCGATCGGCGAGTTCGGGAAGTCGCCGCGTCGGGCACGCGTGAGCGGACGGCCGGACGAGCTGGCGATCCACCGGCCTGTGCTGGGCGGAGGAGCGGTCTTCGTGGGGCTTGCCACGGCCGCCAGCGGCCGAGAGGCGGGTGGGCGTCCGGACGAGCTGGCGATCCACCTGACCGTGCCGGACGGACTCGCGGCGGGCAGCCGAGCTGGGGGTGCACCTCCCCCTCGATCCGTCGTGGACGGCTGCGCGGCCATCACGCCATAGGGGTGGTGCCCGCGCGGCGCGTGGGCGGGCCCCCCTCCGCCGTTGCCCGTTCCCCGGCCTCCGGTCGGCGCGGTCTCGCCGACACCAGGACCGACGGACCCGTTCTCGGCCCCGGGCTCCAGCTCGTGCAAGGTGGCCCGGATGTAGTTGCGATAGCGATGGTAGATGACATAGGCGATCGCGGCCACGACCAGGACTGCGAGCACGTACCCGATGTCCCCGAACCCCGAGGCGATCGTGTGCCAGCGGGTCCCTACGCCATAGCCGATGCCGGCCCAGGCGCCGTCCCAGAGGAGCGACCCGGCGGCCGTGAGGAGCCCGAACCGTCCGAGGGGCACCTCGGCGATCCCCGCGGGCAGGGCGACGAAGTTCCTGATCACGGGCAGCAACCGACTCCCGAACACCCCGAAGCGCTGGTGACGGTCGTACCAGGCCTCGGCCCGGTCGAGGTCATGATGGCTGAGGAGGATGTAGCGACCGAAGCGGTCGACTGCCGCCCGCCCCGCGTAGCGACCCACCACCCACGCGATGTAGGCACCGATCACCTCACCCGAGGCCCCTACGACGATGACGGCGAGCAGGCTCA
This sequence comes from Actinomycetes bacterium, assembly GCA_021822565.1. Lineage (GTDB taxonomy): Bacteria > Actinomycetota > Acidimicrobiia > Acidimicrobiales > RAAP-2 > JAJYVT01. The sequence goes on along the minus strand of JAKAQM010000002.1, from coordinate 42,160 downwards.
GCTTCCCCTGGGCGGCGAGCGCACCGGCGAAGCCCATCGTGAGCTCCGACGACGTGGGCACGCAGCAGGACTGGAGCACGCACAAGACGAAGATCGCGGCGTAGCCGGCGGTGGAGACGAGGTGGGTGAAGTTCAGCAGGCCGAGCACGGCGACGTCAGGCAACTTCCTCGTTCGTGTTGATCATGGACGCTCGATGGTAGGCAGCGCGCGAGGGCCGGTGTTCCTCGCCCTCGATCTGACACGATCGAGTTGAAGAACACCTAAACGCGGAGGGTCGCGCATCCCCGGACGGATTCGGTCGCTCTGACGCTCCCAGCTGCTCGAATGGGAGCCCGGTGCCGGCCTTCGATGCGCGAGTTTGACAGTCGCGTCATCGATCGGTAACGATTGCTCCACGACAAGCCGAGTCTTTCGGTGGCGGACACACCATGGCGCGTCCGCCACCGACGGAGACGATCTCACTGGGGGCTGCTCACGCCCCAGAGGGGGGGAAGACATGATCCACGTTGCCCGAAGGCTGTCCCAGACGTCGAGGGGCAGCACCCCGCTGCGAAACCTCCGCGTCCTGTGGGCGTCGCTGATCCTGCTCGCCACGGCCGCGGGGGCCGGCGTCGTCGGCGCCACGACGCCGGCCGGTGCCAGCACCACGGCCGTCACAGGCGGGACCGCCAGCTACGCCCTCCCGCCGGGCGACGTCTTCACATGGGTCATCCCGATCGAGAGCCTGGTCGCGTACGAGCCGTACCAGACCAACGTCGAGGACGAGATGTACTCGCCGCTCTACTGGTTCGGCACAGGAACGAAGACCGGGATCGACTACAAGCTCTCCATCGGCAACAAGCCCGTCTGGTCGGACGGTGACAAGACCGTCACCATCCACATGAAGAACACGATCAAATGGTCCACAGGGGCACCGGTCACATCGAACGACGTGAAATTCTTCTTCCAGCTCTACCAGGCAGGCAAGACGCAGATCGGCAACTACGCGCCAGGGCTGATGCCCACAAACATCTCGCGCATCACATACCCGAACGCCTACACGTTCGTCCTGCACCTGACGCACGCCTACAACCCGACCTGGTACGAGGGCAACCAGCTCGGATGGATCTACCCTCTCCCGATCCAGTCGTGGGACCGCACGTCACTCGCCGCCGCCGCCTCGTTCTCGAACTCGTCGACCCCGGCGGGTGCCAAGGCGGTGTTCACATTCATCTTCGACCAGGCGAAGTCCCGGAACACCTACGCCACAAACCCGATGTGGAAGGTCGTCGACGGCCCGTTCTTCATCAGCGCCTACAACTCGGTCACCCATGAGGCGACCTTCGACCGCAACACCCACTACACCGGGGCGACAAAGCCGCATCTCGCGGCCTACACGGTCTACAGCTTCACAACAGGGACCACGGAGCTCGACGCCCTGCGCTCTGGCTCCATCACCTTCGGGTACATCCCCTACAGCGACCTGTCCCAGATGTCGTACTACAAGAGCCACGGCTACAGCATCAAGCCGTGGCCGATCTTCTACAACAACGTCGCGGAGCTGAGCTACACCTCCAAGACCTGGGGCCCGTTGGTCAGGCAGCTCTACATCCGCCAGGCCCTCCAGCACCTCATCACAGACCGCCTCTACATCACACGGACCCTCGGCGGCTACGGCCTTCCGGACTACGGCCCGGTCGCCGTCTACCCGCACTCGAGCTATGTCGGGCCGGCGATCAAGAAGGACCCCTATCCCTACGACCCGCAGGCTGCGGCGAAGCTGCTGAAGGCCCACGGCTGGGTGAAAGGTCCAGGAGGCATCGACGTCTGCGAGCATCCCGGGACAGGGCCGTCACGCTGCGGCAAGGGGATTGCCAAGGGCAGGAAGCTCACATTCTTCACCTACTACGCGACGGGGACAACAGCGCTCCTCACGCAGGCGACCGCGTTCAAGACCGTCGCGAAGACCGCCGGGATCGACATCGCGCTCGACGGCCAGACCGTCACATCCATCTACTCCCTGGCCGGCCTGTGCGTCACACCGCAGCAGAAAGTGCCCAAGACACTCGCGACAGGGTCGTGCAAGTGGGGCATCTCCCTCGACGCCCTGTGGTTCTGGAACTACGGGCAGTACCAGCTCGTCCCTGCGGGCACAGACGAATGGGGCCTGGGTGCATTCTTCGGCGGCGGCTACTACACAGCCACGGCGCAGAAGCTCATCGACGCGGTGGAGACCGCGCCTGCCAAGGACGGGCTCAAGCCGCTCTACAAGGACGAGGCCTACCTCGCCAAGCAGCTTCCCTCCTTGTGGTGGCCGCTCCAGGACTGGCAGATCGTGGCAGCGAAGAAGAACCTCTCGGGCTGGCAGCACCTGAACGCGTATGCCAACTACATGCCGCAGACCTGGTACTACACGAAGTCGAGCTAGCGACCGGCCTGACCGGCCCGCTAGGAGCGAGTGGCCCGCTAGGAGCGAGCGGGCCACTCCGCCACGAACCGGTACCGGTCACCCCGCACGGTCGATTGCCGCAGCTCGACAGGCTGAGCACCCGAGAGCGCGAGCCGTTCGACGAGGAACGCCGCGGTACGCGCCGGCATCCTGAGGCACGCTCGGTCTGCAGACGCCGGAATGACCGGAGAGATCCGCTCGCTCCCCGACGTGATCTGTACGCCGCAGGTCTCACGCAGTGCGACGTAGAGGGGTCCATGCTCGAGATCGGCGGACAACAGGCCGTCGGCGAGCGGGGAGGGCAGCCAGGAGCGCTCGAGCGAGAGGGGCTCCTCTCCGGCGAAGCGCAGCCGTTCCAGGAACACCGCGGGTGCCCCTTCCTTCACGTGCAGGCCGTCGGCCACCCACCCGCACGCAGGTCGGCGCTCGGCGGCGATGATCTCGTTTCGGTCGACGAGGCCGTGCTCACTCACGGTGAGCGACACGCTGTAGAGCGTGGCAAGCGGCTGCTCGAGCATCGGGCGCGTGAGCGTCGAGCCCCGTCCACGGTGACGCTCGACGAGCCCTTCAGCCTGGAGCCGCCGGACCGCTTCACGCGCGGTCTGGCGGCTCACGCCGTACGCGTCGGTCAACTCCTCGTCGGTGGGGAAACGTTCGTCGAAGGCACCAGCTGCCATTTGGACACGCAAGTCCGCCACGATCTGCGCCCACAGCGGCAGGGGGCTCGCGCGGTCCAGTGTGCGGGGATCGAGCCAGGTCACCCGGCGAACCCGACCGCGACCTCGGCGGAGAGGTGGGACATGCGCACCGCAATGGCGTGCTGCGCACCCGCAGAAGGAGACCGGCCGAGCGGACCACGGCCGCACGGCACCGCCGGACGAGCGAGGTCCACCCTCGTGACGTCACCGCCGTGCTCGTGGAGCAGGGCGGCGGGAGCAAGGAGCGCGTCAAGGGGAAACATCTGATTGTCCGTAGTATCGTACATCTTCGTCCCGCATCGTTCGCGCCGGGTGGCCGCTGCCTGCAGCCTCGATGGGGCGCAGTCAGCGGAACGGATGGACCTTCAGCCCTGGCACGTCAAGGACCTTCCACGTTCGGTCCGACACGACGGTGACCGCGTCCAGACGGTGAGCTACCGCCAGGCGAGCAGCGTCGAGACCGAGGCTTCCGACCTTTCGGGCATCCGGGCTGAACGCCCACTCGTCGCTCGACGGTTCACGAGCACCCGCTCGTCGACCCGCAGCTCGGGCAGACGTAGCAGGACCCCGAACGCTGCATCACGTTGCCGCAGCTGTAGCAGAACGGGGCGTCGCGCTGCTCGGCTCTGGCCAACGCGGCGACCGCATCGCTCGCCGGGGGGGTCGAGGGCTGGGAGGCTGCCATCGGAGGCTCGGCCGCGGCCAGGCCGTCGTCGACCAGGCCCACGGACGGCGTGGCGCTCTCCTCGACCCCGGGCAGGGTCGGCTGGATCCGCTCGGACGTCGACAGCACGCCGAGGTCGAGACGCTCCTCGTAGGTGAGGTAGTCGAGCGCGAGGCGCCGGAAGATGTAGTCGACCAGGCTCGTGGCGATCCGCAGATCGGCGTCGTCGGTGATCCCGGCCGGCTCGAACTTCATGTTCGAGTACTTGCGCACGTAGGTCGCCAGGGGCACTCCGTGCTGGAGCCCGAGGCTGATCGAGATGGAGAAGGCGTCCATGATACCAGCGAGGGTCGACCCTTGCTTCGAGACCTTGACGAACACCTCTCCCGGGCGCCCGTCCTCGTACTCCCCGACCGTCACGTAGCCCTCGCAGTCGGCCACCCTGAAGGCGAAGGTGCTCGAGCGGCGGCGTCTCGGCAGGCGCTCCCGAACGGCGCCGACCACCAGCGTCTCGGCCTTCTTCTGCTTCTCGCGCTCGAGGGCTGCCTCGAGCTCTGCGATCCGAGCCGCCGCCGCGCGGTCCCTCGCCTCCGCGACGGATCCCGGCGGAGCCCCGTCAGCGCCCTCCGCGACCTTTCCCTCCTTCTTGGTCGTGGAGAGCGGCTGGGCGACCTTGCAGTTGTCGCGGTAGATGGCGATGGCCTTGATGCCGAGCCGCCACGCCTCGACATGGAGCTGCTCGACCTCCTCCACGGTGGCGTTCTCGGGCATGTTGACCGTCTTGCTGATGGCGCCGCTGATGAACGGCTGCACCGCGCCCATCATCCGGATGTGGCCCGAGTAGTGGATCGTGTTGTCGCCCATCGAGCACGCGAACACCGGAAGGTGGTCGCCCCTCAGGTACGGCGCCCCGACGATCGTCTTGTGCTCGTCGATGTACGCGACGATCTGGTCGACCTGGTCCTGCGCGTACCCGAGCTGGCGGAGCGACCTCGGGACCGTCTGGTTGACGATCGACATCGTCCCGCCGCCCACGAGCTTCTTGGTCTTCACGAGCCCGAGGTCGGGCTCGACTCCGGTCGTGTCGCAGTCCATGAGCAGCCCGATCGTGCCGGTCGGGGCCAGCACGCTCGCCTGGGAGTTGCGCACGCCGAACTGCTCGGCGAGCTCCACCGCTTCGTCCCAAGCCTGCTGCGCCGCTGACAGCAATTCCGGAGGCACGAGCTCCTCGTCGATCTTCGACGCCTCGCCCTGGTGCATCCGCAGCACCTCGAGCATCGGCTCGGCGTTCTCGTGGAACCCGGCGAACGGCCCCATGCGGCTCGCGGTCTTCGCCGACGTCACGTAGGCGTGACCGGTCATGAGCGCGGTGACGGCAGCAGCCCATGCCCGACCCGCGTTCGAGTCGTACGGCAGCCCGTTGGCCATGAGCAGCGCGCCGAGGTTGGCGTAGCCGATGCCCAGCTCCCTGAACCTGCGGGAATTCTCCGCGATCTTCTCGGTCGGGTAGTCGGCGTTCCCGACGATGATCTCTTGGCCCGTGAAGACCACCTCGACGGCGGCCTTGAACCCCTCCACGTCGAACGACCCGTCGGCGCCGAGGAACTCGAGCAGGTTCAAGCTCGCGAGGTTGCACGCGGAGTTGTCGAGGTGCATGTACTCGCTGCACGGGTTGCTGGCGTTGATCCGGCCGGTCCGCGAAGCCGTGTGCCACTTGTTGATGGTGGTGTCGAACTGCATGCCGGGGTCTGCGCACTCCCAGGCGGCGTGCGCGATCTGGCGGAACAGGTCATGGGCCCTCACCCGCCGGACGACCGATCCGTCGGTCCGAGCGGTGAGCTCCCAGTCGGCGTCGGCGAGCACCGCGTGCATGAACTCGTCGGTGACGCGCACGGAGTTGTTGGCGTTCTGGTACTGCACGGAATGGCTGTCGGCGCCGTCGAGGTCCATGTCGAACCCCGCGTCGCGCAGCACACGCGCCTTGCGCTCCTCGATCGCCTTGCACCAGATGAAGTCCTCGATGTCGGGGTGGTCGACGTCGAGGATGACCATCTTGGCGGCGCGGCGCGTCTTTCCGCCCGACTTGATGGTGCCGGCCGAGGCGTCCGCCCCCCGCATGAAGCTCACAGGACCCGACGCGGTGCCCCCGCCCTTCAAGAGCTCCTGCGACGAGCGGATCCGCGAGAGGTTGACGCCGGCGCCCGACCCGCCCTTGAAGATCACGCCCTCCTCCACGTACCAGTTCAGGATGGAGTCCATGGAGTCGTCGACCGAGAGGATGAAGCATGCCGAGCCCTGCTGCGGGACGCCGTCGACGCCGATGTTGAACCAGACGGGCGAGTTGAACGCCGCCTTCTGGTGCACGATGAGGTGCTTCAACTCGTCTCGGAAGATCTCCGCCTCCGCCTCGTCGACGAAGTAGCCGTCCTTCATCCCCCACGCCGTGATGGTGTCCACGACGCGGTCGGCGACCTGCTTCAGCGACCACTCGCGCTCAGGGGTGCCGAGCGTGCCTCGGAAGTACTTCTGGGCGAGGATGTTCGTGGCGTTCATGCTCCAGGACTCGGGCACCTCCACGCCGAGCTGCTCGAAGGCGACCGTGCCGTCACGGAAGTTCGTGATGCGCGCGTCGCGCCGTTCCCAGCTGACCTCGTCGTAGGGGTGCACCCCTTCGGTCGTGAAGTGCCGGCGGATCCCGATCGCGGCGCGATGCGGTGCGATGGCCATGTCGTCGTAGCTCCTTTACTGCCTCGGCTGCTCGTTCCTGCACCAGCTCCACCGGTCCGTCACCGGCGACGAGGGACCTCGTCGGCCTCTCGTCGCCACCCGGGAATGCCGACTCCCCCCTTCGACCGACGTCCATCCCTCCTCCAGGCTCGGTGACGCTGGCAGGCCCGGACCACTACATCTTGTGGTCGAGCCCATCCTGGACGCGAGATGTGGGTTCATTACAGCACTGTAGTTACGCCGTTGTCAACGGCCTCACGCGTAGAGCGCCTCGATCTCCGCCGCGTACTTGGCCTGCACCCGGTCGCGTCGCACCTTCATCGTCGCCGTCACCAGCTCCGAGTCCACCGGCCACTCGTCGTCGAGGATCGCGAACCGCCGGGGCCGCTCGGCACGGCTGAAACGCTGGGTGGCGTCGGAGAGCTCCCGGGCGATCTCCGCGCGCAGCTCCGAACGGTGGAGCAGCTCGGTGGTCGGCACGGTCGCCAGATCGTGCTCGCGCGCCCAAGAACGCAGTGCCTCGGGATCCACGGTCACAAGCGCCACCACGTACGGGCGCCCGTCCCCGGCGACGCAGGCCTGGTCCACGAGTGGGGCGCTGCGGATCGCCGTCTCGATGTTGGCGGGCGAGATGTTCTCGCCACCAGCGGTGACGATCAGGTCCTTCTTGCGCCCCACGATCCGTAGCCGTCCCTCCTCGAGCACGCCGAGGTCGCCCGTGTGCAGCCAACCGTCCGCGTCGATCGCCCCGGCGGTGCGCCCGGGGTCCTTGAAGTAGCCGGCGAACACGTTCCCTCCCCGGGCGAGGATCTCCCCGTCGGGTGCCACGCGGATCTCGCAGCCGGGGATCGGACGCCCCACGTCGCCGGGATGGACCTGGTAGGGATCCCACGTCAGCGGGCCGGTGGACTCCGACAGCCCGTAGAGCTCCGACAGCGGCACCCCGAGCGACCGGAAGAAGACCACGATCTCGGGGTCGATGGGAGCGGCGGCGCTGATCGCCACCTCGACCTGGTCCAGGCCCATGAGCTCGCGGACGACGGCCAGCACACGGTCCGCCTGCGCCCACTGCCGCTCCAGGTCGGGGCCGAGCAAGCGACCAGCCGAGCGCGCCTCTGCCACCTGCCTGCCGACCGCCAACGCCGGCTCGACCAAGGCTCCCTGCTCGGGGTTGGCGGCAGCCAGCGCCCGGATCGACGCGTAGGCCCTCTCCCAGACGAGCGGGACGCTGAAGACGCCCTGGGGACGGACGTCGCGCAGGTAGTCGAGGACGAGCCGCGCGTCGCCGCAGGTCGTCACCTCGGTCCCCTCGAAGACGTGGAGGTAGTGCGTGGCAACGCGCTCGGCCACGTGTGCCATCGGCAGGAAGGACACCATCCGCCACCCGGCGAGCCGGTGGCCGACGGCCTGGACGAGGCTTCGAACGGTCCACGACACGTTGCCATGGGTGATCTCGACTGCCTTGGGCGGGCCCGTCGTGCCCGACGTGTAGATGAGCGTCGCGAGATCCGCCGACCGTGCCGCGGCTGCCGCGGCGCCGAGGTCGGCCGGCGCAGCGTCGAGCAGCGTCGAGAACGGGACGAGCCCAGGCGCCAGGTCGGTGCCGGGATCCGAGATGACCACCACGTGGCGACGGCCGCCGAGCGCCTCGCGAGCCCCGACGGCACGCTCCAGGAACTCCGGCTCGACGATCGCCATCACCGCTCCGGCATGCCCGGCGACGTAGCGAACCTGCTCGGCCGAGGACGACTCGTAGACCGACACCGGCACCGCTCCGACGAGGAGCGCGGCCATGTCGGCCGCGTGGAGCTCGGGGCGGTTGCGGGTCATGAGAACGATGCGGTCCCCCCGTTCGACGCCCAGCTCCCGCAAGCCGGTGGCCACCCGGGCGGCCCGGTCGGCGTAGTCGCGCCACGTCCACGAGGACCACCCGTCCGGCACCCGCCACCTGAGCGCTGCCTCGTCCGGGCGTGCAGCGACGGTGGCCACCATGGCGCCGGCCACCGTCGGCGGCCATGACGGGGGCCACCCTGGCGGGGCCTCCCTCACGGACGCCGTGTCGACCCCGGTCATGCGCCACCTCCTTGCCCACGACGTGCGGACGGCGGCACGCCGGCGCATGCCCACGGTATCCGCCCCGCCGATGGCCCTGGGCATCCCCGGTCCCGCCCCCTCGGTCAGCGGACCGCCGCTCCAGCGGCAGCGAGCTCCGCCACGTCGACCGGCCAGGCGAACACCGCCCAGGTCGCGCCAGCCTCGGCGAGACGCGTGACCGTCGGCGCGATCGGGCCCTTGGCCGCTCCTCCCCACGTCACCTCGGTGCGCAGGGACTGGTCCCGCACCTCAGCTGGGCTCGCCTCCCACAGGTTCAGGGCTGCCCCCTCCTCGGCGGCGACCCGGCGAGTACGCGCGCCCCCGTCTCCGACCCATACCGTCAGCCCGAGATCGATCGCGGCGCGTACGCAGCGTCTGAGGCGCGCCCGGCGCACCTGCGCTGGCTCGAAGCGCACGCCGTAGGCCTCGTTCTCCCCCGCGCTCAGTCGGTCACCGGTGCCCAGACCGGCCACCACCCTCCCTGGCGCGATCGTCGCGAGCGCGGCCAGCTCGGCGAGCAGGACGCCGTCGGGCACGAGGCCGACGCGCCCCACGAGCGTGCCCACCGCAACGCGCCGCGTCCGCGCGGCGACGAGCGCGAGCACGGGGAACGGCGCGAGCGCCGGCCTCTCCGAATGGCCGATCGGCCAGAGGTGGTCGTAGCAGAACACGCCGTCGACCCCTGCTCGCTCGGCGCTCTGCGCGGCGTCGAGCGCAGGGTCGGCGCGCTCCTGGAAGATCGGCAGCAACAGGCCGGTCCGCACGTGCTGCGCCCCGCCAGGCCGTCAGCCGGCGGCCGGCGCCCCGGCGCGCTCCGAGAGCGCCGCGAGCGCCGCGCCGATCGCGCCGTTCTGCACCCCCAGCGCGGCCTCGACCACCGGCACCGCCTCGCGTGCGCGACCGCCCACCACCAGACGCGCGAGCGCCTGACGGGTCGGCTCGAGCAGCATCTCGCCGGCGTGCCCGAGGCCTCCCCCCACCACGATCTGCTCGGGGTCGAAGATGGCGACGAGGTTCGCGAGGCCGAGGCCGACCCACCAGCCGAGCTCCCCCATGACCCGCAGTGCCTCCGCGTCCCCGGCTGCCGCCGCAGCCGTCACGTGCTCGCCGGTGACGAGCTCGGGATCCCCACCCGCCAAGCGCACCGACTCGTGCAGGGTGCCCGCGAGTGCCGCCTCCCTGGCGAGGCGCGCCAGCCCGCCGCCGGACGCGTAACGTTCCCAGCATCCCCGGTTGCCACACGTGCAAGGAGGACCGTTGGGATCGATCACCATGTGGCCCACCTCGCCGGCGAGCCCCCGGGCGCCCACGTACACCCGTCCGTCGAGGATCAGCGCACCGCCGATGCCCGTCCCGAGCGTGACGACGAGCCCGTCGCGCGTGCCGCGAGCGGCGCCGAGCACGAGCTCTGCGAACCCCGTGCAGTTGGCGTCGTTGTACGCATGCACCCCCGTGACGGGGAGCACCTCGGCGATCCGCTCGGACACCAGGTCGCCGATCGCGACGCCGCTCGCTGCTGCGAGGTTCGGCGAGAAGCGCAGCACCCCTTCGGCGTCGACGAGCCCGGCGATCCCGATCCCGACGGGGACGGCGATCCCGCCCGCGCGCGGATCGCCTGTGCGCACGTCATGGTGGAGCTCCACGAGCATCGCCACGACCGCGTCGGCCACCGCCCGGCCGGGGTGCTCCGCTGCGTCCGGCTCCGACGGCGCGCCCGGGGCGTGGTCCGCTGCCGCTGCCGCTGCCGTCGCTGCCTGGGATGGCGTCGGCACGCGGCGCTCCGCCAGCACCTCCCCGCTGCTCCCGATGGCCACGCCCAGGATCTTCGTCCCGCCGACATCCACGCCGTAGGCGGCCAGGCCTGTACCGGAGCCGGTCACGGGGCCGTCACCCGCTCGACTCGGCGCGCGCCTTCAGCTCCCGCAGCGCCGTCGAGATGATGCGACTCGCCGCACGCAGCTTGATGAACCCGGGGATGGGGACACGCAGCTCGACCTCCAAGTGGTAGGTGACCTCCGTGCCGCCGCCGACTGCAGGTTCGAACACGTACCTGCCGTCGAGCTTCGTCGTGATGTCGCCACGGGTCTGGCGCCACGACAAGACGTGAGGGGCCCCCGAGTAGTCGTACTCGAGCGTGTAGCTCGTGCTCCTGCCGAACGCTGCGGCACGGAACGTGCAGACGAGCGGTCGACCGCCGTCGTCGCGGCGCTCGACCGTGACCTGCTTGATGTCCGCGGCCCACTCGGGATAGCGCTCGATGTCGGTCACGACCGCGTAGCACCGCTCGGGCGGTGCCGACACCGTCGTGCGCTCCGTCGCCTGTTCCGACACCCTCGCTCCTCCCTCGACCGGCCTGGGTGGCAGGCCCGATCAGCCTTGCACTTTCGCGAGGGCGGCGGCCAACCTTCCCGCAAGGACTGTGTAGTCGAAGCTGCGGCACGCTCGCTCGCGCGCGGCGACACCCATGCGCCTGCGCCGATCGTCGTCGGAGAGGAGGCGCCGGATCGCGTGCGCGACCGCCCCCGGGTCGTGCGGCTCCGCAACGACCAGCCCGGTCACCTCGTCCTCCACGGCCTCGGCTGCCCCCCCACTGTCGCCGGCCACCTGTGGCGTCCCCGCTGCGGCCGCTTCGAGGAAGACGATGCCGAAGCCCTCCTCTTCGAGCCCCATCCACCGGCTGCGGCAGGCCATCGCGAAGACGTCCGCACAGGCAAGGAGCGCACGCTTGTCCCCTTCGCTCACCCGCCCGAGGAAGCGCACCGGGGCTCCAGAGCGCCGCGAGAGCGCCGCGAGACGCTGCGCCTCTCGCCCGTGTCCTGCGATCGCAAGGACGAGATCCGGGTACGAAGGCCGCAGCCGGCTCACGGCCTCGATGAGGACGTCCATGCCCTTGCGCGGGACGAGGCGGCTCACGCTTGCAACGACCGGCGCGCCAACCGGGAGCCCCAGCGCCACTCGGGCGGCGTCTCGCTCCGTCGCACCGAGCGGGTGGAAGTCCACGCAGTCCACGCCCGGAGGCACCTCGACGTGGCGCGGGCTCGCGCCCGGAGCCCTGCCGAGCGCACGGGTCGCCTGGGCCCTCGGGTACCGGCCTGCCGACACGACCAAGGAGGCGTCCGCGAGCACTCGAGCGACCAACCCGCGCGTGCCGGGAAGCCGCGCGGGCACGGCGACCTCCGCGCCGTGCAGCACCACGCCGTAGGGGATGCCGAGCCGTGGGCCGAGGAGCCCGAGCGGCAGCACCGGGTCGAGCAGCACGAGTGACGCATCGACCTCGGACGCGAGCGACGTGACGGCTGAGCGGGCGGCTGGCGTGGGGAAGTACAGGAGCTGGCCCGGCACGCGCTCGATCCTGATCCCCTGCTCCGCCGCGGCGAGGTCGAACGCCTCGGCGTGCGGATCCGAGCGGGCGGTGAGGACGACGAAGCTCCGGGGGTCGAGGCGCCGCCACAGCTCCCACAGGTAGGCCTGGATGCCCCCCACCTTGGGTGGGAAGTCGTTCGTGACCAGCAGGTGCCGACGGGGCGGGGTCACGGGAGCCGCTCCCCTTGGACGTCACCCTGCGCGCCCCTCGAACCTGAGAGCGGGAAGGAGCCCGGACTGCTCGAGCATCCGCATCGCCCGGACCTCGTCCGCGTCGATGACCACGGCGTCGTCGGGATCCCGGCCGAGGAGGAACGTGACGACGCAGTCGTCGCACGCGGCCGTGCTCCGCGCCACACAGGAGTCGCACTCCACGGTGATCGTGTCCATCGCTGTCCCCTTTCGCGCGGCACCCGGCGTGCCGCTGCAGCTCGTCTGTCGGGGTCAGCATGACGCTCGGGTGTGACGCGCACGCCCGGGGGCAGTGGTGTGGCGCGCTCAGTAGGGGAAAAGGGGGCGCTCAGCACGGAGGGGGGCAGCAGGGCTCAGCGCGCCGACAGCCACGTGCAGCGCAGCTGGCGGCTCGGGTTGTCCGGGTTCGTGTCGACGAGCACGATCGACTGCCAGGTGCCGAGCAACAGCTCCCCACCTTGGACCGCGAGGACGAGCGACGGGGAGACGAGCGCTGCCAGGAGATGGTCCGCCCCGTGCCCGGCGGACCCGTGCCGGTGGCGGTAGCGGTCGTCACGCGGCAAGAGCCGTTCCAGCAGCTCCTCCAGATCGTGCTCGGACCCCGATCCGGTCTCCATCAGCGCGAGCCCCGCCGTGGCGTGGGGGGCGAGCACGTGGCAGAGACCGTCGCCACGTCCCGCGCAGAACGTCGCGACCGTCGCCGTGACGTCCGTCACCGTCTGGTCGCCGGTGGTGATGGAGAAGAGCTCGGTGTCCATGAGCCAGTCAGCGTCGCGCGCGGTGGGCGCCGTCCGCCTGCCCGCGCTGGCGCCTCCTCGCGCGCACGACGTCGGAGGCGAGCTGCTCGACGCTCCACGCCACGCCCTCGCTCACCACGCAGGCACCGTCGAGCAGGACGAAGAAGGGGGCGCCGTGGACCCGGTACCGCAGCCAGGCACTGTCGGACAGCACGAGCGCATGTGGCATCTCGGCGAGGCCCTCGCCCATCAGCGCCGCCAGCACGTCTGCACGCTCGCGACGCGGGCCGCGCGTCACGACGACGACAGCGTCCATCGGCTCGAGCCCGCATGCCGATGGCGAGAGCGGCAGCGCCCAGAACGGCTGGCAACCGTCGCAGTGCGAGCCGAGGAACAGCAGGAGCGTCCAGGACCCCGGCGAGGCGACCCGCACGGTTCGGTCCCTTCCCCACAGGTCCCAGCCCTCCACGTCGTATGCGGGCAAGCGAGGGTTGCCCGTGGGGATGGCGACCACGTGGCTGAGCTCGGGCCGTACCACGGTCGGTGGTGTCGTCGGGGGTGGCACGGTCGGTGGTGTCGTCGAGGGTGGCACGGTCGGCAGTGGCAAGGTCAGAGGAGGCTGGTCACAGGCGGCCGAGCAGCTCTGCCTTCTTGGCGGCGAATTCGTCATCCGAGAGAAGGCCACGCCGCCGGAGCTCGTCGAGCTGGAGGATCTGCCCGGGAACGGAGCGGGCGCCCTCGTCGTCGATGGCCACACCGTGGGGGGGCGTGTCCGTCCACGGCCGCTCCCGTGGGCTCCGGCCCCGCGTGGTCCCGGCGCTTCCCCGGCGCGATCCCCCGCCGGCCATCGGAGCCAGCGCGCCCCGCGCGCCCGATGCGTGCCTGCTCACGCCCCCCCCGGCGTCGTAGGGGTCGTAGAAGGTGTCGAACCGATCGAGCTGCGCGGTGATGACCCGCTGGAGCCGACGAGGCCGGCGAACGTCCTCGACGAAGAGGGGATCGACACCTCCCGCGACCTCGAAGACGAGCCGGCCGGTCCCGATCAGCCGCTGGCCCAACGACTGGCTGCAGTGCACCTCGGCGACCCGCTGGAGCCGGAGCTGGAGGACGTCGCGCCCGAGCACCCCGCGCTGGTAGAGCAGCCGGCTCGTCGTCACGAGGAACCTGGAGGAGCGCCAGCGAAGGACCCGCGCGGCGCTCCACAGCGCCGGGAGCACGACCATCGCGGCCAGCAGCCACCCCACCACTACCGGAGCCCCCGGATCGCGCAGCGCGATCGTGACCGCGCCACCGGCGGCGGCGGCGAGAACCAGGACGGGGACCGCCACCGTCACCACGTGGGGACGGGCTTCGACGAGGAGCTCCTCGTCCTCGTGCAGAAGGTCGCGCGCGGACCCCACGTTCCCGAGCGTACCAACGGCTTTGCGCCCAGCCGACGATGCTCACGACGTGGCCGCTGGCGCCGGCCGGCTCAGCCCTTCGTCGGCGCCGGCCGGCTCAGCCCTTCGTCGGCGCCGCCGACATGGTGATGAAGTCCCGCTGCCACCACGTCTGGAAGTAGCGCGCAGGCGTACCGGCCATCTGGGGGAGCAGCTCCGTGCCGTTGGCTCCGCTCGCCTCCCCTGTCGGCGTGGAGGGGTTGTAGGTGGTGAGGTTCACCCATGTCGTGTTGATGTCCAGCTCCATGGCCCGGACGCAGCCGGCACGCACGAGGATGTTGGCGAGGTCGGTGATGTTCAAGCCCGGACCGCCCACGTAGACGAGGGCCCCGTCTCGGGTGATGCCGAGGCCGGACCGCCAGACGTAGACCGCATTGCCGAGCGTGGCGCCCCATCGCGTCGTTGTTGTCGCTGTGAGCCCGGCAACGGGCTTTCCGCCTTGGACGAGCAGGTCGAGGTTCTGGCGGACCGAGACGACCGACGGACTCATGCCCACTGTCGCTCCCCATGCGCCCACGGTCGCGCTGCCGTTCTGGTACACGACGAACGACGCGGCACCGTTTCGCAACGGGATGACCGTCTTGCCGTCCGTGTAGTAGCCGCCGTCGGCCGCCGACATGAGGAAACCGGCGTTGAACGCGGCGACGAGGGTCCGCGCGGCGGACGGGGGCACCGGTGCCGTGTGCGTGTAGGGGCCACCCCCGGGGATCCAGTTCCCCGAGTACAGCGTGGCTCGGAGAAGCTTGGTGTCCATCCACGCGAGACCGACCACGTAGCTCGTATGAACTGCATCGGGACGAAGGGTCGTCTCGTAGACCGCGGGAACCCCGTCGACGAGCCGGCCGGCCGGCGACCACTGCCCCTCGCCAGGAAGGGCCGGCTTCGCGAACGGCACGACGGGATGGGGCGCCGGCAGCTGCGGAACGCCCGCCGCCGCGGCCACCGCCGGCGACGTCGTGGGCGTCTTGATCGCGCCTGGGGGCGGCTTCCCGCCCACCTTCGGCGCGTGGTGCCGGTACCACTCGTTCTCGATCCAGTTGACGACGGCGGAGCCACCGTGCTGGCGCACCCATTCGGCGCCCCGCGCGGGCAGCGAGCTGCCGAGCATGGGGTTCGTGAGCGCAGAGCCGAGCGAGACCGCGACCCAGATCAGGAGCCCCGCGACGACGAGGCCCACCACGGCACGCACGCGCCGACGGCGCATGGTCGCACGGCGCCTCGCCCGCTTCGGACCGTGGCGAGGGCCTTCCGACGAGTCCGACGTCCGGGGTGTCGCGATGTGCACGACGCGCCGTCGGGGCGCGCCTGGGCCGTCGACGGCGTTGCCGAGCTCCTCGAGCCCCGCGAAACGCTGGTCGAGCTCGGGGCGAACGGGGGCGGGACGGCGGCTCATGGCCATTGCACCAGCGCCGACCGCTCGGCGCGAGGGCTTGGACGTACCTCGGAGCGCACACCCTGACGGTAGGGGTCCGAGGTGACAGCGGGATGAACTCGCCACAACACGTTCGGCCGAGCCTCAGGTCGGTGTGAGCTGGGCGTCGCGCTGCACGTGCGCCGGGTCGTCCGCCGAGCGCGGGTCGACGGGGAGCGTCTGGTCGGCCAGGCGCGGCGGGCGGTCACCGTCGGGCGCGGCCCGCCACGACACCTCCATGCGCGCCCCCCCGAGGGGCGCGTCCCCGACCGACCAGGTGCCCCCCGTCATCCGCACCACGGAATCGGCGATCGCAAGTCCCAGTCCAGACCCCCCGCTCACCGGCGTCGCCCGGTGGAAGCGGTCGAAGACCGCCGCGCGCTGGCCCGGCGGGATCCCCGGTCCGCTGTCGTCCACCCGCAGGACCACTCGGCCGGGGGCGGTCTGCACGACCACCGACACGGTGCCTCCGTCCCCGGCGTACTTGCACGCATTGTCGATGAGGACCCCCGCGAGGCGGTCGACCAGCTCGGGGGGGGCCTCCACCACGTCGCTCCCTGCCCCCTCGGAGCTGAACCCGAGGCTCACGTGGCCGCGCGCCGCGATCGCCTCGAACCTGTCGACGCAGCCCGCGACCACCGCCTCGACCTCGGCGACCTCTCCCCGGTGCGCCACCTCGGTCCCGCTGTCGGCGCGAGCGAGCCACAGAAGGTCGTCCACGATGCGCCGGAGCCGCCGGCTCTCGCCTGCGATCCGGCGCAGGACGGCTTCGTACTCCTCGGGAGCTCGGCGCCGCCGCAGTGCCAGGTCGACCTCCGCCTCCACCACGCTGAGCGGGGTGCGCAGCTCGTGCGACGCGTCTGCGGTGAACTCGGCTTGTCGACGACGGATCTGCTCGAGCGGTGCCGAAGCACGGAGCGCGACGAGGAGCGAGCCGACGAACGTCGCAAGGGCGAGGAGGACGCCGAAGAGCGTTTCGGGCAGCACCAACGCGCCCTCCACCCGTGCGATCTCGACGACGCTCTGACCAGCCACGACCCATCCGCCACCCCTCGGGACGGCTTCGAACCTGAAGGCCGCGGCTCCGATCGACCGCGTCGCAGGGCTCGCGCTCCAGCCGCCTCCGGGCAGCCTCGGAGCTCCGAGCGTGAGCGCGACGGAACGGCCATGGGAGGGGACGTACCAGAAGAAGATGGGCGCGTCGTCGAGGTCGCCGCTGTCCGCCGAGGCGCCGACAGGAGCCGAGGGGCCCGGGCGCAGTGAGAGGCTGCGAGCACCTGCAAGCGCCGCGTGGATACGGCCGTCGACCTCTGCCGTCAGTCGGTGCGTGACGAAGACGCGCAGCCCGAACGCGCACGACGCGTAGCACGCGAGCACCACGACGGTGGCCGCGGTCGCGACTCGCGCGGCATGGACCCAGAGCCGGCGCCTGTCGTTCACGGCACGACCACGCGATAGCCGCTGCCCCGCACGGTCTGGATCTTCGCGGTGCTGTCGGCGATCTTGGAGCGGAGCCGACCGACGTGCACGTCGATGGTGTTGGACCCGATCACATCGGCCTCGTCGTCCCAGACCTGCAGCGCGATCGAACGCCGCGTGACCACGGCGGGCGACCGCCGCAGGAGCAGCTCCATGATCGCGAGCTCGGTGGTCGTGAGCGCGACCGGCGACCCTGCGACGGTCACCTCCCGGGTGGGAGGGTCGTAGCAGAGGTCTCCGACGGTGATCTTCGGCGCCACGGTCAACGCAGGACGCCGCTGCAGAGCGACGAGGCGCGCCAAGAGCTCGTCGAAGTCGAAGGGCTTCACCAGGTAGTCATCCGCGCCTGCATGGAGTCCCGCCACCCGGTCGACCGGGGCGTCACGCGCCGTCAGCATCAAGATGGGCGTCTTCACCCCGAGACGCCGGATCTCCTCGACGACCTCCACGCCGCTCTTGAGCGGCATCCGCCAGTCCACGATCGCGACCTCGTGCTCATAGGCGCGCAGCCATTTCACCGCAGCCTGACCGTCCGCGACCGCGTCGACCACGTAGCCGTTCTCTCGCAGGCCCCGCTCGAGCACTGTGCGCAGCGCGGCGTCGTCCTCAGCGACGAGCACTCTCATCGCCCGCTCACCGGCCCCACCTTACGCGACCACGGATCATCGACGGACTCCGTCACCACGCGATCCGAGCGCGTTCCAAGACGCGCTCGGAGACGACGGACCATCATGGGCCCGTGCCCCCGCGCAGTGCCGGCCTCGTCGTCTACCGCCGCCTCGATCGCCACGGGCGAGGAGACGAGCCCGGCGGTGCACGCGCCCGAACGGTCGAGGTGCTCCTCGTCCATCCCGGCGGTCCCTACTGGGTCCGGCGCGACGAGGGATGGTGGAGCATCCCGAAGGGTGAGGTCGGCGAAGGCGAGGACGCGCTCGCGGCGGCCGAGCGCGAGTTCGCCGAGGAGCTCGGGCTCCCCGCACCCGCAGGTGAGCGGCTCGCGCTCGGGGAGATCGTCCAGGCGGGCGGCAAGCACGTGCGGGCGTGGGCGATCGCCGGCGACCTGGACGTGTCGACGATCGACGGCGGCAGCTTCGAGCTGGAGTGGCCGCCACGGTCCGGCAAGCTCCAGACGTTCCCCGAGGTCGACCGCGCCGCGTGGTACGACCTCGAAGCGGCGCGGCGCAAGCTCCTCCCGGGCCAGCTGCCGCTGCTCGACCGCCTGGAGGCAGCGATCACCTCGTCACCGGGGGGCAGTGTCCTTCAGAAATGAGGGGAAGTCCCGCGCGGCGCGCCGATGCAGCGCGAAGAGGCGGCGCTGGGCAGCTGCGTCCCCGTTCCACGCGGCGATGCAGTCGGTCGGTGCGACGTTGGCGAGCGCGAGGAGCGCCCCGGACGCACCGCACGGTCCGGCGACCATGAGCTGGGTGGCGCTCCCGACGTAGACGCGCACCCCCAGCTCGACGAGGTCCGCGAGCCGGTTCGTGCTGGCCGAGGAGTCCTTCACGCCGTCGACCTCGAGCGACGCCACGGTCTCGGTGCGGAGCTCTCGGGACCCTGGCAGCGCAGGGTTGTGGTAGGCGATCACATGCCGTCCGCGCGCCTCGGGGCGCAGTGCCCTGAAGAACGGGTCAGGTGTCACGTCCGCAGGGCAGTAGACGAGGAATCCGTCGGCATGGGCGTGGGCGGCGACCTTCGCGGTCGCCTCCAACGCATCGTCCGCCCCGGCATGGCCGGTCCCCACGATCAGCGCGACGCCGGGCGCCGCGTCCTTCACCGCCGCCGCGAGCTCGACGCGGTCGTCCACCGAGAGTCGTCCGGCCTCGCCCGTCGTGCCGGCGACCAGGACGGATGACACCCCGAGGTCGACGCAGCGACGGGCACGCTCGACGGTCGCCCTCACGTCGACGGTGCCGTCGGCGTCGAAGAACGTCACGAGCGCGACACCGACTCCTGAGGGGAGGGGAAGCAATGGGCCCACGCCCACATCGTAGGGGGCATCGAGCGCGGCGGGGCCGGCGGTATCCTCTTTCCCGACCCCGGCTGCGAGCAGTCTGCCGGCGGGCACGAGAGGACCGATGAGACCGACGGGGCGTCCCGAGGCCACGAGAGACTGACGCGATGAGCAGCGCCACCGTCATGCTCATGCTCGCGGTCTTCGGGGCGTGCAGCGTCGAGGCCGTGGAGGCACTGACCATCGTCCTCGCCTCCGGCACGAGTCGAGGCTGGCGTTCGGCCATGGAGGGCGCGGGAGCCGCGCTGGTCGTCCTGGCGGTCATCGTCGGCGCGGTCGGCGTGCCACTCGTGCGCTACGTCCCGATCGACACGCTCAGGGCGGTGGTCGGGGCGCTGCTCTTGGTGCTCGGCCTGTCATGGCTGAGAAAGGCCATCCTCCGCGCGAGCGGGCACAAGGCCAAGCACGACGAAGACGCCATCTACGAGCGTACGGCGGCCTCACTGCGCGCCGAGGGCGGCCTGCGTGGCCGGCGAGACAGCGTCGGGTTCGTCGTGGCGTTCAAGGGCGTCTTCCTCGAGGGCATGGAGGTGGTCCTCATCGTCATCAGCCTGGGCGCCAGCCAGCACAAGCTGGGCGATGCCGCCATCGCCGCGGCCGCAGCGGTCGTGCTCGTCTCCGCGGCCGGCCTCGCCGTGTCGCGCCAGCTCTCCCAGGTTCCCGAGAACACGATCAAGACCGTGGTGGGCATCATGCTCACCAGCTTCGGGCTGTTCTGGCTGGGCGAGGGCGCGGGCGTCCGCTGGCCCGGGAGCGACCTCGCCATCCCGGTCTTGGTCGGGGTGTTCAGCGCAGTGGCGGCCGGCGCCATCGCGGTGCTGAAGACCCAGGCACCGGTGCCGGCCGGAGCACCGTTGCCGGCCGTCGCCACGCTCCGCCCCGCCCAGACCGAGACCGAGACCGAGACCGGGGCCTCCAGCGAGACCGGGGCCTCCGCCGAGGAGAGGCTCGCGCCGTGACCGCTGCTGTCGTTCGCTGGGCGAAGGCCTTCGGCCACTTCTGGTGGGACTTCCTCGTCGGCGACACGCCGGAGCTCTTCGCGGCGATGCTGGTCCTGGTCGCGATCGCGTTCGCGCTCCGGCACGACCGGGTCGCGGACGTCGTCGCCCTCCCGCTGCTCGCCGCTGCGGCGCTCGCCGCGAGCGCGTGGCGGGGTCGGGTGCGCCCGCAGGCCCGCTCGAGAGCCGCGCAGGACCCCCCGGACGCTCGAGAGACCGCCCCGAGGACCCCGGAGACCCCTCGAACACCCCGGAAGGCCGCTCCGAACCCCGGTGGCAGGTAGCAACCGAGTCCTCACTCGATCGTCATGAACCGTGCGTAGCATGCTCAACATGGAGCTGCGCGCGCGTGAAGCCGCCCCGACCGTCGAGCTCCAGCCACCGGTGCCAGCACCAGCGAGGCACCGGGTGGTGCGGGACTGGCTCCAGCTGGCTCGGCCGAAGCAGTGGACCAAGAACGTCCTGGTCTTCGTCGCCCCGGGTGCCGCAGGCGTGCTCACGCACGCGGGACCCGCGCTCCACGCCCTCGGGGCGTTCGGGATCTTCTGCGCCGCGGCGTCGGCCACCTACTTGGTCAACGACAGCGTCGACGCCGGCGCCGACCGGCGTCACCCGAGCAAGCGCCTCCGTCCCGTCGCAGCCGGCCTCGTCAGCCCGGCTGCCGCGGTCGCGGTCGCCGCCGTGCTCCTGGGGGCGGCGCTCGCCGGCGCCGCGCTCCTCGCTGGCTGGCCGCTCGTCGTCGTGGTCGCCGCCTACGGCGCGGTCACCATCGGCTACACCGTTCGGCTCAAGCGCGAGCCGGTGATCGAGCTGACGGCCGTGGCCTCGGGGTTCGTCCTGCGAGCGATCGCCGGAGGCGTGGCCACGCACGTGCCGCTGTCCAGCTGGTTCCTCGTCGTCACGTCGTTCAGCGCGCTCTTCATCGTGATCGGCAAGCGCACCGCCGAGCACGAGACCCTCGGCGAGGACCGTGGCCGGCACCGGAGCACCTTGGACCACTACTCGCCGGCGTTCCTGCGCTCGGCCCTCACGCTGAGCGCCGCAGGCGCCGTCACCACCTACTGCCTGTGGGCGTTCGACAAGGCGGGGCTCGCTCGCCACGGGGGTCACCTCGTCTGGATCGAGCTGTCCGTGGCACCGGTCGTCACCGGGGTCCTCTACGTCCTGCGCCTCCTCGACGCCGGGCGCGGCGGGGCGCCGAGCGAGCTCGCCTTCGAGGACCGCACCTTGCAGGTCCTTGCGCTCGTGTGGACGGTGCTCGTCGGCATCGGCGTCTATGCCTGACGCGTCGCTCGCGCCCGCGCAGCGGCTCCTGGCCGGATGGGGACGCACCGACGCCACCCGTGCCCTCGTCTGGACGCCCCGGCGCGACGACGAGGTCGCGGAGCTGCTCGCGGGCCTCGAGAGCCCCGCCGTCATCCCACGTGGACTGGGCCGGAGCTACGGAGACGCGGCCCAGTCGGCGGGGGGCACGATCGTCGACACCACGCTGCTCGACCACGTCGGCGAGGTGGACGCGAACGGCGAGGTCGAGGTCGGCGCGGGAACCTCCCTCGACACGCTCGTACGACGGATGCTCCCCCAGGGCTGGTTCCTCCCCGTGACCCCCGGCACGCGCCAGGTGACGGTCGGCGGCGCGATCGCGGCCGACGTGCACGGGAAGAACCACCATGCAGACGGCAGCTTCGCACGCCACGTGACCGCCATGACCGTGGCGACGCCGACCGGCGTGCACCGGGTCACCCCGACACGCGATCCCGACCTGTTCTGGGCGACCGCCGGCGGCATGGGGCTCACCGGCATCGTCACGTCGGCGAGGATCCGCATGCTCGCGATCAGCACGGACCGCATGCTCGTGGACACGGACCGCTTCGCCGACCTCGACGCGGTGATGACGGCGATGGAGGAAGGTGACGCGCGCTACCGGTACTCGGTGGCCTGGGTCGATTGCTCCGGAACGGCGCGCCGTACGCGACCGGGAGGCGAGCTGGGACCGAGAGCGGGACGCGCGGTGCTCACCAGGGGCGACCACGCAAGCCTCGAGCACCTTCGATCTCCGGAGCTGCGCCGCGCGGCCGTCACTGCCGCGCGCGTGCCTCGGCCGCATCTCCGCGTGCCTCGCCACGTCCCGGGGGGCCTGCTCAACCGGCTGAGCATCGCCGCCTTCAACGAGGCGTGGTTCCGGCGCGCCCCCGCGCACCGGGAGCAAGAGCTCCAGTCGATGTGGAAGTTCTTCTACCCGCTCGACGGCGTGGCGGAGTGGAACCGCCTCTACGGCCCGCTGGGCTTCCTCCAGTACCAGTTCGCCGTCCCACCGGCTCGCGGCGACGTGGTCCACACGGCCATCCAGACCCTCTCGTCGCACCGGGTGCCCGCGTTCCTCGCCGTCTTGAAGCGTTTCGGACCGTCTTCACCGGGCCCGCTCTCCTTCCCGATTCCGGGGTGGACCCTCGCGCTGGACGTCCCCATCGGCCCCGGCGGCGTCGGGCGGTGCCTCGACCGCCTCGACGAGGTGGTGGCGGAGGCCGGAGGCCGCGTCTACCTCGCCAAGGACTCCCGCCTCCGGCCGGACGTGGTGCCGATCATGTACCCGCGCCTCGAAGCGCTCCGAGCGGTGCGCCTGCGGGTCGATCCCCACGGCATCCTACGCTCCGACCTCGCCCGTCGGCTGGACCTCTGCTGAGCCACGCATGCTCGACGCATTCGGTCAGCCCCAGTCGGTGGTGGTCCTCGGCGGCACCTCCGACCTCGCAGGTGCCATCGTGCAGGCGCTCGTACGCCGGCGATGCCGGACCGTCGTCCTCGCCGGCAGGGACGACCAGCGGCTGGCAGCATCCGCCTCCGCCGCCTCCGCCGCGGGGGCGGAGCACGTGTCCACCGTGCGCTTCGACGCGCTCGACGTCGCAGGCGCCGCAGCGACCGTCGACGACGCGTTCGACGCCGCCGGGGCCGCCGACCTCGTCCTGCTCGCGGTCGGCGTGCTGTCGCACGAGCGCGACGAGCTCGATCCCGCGCGCACCGCCGAGGTCGTCACCGCGACGTACTCGTGGCCGGCCACGGCACTCACCCGTGCGGCCGCACGGCTCCGAGCGCAGGGCTACGGCCGGATCGTCGTCCTGTCCTCGGTCGCCGCCGTGCGAGTGCGCCGACAGAATTTCGTCTACGCGTCGGCCAAGGCAGGGCTCGACGCGTTCTCGCTCGGGCTCTCCGAGGCGCTACGCGGCACCGGGGTCGCCGTCCAGATCGTCCGCCCCGGCCGGGTCCCGACCAAGATGACCGAGGGCTTGCCCAGCGCCCCGATGTCGTCCACGCCCGAGGCGGTCGCCGACGCGGTGATGGCCGGGCTCGAGTCCGGCGCACCGGTCATCTGGGTCCCTGGCGCGGCAAGATGGGCGATGGGTCTGGCCCGCCTGGTTCCCCAAGCGCTGTGGCGGAGGATCCCCGGCTGAGCCGTGACCCGGCACGTCGACACGGAGGGCGCGTGATGGAGCTTGGCCGTACTCCCGCGTGCCGCGTGCCCGCGTGGACCCCAAGCCGCCCCAGGAGCCCCATCCCCCGCTGCTGTTCGGCGGGGCTGCGGATGCCTCCCTGCGCCGTGCCGGTCGGATGGCCGACGGCTGGATCAGCAGCAGCCGGGCCGACCTTGCCGACTTGGCGAGACCGATCGGGGTCGTCAGGGCTGCAGCGGCTGAAGAAGGGCGCGATCCCTCCTCGCTCCGCTTCGTCTGCCGAGCGGTCGGCAGGTCCGATCGACCGCGCGTGCGCCGCTCACCGGGACCCTCGAGGAGATCCGCGAAGACCTCCGAGCGCTCGCCGGCAGCGGCATGACCGAGGCCTTCGTCGACCTGAACTTCGATCCGCGCATCGGGTCTCCCGGCGCCGACCCGCAGACGTCGCTGCGTGCCGCCCGTGAGGTGCTCGAAGCCCTGGCGCCCGGGCCACGTTGACCGGCCGCGCCCGGGAACCACCCTTCCCCCCTGGGCGCCAACTACGGTTGGGCCTCGAACATCAGGCGGGAGGGGCCGCACATGCTCGTGCTCAATCGCCGACCAGGCGAGTCGATCATCATCCAACCCGACCTGCGGGTGACGGTCCTCTCGCTGACGGACCGCCGGGTCTGGATCGGGCTCAGCGCACCGGGTGCCTTCCCCGAGCTGCGGATCTCGGCAGCAGTCGTGGCGCCGGAGCGGGTCCGCCTCGAGATCGTCCCCACCTCGAGCATCGTGTTCGACGGCGACCGCGTCAGGATCACGGCCGCGCCCCAGGGCACGGCCGCCACCACCGTGCGTGCCGGGCTCGCCGTGGACCGCAATCCAGGTGAGGCGGTCGAGGTTGGCGACGACCTGTGGGTGGCGGTCACTTCGATCTCGAAGGGCAACCCGACCCTCGAGTTCGGCGGCGACGCGATCGGCGACGCGTTCCGCGTCACCCTCATCCGGCCTGCCGGCAGCTACGTACGCCTCGGGGTCGACGCCCCGGAGCGCCGCGTCTACCGCGAGGAGCTCTGGAACGTCGTCCGGGCTCCCGACGCCTCGGGCCTCGTGGAGGCTCACCACGCTCCCGAGCTCCCCGAGGACGTCACCGCGGCATCCGCCCCGGGCTGAACCTCTTCGATCGCGATGGCAATCGCGACGCTCGCGACCGGCCTCAGCCTGGCTCCCGGACGAAGTAGACGCAGCCCAGTGGCGGAGCGACCATCGTGAGGGTCCACGCCCAGCCATGCAGCGGCACCGCTTCGGCATGCGCCGACACCGCTTCGGCGTGCAGCCCGCCGAGGTTGCCGACACCGCTCCCCCCGTACTCGACGGCGTCGGAGTTGAGACGCTCGCGCCAGAACCCCGGAGCGGGCACGCCCACGAGCAGGTCGTCGCGGGGCACCGGCGTGAAATTGCAGACGACGAGCACGACACGCCCACCCGACGACCTGCGCAGGAAGCTCAGCACGCTGATCGCGGCGTCCTCGTACTGCACCCACTCGAACCCCGCCGGGTCCGCGTCGAGCTCGTGGAGCGCGGGCTCGCTGCGGTACAGCTCGTTCAGGTCGCGGATCCACCGGCACACCCCGGCGTGCCGGTCGTCGTCGAGCAGCTCCCAGCGCAACCCCTCGTCGTGGTCCCACTCTCTCCAGTCCGCGAGCTCGGACCCCATGAAGAGGAGCTTCTTCCCCGGCAGCCCGTACTGGTAGCCGTAGAGCAGCCGGAGGTTCGCGCGCCGCTGCCAGTCGTCACCCGGCATCTTCGCGAGCAGGGAGCCCTTGCCGTGCACCACCTCGTCGTGGGAAAGCGGAAGGACGAAGTTCTCGGTGAAGGCGTACACCGCGCGGAAGGTCAGCTCGCCGTGGTGCCACCGGCGGTGGACCGGATCGCGTGCCATGTACCCGAGCGTGTCGTGCATCCAGCCCATGTCCCACTTGAACCCGAACCCGAGCCCCCCCCACTCGACCGGCCGGGACACCCCGCCCCAGGCGGTGGACTCCTCTGCGATGGTCTGGACGCCAGGGTGATCTGCGTAGACGCCGGCGTTGAGCTCACGCAGGAAGGCGATCGCATCGAGGTCCTCGCGCCCGCCATAGGGGTTCGGGTCCCACTCGCCGGGCTTGCGCGAGTAGTCGAGGTACAGCATGGAGGCCACCGCGTCGACCCGCAGGCCGTCGGCGTGGTACGTCCGGAGCCAGTGGTCCGCCGACGAGGAGAGGAAGCTCCGCACCTCGTGACGTCCGTAGTTGAAGACGAGGCTGTTCCAGTCCGGATGGACGCCGCGGCGCGGGTCGGCGTGCTCGTAGAGGTGGGTGCCGTCGAACGACGCGAGCGCGAACTCGTCGGAAGGGAAGTGGGACGGCACCCAGTCGAGGATGACGCCGATCCCCGCCTGGTGCAGCGCGTCGACGAGCGCCATGAAGTCCTGGGGAGCGCCGTAACGTGCGCTCGGCGCGAAGTACCCCGTCGTCTGGTAGCCCCAGCTCCCGTAGAAGGGATGCTCCATCACGGGAAGGAGCTCGACGTGGGTGAACCCGCTGCGCCGCACGTGATCGACGAGCGGCGCTGCGAGCTCTCGGTAGGTCAGCAGCTCATGTGGCCTCCGAGGTGTCCGGCACCAGCTGCCGAGGTGGACCTCGTACATCGAGATCGGCGAACGCAGCGTCTGGTGCTCCGCGCGGGCCGCCATCCACTCCTGGTCGCCCCAGCCGTAGGCGAGGTCCCAGATCACCGACCCGGTCCGCGGAGGCACCTCGCAGAAGGACGCGAACGGATCGGCCTTCTCGAGGACCGTGCCCTCGGCGGTCGTGATCGCGAACTTGTAGACCTGGCCCCTCCTCGCGTGCCGGGCCACGCCCTCCCAGATCCCCGAGCTCCCGCGCGCCGAGAGCGGATCGGCGTCGCTGCGCCACCAGTTCCAGTCCCCGACGACCGACACCGCTCGCGCACTCGGAGCCCACACGGCGAAGTGGACCCCTCCCTCGCCCAGGAGATGGGCCCCGAGCTTCTCCGCGAGGCGCCGGTGCGACCCCTCGTTGAACAAGAAGAGGTCGTCGTCGGTGATCATCCGCCCTCCTCCTGCCTGAGCGCGTCGATCCGCTGCAGCGCCGCGGCAACCTCTTGGTCTTCGACGATCTCTTCGAGCGTCCTGGCCGCGCGATGCCGCCAGTTGCCGGTCTCTGGACCGGTCCCGGGGCGGTTGTGCGGCACGCGCTCGAGCCAGAGGTCCTCGACGTCGACCAAGACGAGGCGCGCGGGGCCGGCGGCGAGGTGGTCGAGGCTCGCGCGCAGGCCCCGGCGTGCGTCTCCGCCCAGTGCCTGGCGCCAGCTGGCGTGCACGGGCGCCTCCCAGTACGTCACGAAGCGCGGCAGGTCGTGGGTGCCGATGCTCGCCAGGGAGAGGTCGGGAGGATCGGGGAGCGGAGCGCCGGCAGAGGCCTCGAACTGCAGCACCCACGTTCGCAGCATCCGGTCGTCGTGCATGCCGGCACGGACCTCGTCGGGAACGGTGCCGAGGTCCTCCCCCACGATCGCCGTTCCCGAGCGCTGTGCCTCGAGCGCGACGATCGCCCGCAGCTCGTCGTCGCGGTAGCGGACGTACGCGCCGTCGGTCGCCTCCGCGCCGGCCGGCACCCAGTACAGGCGGTACAGCCCCATCACATGGTCGAGGCGCAGGGCCGACGCGTGCCGCATCGCATGTCGGAGCACTGCCACCACGTGGCGGTACCGCTGCTCCCGCGCGCCGCGGGGGTGCAGGGGGCGGAACGACCACCGCTGGCCCCTGGTGAAGAAGGCGTCGGGAGGTGCCCCGCCTTCGACACCCAGCGCGAACGCCGTCGGCTCGAAGCTCGGGTCGAACCCCGACGGGTGGACCCCGATGGGAAGGTCGAGGAGCAGGTTGCCCCCGGCCGCGGCCAGCTGCTGCTCCGCGACCCACTGGGCGTAGAGGTGCGAGCGCGCCCGCTCGTCGTGGGGCACGGCCACCTCACCGCTCGACGGGCTGCTCGCCTCCACGCGCTCGCCGGCCCGGAAGCGCGCGTAGGCGACCAGGTCAGGCCGCGCGCGGGCGAAGTCCTCGAGCGCTCGTCGACGCGGCGAAGGGATGGCGAACAGCGCCCGCGCGAGCGCGTCGAGCACCTGCCCGACGAGCGCCATCGAGGCGGGATAGTCCACGAGCGGGTTCAGGCGGACCGCCCTCAGCGCGTCGGTGAAGGCTCTCGACGCGAGCAGGTCGCGAGCCTCCGACGACGCCTCGAGCTCGGGGAGCTCGGTCGGATCCACGTACAGCTCGTTCCACCCGAGCCTCGTCGCCGGGAGGTACGGGCTGATCTCGACCGGCTCCTCGTAGTAGGCGGGGTAGAGCGGCAGGGTGCCCACGAGGTCCCCACCGAGGCGGCTCACCCAACGCGCGGTCTCGCGCAGCGCGGGGTAGCTCCCCACTCCCCAGTCCGTTGCGGTCCGCATCGCCTGCACCGGGAGGAACGCGCCCCAGCCCCGCGCGGGCACCGGACAGCGCGGCGCGACGACGACCATGGCCGAGGCCTCGATCCCAGGACCCTCCACGCGCAGCTCGTGGTAGCCGGCCGGCAGCAGGTCGACCGGCGAGCTGAGATGCACCTCGTAGCGGTCCATCGGCATCCCCTCGACGCGCGCCGAGCCGAGCGGCCGCTGGATGGCCGCCATGAGCCGGGTCCGACGGGTGTCGGCGTCCTCTGCCTCGAGCACCAGCCAGCAGTCCCGAGGGTGCACCGATCGCGGGAGGCCGACCTCGATGGCCTGTGTTCCGGCCGCGGGAAGCGCGCACACGGGCTCGATCACCCGGGTGTGCCGGCGCAGGCGCTCCTCGCGTGCCGCCGACACGGGATCTGTCACGGGCGCGCCCAGTGCA
Organism: Actinomycetes bacterium; assembly: GCA_021822565.1. Lineage (GTDB taxonomy): Bacteria > Actinomycetota > Acidimicrobiia > Acidimicrobiales > RAAP-2 > JAJYVT01. The sequence continues at coordinate 13,554 of JAKAQM010000002.1, read as the reverse complement.
ACGAGCACCGCCCGCAGCACGTCCGGCGCCGCCTCGCGCACTTCGCCCGACGCGTCGACGTAGGCGGTCTCGACCTCGTAGAGCTGTGCGAGCGTCTCGAGCTCTCCGCTCATCGGCCGTCGTCCAGGACGTCGAGGATCCCGCGCGCGGGCACGTCGACCCAGTCGGGACGAGCGTTCACCTCGTAGGCGAGCTCGGACACCGCCTTCTCGAGCACGAAGAAGTCGATCAGCGCCTCGAGGTCGGCCCGGTCGTCGGGAAGGAGCCGCTCGACACCGGGCACGGCGAGGTACGAGCGCAGGAACCCCGCTGACATCCACCGGTACCAGCCGAGGAGCCACGGCCCGAGCTCACGGTGGCCCTGCGGGCCCACGAGGTCTCGGTCGGCTCGCATCGCGACCGTGCGCGACGCGTAGTGGAAGGAACGGACCATTCCGGCGAGGTCCACGGCAGCGGGGCGCTTCAGGCGCCGTTGGCCGAGCGAGCGCACCGGCTCTCCCTCGAAGTCGATGATCACGATGTCCTTCCCCGTCCACAGAACCTGTCCGAGGTGGTAGTCGCCGTGCACCCGTATGCGCTGGGCCGCGGCGCGGGCGGTGGCCAGCGTGCGGAACCGGTCGTTGATCTCCCGCTCCCTTCTCAGCACTGCTGCGACGCCGGGCGATGTGGCCAGGCCCGCCGACTGCACCTGGCGGAAGGTCCGACGCGCGAGGCTGCGGGCTCCGTGGTAGAGGGACATCCGGTCGACCGGGCGCATCGGCTCCGGCGCCATCGCCGGATCGAAGGTGTCCGAGGCCAGCGCCACGTGGAGCTCGCCGGTCCGTCGCCCGAGCAGGTCGGCCCACTCGACCTGGTCGAAGAGCTCGGCAGGGGGCTCGTCGTCGGCGCCGAGCTCGAGGAGCGCGGGAGCGGACGACGGCGCGACGTCCTCCGCGCCGTGCGCGATCGCCTCTTCGAGCCGTCGCGACAGCGCGTCGACCACGTAGCTCCAGCCGTCCCCCTCGTTCGGCACCATCTCCTCGAGCGACACCAGTGTCATCGGACGGCTGCCCCGCTGATCGGCGCGGTACGCGAGGCTGCCACCCGAGCGCGGCGCGTGTGCGAAGTGGGCGCGCTCGGAGGAGAGGAAGCGCGGCAGCTCCACGCCCGGGTTCACGCCCTCCTCCAGCCGCCGGAAGTACTTGAGAATTGCCCGGTCCGCGACAGCGACCGAGCTGTTGGACTGCTCGGCGGAGATCGGCGAGGGCTGCACGTCGACGGGAACCGCGAGGCGGATCTCGCGGTACGCCGGAGCCGGCGCGCCCCAGACGTGGCCCGCACGCGACGGCAGCGAGCGGCGGCGCCCGATCATCTCGAGCACCATCCGGGAGAGCTCCGGCTCCCAGACCGCGTCGTAGAGCACGCCCTCCGTCTCCCCCACCCGCAGGTCTGCCACGATCGCGTCGGGATGCAGCCGGCGCATCGCCTGTGCCTTCTCCCCGTCCGCGTACGCGAGGGTGAGCAAGTAGTCCTCGTGGGCTCCTTGATCCAGCTCGACGCGTGCGATCACGAGGTGGGCGACCGGGGCCCATCGGCTGCCGACGGGGATCGTGTCGAGGATGGTCACCGAGACGATCGTGCGCGCCTTGGACACGAACCACCGCCGTCCCGCGATGTGGCGCACGAGCACCGCCTCGAGGGGCCGCGGGTCGAAGAGCACGTCCTCCCATCGGCTGCGCACCTGGAGGCGCGCTGCGGGCCCATGGTGGGCCTGCGGTGCCAGCTCGAGCGAGAACCAGTAGAAGCCGTGCGGGCCGAGCGTGAGGAAGTAGGGCAGCTCGCCGACGGCCGGGAACGGCGTGTTGCCGAACAGCTCGACGGGGACCGCGCCGCACAGCTCCGAGAGGTCGAGCTCCGCGCACTGCACGAAGCGCGAGAGGTTCACGACGACGAGGAGCAGCTCGTCCTCGAAACGACGCAGGAAGGCGAGCACCTTGCGGTTGTCGGGCCTCAGGTGCTCGAGGGTGCCCCTGCTGAACGCCTTGTAGCGCTGGCGGAGGTGGATCATGCGGCGCATCCACCACAGGAGCGAGTTCGGGTTCGCCTCGGCGGCCTCCACGTTGACGGCCGCCGCGTGGTAGACGGGGTCGATCACCACGGGCAGGTAGAGCTGCTGGGGGTTCGCCTTCGAGAATCCCGCATTGCGGTCCGCGTTCCACTGCATCGGCGTGCGGACCGCATCCCGGTCACCGAGGTAGATGTTGTCGCCCATGCCGATCTCGTCGCCGTAGTAGACGATGGGGGTCCCCGGCAACGAGAAGAGCAGGCCGTTCATCATCTCGATGAGCGCCCGGTCGTTGCCGAGCAGCGGCGCCAGGCGGCGCCTGATCCCCACGTTCACGCGTGCTCTGGGATCCTGGGCGAACGAGCGGTACATGTAGTCGCGCTCTTCGTCGGTGACCATCTCGAGGGTGAGCTCGTCGTGGTTGCGCAAGAAGAGCGCCCACTGGCAGTCCGGGGGCGCGGGGGGCGTCTCGGCCAGGATGTCGACGATCGGGAAGCGGTCTTCTTGGCGCGCGGCCATGAACATGCGCGGCATGAGGGGGAAGTGGAACGCCATGTTGCACATGTCGCCCTTGCCCATGTAGGCCACTGCGTCCTCGGGCCACTGGTTGGCTTCGGCGAGCAGCATGCGGTCCGAGTAGCGCTCGTCGATGTGGGCGCGGAGCTTGCGCAGGTACTCGAAGGTCTCGGGGAGGTTCTCGCACGAGGTCCCCTCTCGGGCGAAGAGATAGGGCACCGCGTCGAGCCTCAGGCCGTCGACGCCCATGTCCAGCCAGTAGTCGACGATGTCGAGCATCGCCTGCTGGATCGCCGGGTTGTCGTAGTTCAGGCTCGGCTGGTGCGAGTAGAAGCGGTGCCAGTAGTAGGCGCCCGCGACAGGGTCGAACGCCCAGTTCGAGCTCTCGAAGTCCGAGAAGATGACCCGGGCGTCCTTGAAGCGGTCCGGCGTGTCGCTCCACAGGTAGAAGTCGCGTGACGAGCTCCCACGTCGAGCGCGGCGGGCCCGCTGGAACCACGGATGCATGTCCGAGGTGTGCGCGAGCACGAGCTCGGTCACGACGCGCAGGCCGCGCCGATGCGCCTCGCGCAGGAACGTGCGGAAGTCGCGCAGCGTCCCGTACGAAGGATGGATGTCGCGGTAGTCGGCGATGTCGTACCCGTCGTCTCGCAGGGGCGAGGGGTAGAAGGGCAGGAGCCACAGCGTGGTCACGCCCAGTTCCTGGAGGTAGTCGAGCTTCTGGACGAGGCCCCTGAAATCGCCGACCCCGTCGCCGTTGCTGTCGCAGAACGCACGGACGTGCAGCTCGTAGAACACCGCGTCCTGGTACCAATGCGCGGTCTCGCCGATCGGCACGCTTCGCGCCATCTGCATGGAGCGCTCTTCGGCCGCGGTCATGCCGGCTCCCGCGCCAGCTGCCCCGCGCCCTCGCTGATCGAAAGGACGTGCGCCGGGACGGCCGCGGGGTCGAGGATCACGAAGCTCCGCGATCCTTCCCAGTGATACCGGGCGTCGGTGAGCAGGTCGTGCGCCTCGATCGGCTCTCCGGGACCGCCCCCGAGCGCTGCCAGCTCGACCCATCCCGACTGCGGGTACCTCGGATCGAGGTTCACCACGACGAGCACGACGTCGTCGCCCCAGGTCTTCGAGTACGCGATCAGCTGGTCGTTGTCCGTCGGGTGGAACCGGAGCGTGTCGTTGCGCTGGAGCGCGGGATGCGCACGGCGGAGCGCGTTCAGCCGCGCCATCAACGGCGCGAGGCTGTCGGGGCTGTCGACGTCCCAGTGACGGACGGCGTACTTCTCGGAATGCAGGTACTCCTCCGAGCCCGGCGCGCGCGCCAGGTGCTCTTGGAGCTCGAACGCCGGGCCGTACACCCCGTAGCTCGCCGCGAGGGTGGCGGCCAGGACGAGCCGCGAGGCGAACGCCGCCCTCCCTCCGGTCTGCAGGACCTCGGTGAGGATGTCGGGCGTGTTCGGCCAGAAGCTCGGCCGGAAGAAGTCCGAGACCTGGGCGAGCTCGGCCATGTACGACTCGATCTCCCACTTCGAGTTGCGCCACGCGAAATAGGTGTACGACTGGGTGAACCCGAGCTTCGCCAGCCGGTACATCACGGCGGGGCGGGTGAAGGCCTCGGCGAGGAAGATCGTCTCGGGATGCTCCTCCTTCACCGTGGCGAGCAGCCACTCCCAGAACGCGAACGGCTTCGTGTGCGGGTTGTCGACGCGAAAGACGCGCACGCCATGGCCGATCCAGAAGCGCACGACGTCGCTCAGCGCGAGCCACAGCCCCCACCAGTCCTCCGTCTCGAAGTCCAGAGGGTAGATGTCCTCGTAGCGCTTCGGCGGGTTCTCCGCGTAGCGGATCGACCCGTCGGGGTGCTGGCGGAACCACTCAGGGTGCGCTCGCACCCATGGATGGTCCGGCGAGCACTGGAAGGCGAGGTCCATCGCGATCGCGATGCCGCGCTCCCTGGCCGCAGCGACGAGCGCGTCGAAGTCCGCGAGCGTGCCGAGCCCGGGATCGATGGCGCAGTGGCCGCCGTGCGACGATCCGATCGCCCACGGGCTCCCAGGGTCTTCGGGCCCGGCCTCAATCGCACCGTCGGCGCCCTTGCGCGCCGTCGCGCCGATGGGGTGCACGGGCGGCAGGTACAGCACGTCCGCACCGAGCCTCGAGACGTAGCCGAGGCGGGCCTGCACGTCCGCGAGCGTGCCCGCACGCCCCGGGTCCGCGGACGCGCCCCGTGGGAACATCTCGTACCAGGTCGAGAAGCGCGCGAGGACCGGGTCGACGACCACCGTGCGCACCTCCGAGGTCGTCGCGTCCCACGTCACCCGGTACCGACGGACGAGCTCGCCCAATCGGGCATCTGCGAGCATCCCGCCGACGGTCCCGTCGGGCGCGAGCTCCGCGACGTCGCGCACGGCCGGCGTCGCCAGCCCCTCGGTGGCTCCCGCGACGCACTCGGCGGCGGCGGCGAGCAGCCTCCTGTCGGTGCCGCTCGCCCGGGAAGCCGATCTCGCGAGCAGCCCGGCCCCGACTGCCAGCTCCCCGCGGACGTCCTGACCGGCGTCGGCACGTGCATGGAGGTCCCTCAGCCACGTCCCGTACCGGTCCACCGCTGCGCGCACCGCGAAGCGGTAGCGGCCCGGCTCCGCGGCGGGGAACGCCGCTCTCCAGCGGTCATTGCCCAGCGGCACCATCTCGATCGTGGACCATGTCGCGTCACCGTCACGCTGGACGCGCAGGTCGCACACGATGAGGTCGTGGCCGTCTGCGAACGCCGTGGCTTCCACGACGACGGCATCTCCCACCACGGCCTTCGCAGGGAACCGGCCGCAGTCGACCGTCGGGCGGACGTCTTCCACCGCTGCACGGCGCGGGACGTCCGCAGGCTTCCGCGCCGGCGCGTGCATGCCGTCGGAGACCGCATCGTCCTCGGGCTCGTAGCGCCTGCGGGCGCGCGCTGTCGCCATTGCGGTGATCTCTCCCCTCGCGTCGTCTTCAGCCGGTCGCGTGCGCCCGAGTGACCCGGCTGGCCCCCGACCGCGTGCCCACTTCGGGCTCCGGGGCCGGCACGCCGTGCTCGCCAGCACCCGTGTGCACCTCGGCACGCTCCATGACGGCGTGCAGGTCCACGCGCGAAGAGAGCTCACCGAAGGCGCCACCATGGTCACCGTCCAGTCTCGACGACAAGAACGCGTCCGCGACCGCGGGCGCCCCGTACCTGAGGAGGAGCGACGCCTGGAGCGCGAGCACGAGCCGGCGCGCGAGACGCCGTGCGCGGACCTCGAGCTCGCCCGCCTCCCCGAGCTCCTTGCGGAACGCTTGGAGCGCACGGGCGAGACGGGCGTCTTCGCTCGACGCGACGGCGACCTCGTCGACGGCGGCGTCCAGGCTCTCGGGGCACGTCGCCATCGCTCGGAGCACGTCGAGCGCGGCGACACTGCCCGAACCCTCCCAGATCGAGTTCACCGGCGCCTCACGGTACAGACGGGGCATCTGCGACTCCTCGACGTACCCGTTGCCCCCGAGGCATTCGAGCGCCTCTGCAGCGTGCACCGGCCCGCGCTTGCAGATCCAGTACTTCGCCGCAGGGAGCGCGATCCTGCGCAAGGCGGCCTCGGCCTCGTCGCCCGCCGCCGCGCGGTCCGTGGCAGCTGCCACACGCAGGCCGAGGAGCGTTGCCGCTTCGGACTCGACCACCAGGTCCGCGAGGACGTTGGCCATGAGCGGCTGGTCCGAGAGCCGTGCGCCGAACGCCCGGCGGTGGCGTGCGTGGTGGACCGCCTGGACGACGCCCCATCGCATCCCCGCGGCGCTGGCGGTCATCGCGTCGAGCCGGGTCGCCGAGACCATCTCCATGATCGTGCGGATCCCTCGGCCCTCCTCGCCCACCAGCCAACCGATCGCGCCGTCGTACTCCACCTCCGCCGTCGCGTTCGAGCGGTTCCCGAGCTTGTCCTTCAGCCGCTGCAACTCGATGGCGTTGCGCTCGCCGCCCGCAAGGACGCGAGGAACGGCGAAGCACGAGAGGCCGCCGGGTCCGCGAGCCAGCACGAGGAAGAGATCCGACATCGGCGCGGACGTGAACCACTTGTGCCCCACGAGCCGGAACGCGCCGCCGCCCGCAGGCGCAGCCTTCGTCGTGGTGGCTCGGAGGTCCGAGCCCCCCTGCTTCTCGGTCAACGACATCCCCGCGAGAAGGCCGCGCTTGGTCTCGGGATCGCGCAGCCCGAAGTCGTAGACGGCTGACCCGAGCAGTGGCTCGAAGCGCGCCGCGAGCTCGGGAGCGTGGCGGAGCGCCGGCACGGCCGCGTACGTCATGGAGACCGGGCACAGGTGCCCGGCATCCGTCTGCCCCCAGACGAGGAGCTTGGCCGTACGCGCCGTGTGCGCCGTGCGCCTCGGTGTCCGCCACGCCGCGGCGTGCAGGCCCTGCGCAACGGCGAGCTGCATCAGCTCGTGCCAGTAGGGATGGAACTCCACCTCGTCCACCCGGTTGCCGAAGCGGTCGTGGGTGTGCAGCACGGGCGGGTGCTCGTTCACGGCCCTCGCCAGCTCTGCGACGTGCCCGGAGCCTGCGAGCCGTCCCACCTCGTGGAGCTTCGGCTCGGCCCACCCGGCGCCGAAGGCATGCAACCCTGCGAGGAGGGTCGGGTCTGCCGCCACGTCGTAGTCGACCAGAGCGGGTGGCTGGTTGGTCACTTCGTGGGTCCGCACGTCACCTCCTGTTCGCAGGATCCAGGCTACGTCCCGAACAGCCCCCGCTCCCTCCCGGCGCGCGGAGGTTCTTCGGAAAGCTCCTTCGGAAAGCTCTGCTCACTTCGTGGGTAGGCTCGGCTCCGTGAGCCCCGCCGACGACGTCAACGAGGCAGACCGCCTCGAGCAGGACATGCCTCCCGCCCGCGACGAGCGCGAGGAGCGTCCCATCCCCCCGGACGCCCCCGACGCGGACGTGCTCGAGCAGCAGCTCCCCGTGGTCGAGGGGCAAGAGACGACCGGCCTCGACGCCGAGCGCACCGAGCCGGTCTCCGACGAGGACTGGGCGTCCACATCGTATGGCGGCTGACCCCGATCTCCCCCGGGGCCTTTCGGGACCAGTCCCGAGCTTTCCCGGGGCCTTTCGGGACCAGTAGGATGGACCGATCAGCGCTGCACACGACGTCTCGGCGGAGGCCGCGCCTGCACCGCACCCGGTGAGGGAGGTCGGCGCGCACGTGGTCCGCCTGCCATCGCCGGTCGCCTCCCTCCGCCACGCGCTCCCTGCGCTGATCGAAGGGGTGGTCGGTCCCTTCGCGGTCTTCTACGCGCTCCTCCTCGTCGCCGGCATGAGGGGCGCGCTCATCGGGGGGGCTGGTCTGGTGCTACGCGGCGGTCGCCCGCCGCCTCCTCCGGCACCGCCGTCCACCTGGCACGGTGCTCCTGGGCGCCGCGATCCTCACGGCGCGCACCGCGGTCACGTTCGTCACCGGCAGCACGTTCCTCTACTTCGCGCAGCCCACGCTCGGCACCGCCCTCGTCGCGCTGGTCTTCCTCGCCACGGCGGTGACGCGGCGCCCGCTGGTCGAGAAGCTGGCCAAGGACTTCTGCCCCCTCGACCCCGCGGTGCTGGCGCGACCGGCGGTGCGGCGGTTCTTCCTCCAGATCTCCGTGCTGTGGGGCGGCGTCCTCCTCGCGAACGCAAGCCTCGTGCTCTGGCCGCTGCTCACGACCTCGCTGAAGGCGTTCGTCCTGAGCGCACGGCGGCGAGCTGGACCCTGACCGCGCTCGCCATCGCGTGCTCGACCGCCTGGTTCCTTCGCGCCATGCGGCGCGAGGGGCTCCAGGTGCGATGGGGAGGGTCGACGCGCTCGGCGGCAGCGGCGGACGTGCCGTCTCCACCGCAGCCGTGAAGGTGGCGCGGGGTCCCGGCGCGGCCGCGGCCGTCGCAGCAGTTTCCTTTCTCGCAGGTTCGGTACCGTTCTCCCAGATCGCAGCCCGCCGGTTCGCAGGCGCCGACCTCCGCAGGGTGGGCAGTGGCACCGTCTCGGGGACCGCCCTCTACGACGTCGCCGGCTTCTGGCCCTTGGCCGCCGCCGGGATCCTCGAGGTCGCCAAAGGAGCCGTGGGGCCGGCGCTCGCGCGCCGGGCAGCCCTCCGAGCCACTCGGTGCTGGCCCGGGGGACGTGCACGGCGGGGGCACCTGGGCGCGCTGGCGGCGTGCGCGGCGATCGCGGGCCACGACTGGACGCCTTGGCTCGGCGGCGCAGGAGGGCGGGGCCTCTCCCCGGCGATGGGCGCCACGCTGGTGCTGGCCCCCGAGGGGACCGCGGTCCTCGTCGCCGGGATGGCCGTCGGGCGCCTGGTGCGCCAGAGCGGGGTCGCGACGCTGCTCGCCTCTCTCGCGCTGCCCGTCGTGCTGGGTGTGCGCCGCGGCACGCCCGGAGCCGTGCTCGGGCTGTGCATCTGCGTCCCGATGCTGGTCAAGCGAGTGCTCGGCAACTCCCCCCTCCGATCCGCTCCGGGCGCACCCATCTCGCGGGTGGTCTCCCGGCTCGTCTTCGACCGGGACCCGGCGCCGGTCTCCTGACGCCGGTCTCCTGACGCCGGCCTCCTGACGCCGGCCTCTGCCGGAGGCGCCCGATTGCGCGGCGGAGCGGCTCCACTACCTTCACACGTGTGGCGGTACGACACGAGCGCGTGCGACACGAACGGGCTCGACACGAACGGGCGCGGACCCCGGTCGCGGACGCGAACCCAGGCGTCGCCCCTGCGCCGGAGCCCTCGGAGCATGCCGGCGCGCCGCGACCCACGCACCGCAACTGGCACCGGGTGCGCACCACGGCCTCCCTCGCGCTCTTCGCCGCAGCAGTCGTCCTCGTCGTGGTGAAAGGCGGGACACTGGCCCGGGGCGCGGCGCGCCTCAGCCACGTCCATTTCGAATGGCTGGTCCTCGCCACCGTGGCAGAAGCCGGCTCGATGGTCTTCTTCGGCCGCATGCAGCAGAAGCTCCTCCGAGCCGGCGGAGCGGACCTCTCCCTTCCGACGATGGTCTCGATCACGACGGCTGCCAACGCCATCACCGGGACGCTTCCCGGCGGCGGCGGATGGTCCGTTGCCTGGCTGTACGACCACCTCGGGTCCCGGCAGGTCGCGCGGTTCCTGCGGGTGTGGATGTTCCTGGTCGCCGGGGGCATCTCGAGCTTCGCGCTCTTCTGCGTCATCGCCGCAGGGGTCGAGATCGCCGGCCCTCACGGGCCCGTCGCCTCGCTGCGATGGCTCGTCTTCCTCCTCGCGCTGATCCCGGTCGTCGCCGTGGCGCTCGAGGCTCTCCGCGCGCGGCCGCCTGTGCGCCAGCTCGTCGAGTGGGCCGAGCATCACGCGGAACACCACGCGGAGCGCCACGACGAGCACCACGTGCAGGGCCGACCGTCCCTCCTCGACAGGTTCCGGGCGCTCGTCTCCCGCGTCAGCGCGGTCAGGCTCGGCCCATGGGGCTGGATCGCCGTCCTGCTGCTCGCGCTCGGGAACTGGCTCCTCGACTGCGCGGTCGCGATCGCCGCGATGGAGGCGCTGGCGGTGCGGGTCCCCTGGAGCGGCGTGCTCGTCGTCTACGGGCTCACGCAGATCTCGGCAGCGATCCCGATCACCCCCGGTGGCATCGGCGTCGTCGAGGGGAGCATGACGGCGCTCCTCCACGCCTACGGCGTACCGCTCTCCGGTGCCCTCCCCGCCGTCCTCCTGTATCGGATCGTGAGCTTCTGGATCCTCGTGCCGATCGGGTGGGCGGTGTGGGGCGCGCTCGAGATGTCGGCCCGGGCCCGCCAGCTGCGCGAGGACCGCCCATCTGCGGAGGAGGACTGACGTGGCGCACTGCGACAGCGCGGTCGCCGTGGTGACCGACAGCGCGGCGTCGCTCCCCCCCGGCGCACGTGAGGAGCTCGGCATCGCTGTGGTGCCGATGACGGTGGTGATCGAGGACCACGTCTACGCGGACGAACAGCTCGCGCCTGCCGAGCTCGTGAGGCGGGCGGGCCAGGCCCGGGTGCGCACGTCCGCGCCGAGCCCCGGCGCGTACCTCGACGCGCTCGCAGCGCTCGGCGACCGTCAGGTCCTCGTGACGACCGTCGCCCGCGGGATGAGCGCGTCGTACGAATCGGCGGTCACGGCCACCGGCTACACCGAGGACGGTCGCGTCGGGGTCCTCGACACCGAGACGGCGGCAGGAGGTCAGGGCCTGGTCGTCATGGCCGCCGCCCGAGCGGCGTGCGCGGGCGGGAGCCTCGACGAGGTGACGGCGGCCGCCAGGCACGCCGCCGACCGCGTCCACCTGCTCGCCGTCCTCGATCAGCTCGACTTCCTGGTGCTGAGCGGCCGCGTGCCGGGAATCGCCGCACGAGCAGGGCGATCACTCGGCCTCCGTGCCGTGTTCGAGTTCTCGCGCGGGCGGGTTCGCAGCCGGCGCCCCGCACGCGGCATCGACTGCGCGATCGAGCGGATCGTCGCGTCGTGCAACGCGGACGGACACCCCGGAGCGCAGCTCCACGCCGCCGTGCTCGACGCCGAGTCGCCGAGCGCCGCCGGGATGCTCATGGCTGCGGTGCGCCGCCTCACCCCGGACGCGGACGTCTACGCTGCGCCCTTCAGCTCGGTGCTGGTCGCGCACACCGGTCCGGGCCTCGCCGGGCTCGCCTGGTGGTGGGAGCCTCAGGTCCCATCCCGGCAAGCCGCCGTCACATTCTCACGAACATCTCCCCGTCCATGACCGAGGCATGGTCGTCGGCGTCGAGCGCGGCGGCGATCTCGGGCTCCTCGGGGAAGCCCATCGCCAGGAGCTCACGTCCCGACGCGCATCGCGTGATCGCTGCGAGCAGGTCTCGGGTGCCGGTGAACGTCTGCGCCGCCGCTCGTGCCTCCGGGGAGAGCGCGCATCCCGATCGCTCCAGGGCGTCGGCGAGCGCACCTGCGCCCAGCTGGTCCTCGAGCGCCGGGCGGAGCGATCCTTCCGGCCACCGCTCCCCCGCAGCGATCAGCCATGCCGGGCGCTCGTCGGTGCCATACCCACGGGCGACCAGCCAGCGGGCCGTCGCGGCGACGTTGCGCAGGCATCCCGCGACCACCGCCGGCCCGTCGGGGTGCGCGCCGGAGCCGTCGAGTGCCTGACCGGTCGCGACTGCTGCCGCGATCGCAGAGCCGTTCGGAGACGGCAGGACGAGCCGGTCCGTGGACGGCGCATCGAGGAGGGCGCGGGGCGAGAGCGTCCAGGGGTGTGCGGGCGACCGCTCACGGCGGGGCACCGCGAGCGCGGCACCGAGGCGCTCGGCGAGATCGACGGCACCGGGCGCTCCGAGCGGGAACGGCGCGACGGCGATCCCGCGTCCGGTCGCCACGCTCACCGCCGTGGTGAAGGACAGGACGTCGATGACCACGAGAGCGCCCGCTGGGTCCGGCAGCGTCGCCGCGCCGACCGCACCCCAGTCGAAGCGGACGCCGGCACCCGCCTGCCGGAAGGCCTCGACAAGGGCGTCCTCCACCACCGCCGCAGTATGGCGCGGCTCCGAGCAGCGATGTGCCCGCCACCCGCCGCCGTCGACGATCCGATCCGGTTCCCGCGCCCGAGGGCACCTCAGCCGACGGTCGCGATCACCTGGCCTTGGCGGACCGGGACCTGCTCGGCGACGGCGAGATGAACGAGGCCGTCGGCCGGGGAGTACACCTCGACCGACACCTTGTCCATCTGCACCTCTGCCACGAGCTGACCGGCGGTCACGGTCTCGCCCTCGGCGACGAACCAGGTTGCCACGACGCCCTCCTTGTCGGGCTCGGCCTCGGACAGCTGAGGGAACGTGATGTCCATCACGCAGGCGAGCCGATGTGCCGGGGGGCGGTGCCGATGTGCCGGGGGGCGGTGGGCATTCGAGCTGAGCCCTCAGCCCATGACCTGCCGGACGGCCGCGCGGATCCGCTCCGGCGTCGGCAGGACCGCCTGCTCGAGCGCCCGGGCGTACGGGATGGGGACGTCGGGGACGGCCACCCGCACGGGGGCCACGGTGAGCAGGGAAGGGTCCCGCTCCGCGACGGTCGCCATCACCTCGGCAGACATGCCGAAGGACCGGTAATCCTCGTCCACGACGACCAGCCTCCCCGTCCGGCTCACCGACTCGACGATCGCGTCGCGGTCGAGAGGCACGAGGCTGCGCAGGTCGATCACCTCGACGTCGATGCCCTCGGACGCCAGCTCGTCGGCGACGTCGAGGGCGTAGTGGACCGACAGCGAGACCGTGACGACGGTGACGTCGCGGCCGGGTCGAGCGACGGCCGCTTTCCCGATCGGCGTCTCGTAGGGCTCGGAAGGCACCTCGCCGAGTGCCCGGCGGGTCTTCGCCATCCACGCGAGCCCCATCGCCCCTTTATGGAAGAGGTAGATCACCGGGTTGTCGTCCCGGATGGCCGCGATCATGAGCCCCTTGGCGTCGGCCGGGGTCGACGGGATCACCACTTTCATCCCCGGAAGGTGCGCGAAGGTGCCCCAGAGGCACTGGGAGTGCTGGGCGCCGTCGGAGTACCCACCGCCCACCGCGCTCGTGAGCACGACCGGGACCTTGACGTTCCCGCCCGACTCGAAGTGGATCTTCGCCATGTGGTTGTAGATCTGGTCCATGCACACGCCGAAGAAGTCGGCGAACATCAGCTCGACGATCGGCCGCATGCCTTCCACGGCGGCGCCGGTGGCCAGCCCCATGAAGGCGGTCTCGGAGATCGGGGTGTCCCGGACGCGTTCTGGACCGAAGCGCTCGAGGAGACCCGTCGTCGAGCCGAAGATCCCTCCATAGGCGCCGACGTCCTCGCCCATGTAGAAGACGGACGGGTCTCGTTCCATCTCGGCGGCGATGCCCTCCACCATCGCCTTTGCCATCGTGAGCCGCCGGGGGGGTGGCGGGGAGGCTTTCGCTGCAGGCTCTTCGACCACGGTCATGGTTCCTCCCTCACTCGAACGCGTACGCGGTCGCCGTCGACGGGTCTGGCTC
>JAKAQM010000220.1 GCA_021822565.1 Actinomycetes bacterium | reverse complement strand
CAGCTCGACGCCGAGGATCACGGCGAAGTAGCCCGAGGTGAGCCCCCGAGCACCGCGGGCGAAGAGGACCCGGCGGAGGTCCCCGTCGTGCCCGGTGCGACCGCGTGCGCCGATCACAGTCCGTAGACCCACGCTTGGGCTTCCGCTGGCAGGAAGACGTACAGCCGTCCGCGCTTGACGTCGAGGGCGGCGGTCTTCGCACCGGCGCCGGTGCTGATGGCCTCGCGCATCGCGAGCTCGTCGAGGTCGACGACGTGCAGGGTCGGCGGATCGCCGACACACACGTAGGCGCAGGCTCGTCGGGTGTCGACGAGGACGACGTCGGGCTCTCCCCCAAGCGCGACGTCGTGCAGCTCGTGACCGGAGTGCGGGTCGACCCAGCGCAGTGACGCGTCGTCGCAGGCCACGAGCAGCACGTCTCGCTCGGTGTCGAGGCCCAGTCCGTGCGGGCCGACGGCTTCGAGGGGAAACCAGCCGACCATGGCAAGGTTCGCGGCAGCGAGCGCGACGACACCGGCCGGTTCCTTCACGTTCACGTAGAACCGGCCCGAGGGCGCGTCGTGGACCGCCCATCGGGGCCGACCGGGGAGCGCCACCGTGGCGATCGCCAATCCATCCAGGTCGACGAGACGAGCGCTGTGCTCGCTCGTGTCGGCGACGAGCAGCCGGCCGTGGTCGGGATCCCACGCCAGGCCGTTCGGAGCGGGACCCACCCGGAAGCGGTGCAGCAGCTGCGCGGTCGCGCCGTCGATCACGAGCAGCTCACCCGAGCCGCGCGCCGCGGCGACCGCGACCTCGCCGGCGGCAATCACGCCGCTTCCGCCTGCACACTCCGGAATGGTGCCGAGATGGCTCACGCCGGGACCGTCCAGGACTTCGATCTGGCCGAGCGCGGTGTTCGCCAGGTAGACCCGGCCGCTCGACACGTGCAGGTCGGCGTGGTCGTAGTCGCCGCCCGACGGCAGGTCGATCGTTGCGATCCTCTTCAACCCCACACTGCCTGTCCTCCCGTGCGCCATCTCGAGGCGACGGCTGTCGACGGTCCGCCAGGCGGCCTGCGGCGCTGCGTCCCCCGCCGCATCAGAACGCCGAGTTGACTCGGTCGTTGTGTCACGTCGACGCTTCGCGCCCTGCACCGACGTTCGTGGTGATCGGCAGTTCCATAGCAGCGCGGACGGCGGCCGCCAGGATCGGGACGGTGTCGCGCCAGTCCCCGACCAGCGCGATGTCGGCCCAGTCGAAGACCGGCGCGTCGGGGTCGACGTTGATCGCCACGATGGTGCCCGCACCCCTGACCCCGGCCATGTGGTTGAACGCGCCACGGACACCGATCGCCACGTAGAGATCGGGGGTGAGATGGTGGCCGGTGACCCCGACTTGCCGGGCTCGGGGAAGCCAGCCCCGATCAGTGACCTTCCGAGTGGCCGCCAGCTGGGCGTCGAGCGCCAGGAGCAGCGGGCGCAGCGCGTCGTAGCTGTCAGGGGCCACTCCGGCGCCCACGCCGACGACCCGTCTGGCGCTCAACAGTGCACCGACGGACTGGTCGCGGCGGTAACCGAGGATGTGCACCCGGCCGCGTGCCGTCGCTTCGACGGTCTCGACGCCCACCGCTCCGTCGCCCACCCGGCACACGAGCCCCGGCCTCCTGCCCGGTCGGACGGTGGCCACCTGAACGGCCGAGGACGTGGTCACTTCGGCGACGACCCGTCCGGAGAATGCCGGCTTCCAACAGACCAGGCGGCCGGCGTCGCTCACATCGAGCGCGACGGCGTCGCCGACCATCCCGGCGTTCAGCGACACAGCGAGGCGCGCCGCCACCTCACGACCCCACAGGGTTCCCGGGGCGAGCACGGCCCACGGTGCGTTTCGCCGGCACCAGGCGGCGAGCGCAGCAGCCAGGTCTTCTTCCACCCTCGACCCGGCGATGTCGACAATCCGATCGGCGCCGAGCCGCCGCAGTGCGCCCGGATCGCCCGGGTCGGGTCCGGCGACGACCACGTCGGCCTGGACATGTGCCGCCAGCCGATGTACTTCGCCGAGCAGTCCAGCGACGAGGTCGGGGCTCCCAGGCTCGGCAAGCACGACGATCGATCGGCTGGCTCCGGGCATGGAGCACGCAGCGGTGGCGCTTGGGTGGGTCGTGGGCAGTTCGTCTCGACTCGTCGCCCTGCTCAGGGCGCCTCCCGGTGAGGGCCCGGCTCCACCGGGCGGTGGGCGCTCGGGATCTCCGTCGGGGGGAAGCACGTCCCATTCCTGGAGCAGCGCAACCGTATGGTGCACCTGCTCGGACGGGGAGCCTGGGGGTCGCAGGCGGCGTCGAACCACGTCGAGGACGTGGGTCGCACCCACCCCCGTCGGGCTTGCTGCTGCACCCCAAGGTCCAGGTCCGAGATCGGTGGCGGCGAGCCGGCGCAGGCGTGCGGCAGGCACCGCGGCACGCCGCTGCGGCGGGACCTTGGCCGGCTGGCACAGACGCTCGGCCACCGACACTACCGCCGGGAGCGCGAGGCGTAGCTCTTTGTGGCCGTCGTCCACCTCGCAGCCCAACGTCAGCGAACCCTCGCCAACCTCCATCTGGCGAACGGAGGCAGCGAACGGCAGGTCGAGGAGCTCGGCGATCTGGGGGCCGACCTGGCCGGTATCGGCATCGACCGAATTGCGACCGATCATGACGAGGTCGAACGGTCCGAGCACGCGTAAGGCGGCGGCCAACGCCCGCGCAGTGGCGAGGGTGTCCGAGCCGGCAAACACGCGGTCGGTGACGTGGACACCCTCGTCGGCCCCCCAGGCCACCGCCTCACGTAGGACGTCCTCCGCCGACGGTGGACCGAGGGTGAGCACCACGCAGCGGCCACCGAGTTGGCGGACAATCTCCACGCCCTGGCTCACCGCTCGCCGGCAGTACGGGTTCATCTCGAGGTCGGCGTGGTCGCGTCGCAGCCGCCCGTCGGCGCCCAGCTCCAAGGCGTCCACTTGGGGTACCTGCTTGACCAAGACGGCTACGTCCATCGGGGCGCCTCCTCCATCGTCACTGCGGGGGATCGTTCGACCTGGGTCTCGTCGATCTCCCGCCACGGCTTCGGGCTCCCGCCGCATCGGCCGGACAGGAGCGTGAACGTGAGCGTCATCGGATCCCCGCACCCCTCGCCGCGCTCCCAACGCCGAACGCGATGGCCGCGGCGACGGCCGACAGGGCGAGCTGGCGGAACGCCGAACGGATCGGGGATCTCCCCGTGAAGATCCCCAGTGCTCCGCCGACG
>JAKAQM010000219.1 GCA_021822565.1 Actinomycetes bacterium | reverse complement strand
CGAGCGGGTGATGTTGTCGAGCCAGAGGCTTTGGCCGAGCTCTTGGAGCGCTTGGGTTGGTCTCATCGGTGCTCCTTCGCGCGCTGCACGCATCGTCGGGCGACATCGGCCACCTTGTCAGGGGTGAAGCCGAACTTGGTCATGAGGCTCTTGAGCGGTGCGGAGGCGCCGAAGGTGTGCATACCCACGACCTCTCCGCCGTCACCCACGTAGCGGTCCCATCCGAGGGTGGAGGCCTCTTCGATCGCGACGCGCGCCCGCACCTCTGGTGGGATGACCTGGTGTCGGTAGGTCTCGTCCTGGCGGTCGAACAATTCGGAGCACGGCATGCTCACCACTCGTGCCGAGAGCCCCTCGGCGGCGAGGGTCTCGCGCGCCGAGAGCGCGAGCTGGACCTCCGAGCCCGTGGCGAGCAGCACCACGTCGGGCTCGCCGTCGGAGTCGGCGAGGACGTACGCGCCACGCGCGACCCCATCTGCTCGCGCGTAGACCGAGCGGTCGAACGTCGGCAGCGCCTGGCGGGAGAGCACCACCACCGCCGGCTCGTGGCGGAGGCCGCCGATCACCCGCCAGGTCTCCACCACCTCGTTCGCATCTGCAGGGCGGAAGACGAGCAGCCCGGGCGTCGCTCGCAGCGAGGCCAGCTGCTCGACGGGCTGGTGGGTGGGGCCGTCCTCGCCGAGGCCGATCGAGTCGTGGGTGAAGATGTGGACGACGGGCAGCTCCATGAGCGCAGAGAGCCGGATCGCGCCCCGTGCGTAGTCCGAGAAGATGAGGAAGGTCGACCAGAACGGCCGCAGCTTGCACAGCGCGAGGCCGTTGGCGATCGCTGCCGCCGCGTGCTCGCGGATGCCCAAGTGCAGGTTCCGCCCGTCCCAGCTCGCCCGCTGGATGTCGCCTGAGTCCGCGAGCGTGGTCTTGGTGGAGGGGGAGAGGTCCGCGGAGCCGCCGATGATCCAGGGCACCTGCTCGGCCATGGCGTTCAGGACGTAGCCCGAGGAGTCCCGGGTCGCCATCCCCTTGTCGTCGGGCGCGAACGGTGCGAGCCCGGCCTCCCAGCCCTTCGGGAGCTCTCTGCGCTGCATCAAGTCGATCTCGTTCGCGAGGCCCGGATAGGCGTCGCGATAGCGGGCCATCATCGCGTCCCACGCGGCGTGCAGTGCCGATCCCCGAGCACCGATCCCTGAGGCAAAGGCGTCGTAGACACCGTCGGCGACGAAGAACTCGACGTCGGTCGGGAGCCCGAGGAACTCCTTGGTCAGCCGCACGCCCTGTGGGCCGAGCGGCTCGCCGTGGGCCTTCGGGGAGTCCTCGACCGGCGAGCCGTAGCCGATGTGGCTGTGGACCACCACCAAGGTGGGGCGCTCGTGCTCCTCTTTGAAGCAGTGCAGCGCCCGGGCGACGGCGTCGAGGTCGTTCACGTTCGCCACGACCGTCACGTTCCAGCCATACGCGAGGAAGCGAGCGGCGACGTCCTCGGTGAAGGTGATGTCGGTGTGGCCTTCGATCGTCACCCGGTTCGAGTCGTAGATCCAGCACAGGTTGGAGAGCCCGAGGTGCCCGGCGAGCGATGCCGCCTCCGAGGCCACCCCCTCCATCATGCAGCCGTCGCCACCCAAGGCGTAGACGTCGAAGTCGAAGACCGGAAAGTTCTCGCGGTTGTAGCGTGCGGCGAGCCAACGCTCGGCGATCGCCATCCCGACCGACATGGCAAGTCCCTGGCCGAGGGGTCCGGTCGTGGCTTCCACGCCGCTCGTCCAGTGGTACTCGGGATGCCCCGGACAGCGCGAGTCGAGCTGGCGGAACCTCATGAGGTCGTCCATCGTGACCGCAGGGCGTCCGAGCACCTCGTAGTCGGCGTCGACGGCTTGGACCTTCGCCAGGTGCAAGAGCGACCACAGAAGCGTCGAGGCATGGCCCTCGGAGAGCACGAAGCGGTCCCGGTTCGCCCAGATCGGGTCCGCGGGGTCGAATCGCAGCACACGCTGCCACAGCACGTAGGCGGCCGGCGCGATGCCCATCGGGGTGCCGGGATGCCCGGAGTTCGCCCTCTCGACCGCGTCGATGCACAGTCCCCGGATGGTGTTCACGCATCTCGTGTCGATGTCCGCGTCTTCGATGCGCATCGGTCCTCCTTGGTAGCTGGTGATCGCTGCCGGATCGACGAGGCGGCAGGCGGTGACGGTGACGGCGCGCCGCCCCTCGTTCAGGTGATCGATGCGGCGTAGATCTCGGCGATCGAGCGCTCGAGCGCCCTGGTGAACTCCTCGTCGCTCATGGTGACCATCAGGCCCTCGGTGAGCCCCCGGGAGAAGCTTGCGATCATGCCGTGGTTGCGCGCCAGACGCTCGGTCGCCTCCTTGTGGCTGTAGCCCCCCGAGAGCGCCGCGACCCGCAGGACGTTGGCGTGAGTCATGAGCGGGGCGTAGAGGTCGTCCTGTTCGGGCAGGGTCAGCTTCAAGATCACGTTCTCGGTGGGGGCGAGCTCGTCGAGACGGCGGGCGAGGCCTTCTCGGAGCAGCTCCTCTGCAGCTTGCTTCTCGGGGCTCGTGATGTCGACCTCGGGCTCCAGGATCGGGACCAGCCCGGCGGCGGCGATCTGCCGGGCGATCTCGAACTGCTGGTCGAGCACCGCCGTGATGCCCGAGGGGTTCGCCAGATGGATGAACGAGCGCATCTTGGTGCCGAAGACGCCTTGCCGTACGCCCTTGGCGAGCAGCGCGTCGAGGTCGGGCATCGGGTTCATGCACCGCGCCCCGTCCGCTTCCTTCGCGAGACCCTTGTCGACCTTCAAGAACGGCACCACGTGCTTGATCGTCCAGACGTACTGTGCAGAACCGATCCCTTCGATGGCGCGGTCGATCGTGTCCTCGAAGAGGATCGTGGCGAGGATCCGATCGCCCGAAAAGCTCGGGTTCGTGATGATCCGGGTCCGCATCTCGTGCATGAGCTCGAACATCTCGTCGTCGTCGTGGTAGCGCTCATGGGGGATGCCGTAGCGGGCGAGCGCGCCCGGCGTGCTCCCGCCGCTCTGGTCGAGGGCGGCGATGAACCCGGCTCCTCTCGCGACCTGCTCGAACTGCTCGTGGTTCATCTGCTTGGCTCCTTTGGCTCATCGCGACGCTGGTGGATGCGAAGCTCCCACCCTCGTCACCTGGTCCCTGCCGCCACTATGGCCGCGAAGCGCTCGGCATCGAGGCTGGCTCCTCCCACGAGCGCACCGTCGATGTCAGGCTCGGCGAAGAATGCGTTCGCGTTCTCGGGC
>JAKAQM010000218.1 GCA_021822565.1 Actinomycetes bacterium | reverse complement strand
GAGGGGAAGGAGCGTGCCGTCGTGGACGTCGACGAGGTGCTGGCAGGCCCGAGTCGAGCGAACGAGCCGAGCTGCTCGAGCGGCTGCAGCAGGGAGCCGCGGGAGGAGAGCCCGACCTCGAGGAGCGAGTCCGCGTGCTCGAGGAGCAGGCGCGCTGGTGGCACGCCCCGCGCCCGTCCGGGCGTCCCGGCCCCGGACCCGGTCCGTGGGCTCGCTGGTCCCCCCTTGTGGCGGTGGCAGTGGGTCGGTGCGACGATGGCGTCCATGCTCGCTGCGTTCTCCATCACCCCGCTCGGCACCGGTGAGTCGGTCGGTGCCGAGGTTGCCGAGGCCGTCCGCATCGTCCGCGAGAGCGGGCTGCCCAACGAGACCAACGCCATGTTCACCAACCTCGAGGGCAGCTGGGACGAGGTGATGGGCGTGATCGGGCGGTGCGTGGACGCGCTCGCCGAGCGAGCACCACGCCTGTCGGTAGTCGTCAAGCTCGACATCCGCCCGGGGCAGCCCGACGACCGGATGGCGGCCAAGGTCGCCTCGGTGGAAGACCGCTTGGGCTGACCGCGCCGCGCCGGACCACGCCGCCGCCGACGTGCCGTCGTCCCGCGACGGTACGCTCGCAGCGTGCCCGACCCCCACGTGGCTGCGCCTGATCGCTACGAGTCCATGCCGTACCGACGGTGCGGCCGGAGCGGCCTGCTGCTGCCGGCGATCTCGCTCGGCCTCTGGCAGAACTTCGGCGACGACCGGCCGCTCGCCACGCAGCGGGCCATCCTGCGGCGGGCCTTCGACCGGGGCGTGACCCACTTCGACCTGGCCAACAACTACGGGCCACCCTACGGGAGTGCCGAGGTCAACTTCGGGCGCATCCTGCGGGAAGACTTTGCCCCCTATCGCGACGAGCTGGTGATCTCGACCAAGGCGGGTTGGGACATGTGGCCGGGCCCCTACGGCGACCACGGGTCGCGCCAGTACTTGCTCGCCAGCCTCGACCAGAGCCTTGCCCGGATGGGGCTCGACCACGTCGACGTCTTCTATCACCACCGCTTCGACCCTGACACCCCGCTCGAGGAGACGATGGGCGCGCTCGACGCCGCTGTGCGCCAGGGCAAGGCGCGCTACGTCGGCATCTCTTCGTACTCCGCCGCACGGACCCGCCAGGCGGTGGACATCCTGCGCGACCTGGGTACCCTGCTGCTGGTGCACCAGCCGTCGTACTCGATGCTCAACCGGTGGATCGAGGGGGGCCTCCTCGATGTCCTCGACGAGGAGGGGGTGGGCTGTGTCGCCTTCTCTCCACTCGCTCAGGGCCTGCTCACCGACCGGTATCTCGACGGCATCCCCGAGGGCTCACGAGCAGCGGGTGGCACGACGCTCAATGTCGACATGCTGTCGGAGGCCAACCTGGCCCGGGTGCGCGCCCTCGCCGAGCTGGCGGCGCGACGCGGGCAGCGACTGGCCCAGTTGGCCGTGACCTGGGCGTTGCGCGACCCACGGGTGACCTCGGTCGTGCTCGGGGCGAGCAGTGTCGAGCAGCTCGACGAGAACCTCGATGCCCTGGGCGCGCCGGAGCTTGACGAGGCAGAGCTCGCCGAGGTCGACCGCTACGCCGTCGAGGGGGGTATCGACCTGTGGCGGGGCCCGTCGACCAGCTGAGGCCGGGACCGTGAGAGCGGAGGTCGTCGTGGCGATCGTGGCTGGCGCCACCGTCGGATCGGCCCTGGCGGCCGTCCTGGTCTTTGCGCTCCTCGGACAGATCGTCCGGCACCGGCCCAGCTCCGTCGTCGTCCGGTCGCTCGTCACTCGTCTGCGTGCGCCAGGACGGGTCGTGGTCCCCCTGGTGGCCCTCGACGCGTCGGCCGCGTCAGCCGGGCTGCCGGGGATCGCCGAGACGGTCGTCGTGCACGTGGCCGGGGCGTTGTTGGTCGCGGCCGTGGCCTGGCTGGTCGTGCGCACCACCTACGTCTTCGACGACCTCCTGCTCGCCCGTTACCCGCTGGATGCCCCCGACAACCTACGGGCCCGGCGGGTCCACACGCAGGTGCAGGTGCTGCGGCGAGTGACCGTCGCCGTGGTGTCGTTCCTGGCCGTCGGCGTGGTGCTGCTCGGGATTCCCAACGTGCGCGCCGCGGGCATCGGGCTGCTCGCCTCGGCCGGCCTCGTCGGCGTGGTGGGCGGGATCGCCGCCCGCCCGACCGCCTCCAACCTCGTCGCCGGCATCCAGATCGCCATCAGCCAGCCCATCCGAGTCGACGACGTGGTGGTCGTCGACGGTCACTGGGGACGGGTCGAGGAGATCGCCCTCACCTACGTCGTGGTCCGGGTGTGGGACCTGCGTCGCCTCGTCGTCCCAGTCTCCTACTTCGTCAGCCAGCCCTTCGAGAACTGGACCCGCTCGACGGCTGACATCCTCGGGTGGGTCCACCTCGAGGTGGACTACGCGGCACCGGTGGACGAGATCCGGACCGCGTTCCACGACATCCTGTCTGCGTCGCCGGACTGGGACGGAAAGGTGGCGACCTTGCAGGTGACCGGGCTCGGCACCGAGACCATGCAGCTGCGGGCGCTGATGAGCTCGCCGGACTCGAGCCGTTCGTGGAACCTCCAGTGCGAAGTGCGGGAGCGGCTCGTCGCCTACCTCCAGGACCGCTGTCCGTGGGCTCTCCCCCGCCTCCGCACGGAACCGGCCGTCGTGCGCGACCGCTCGGGTGCCCCCGGCCACATCTCGGAGGAGAGGCCTGCCGGTGCTTCGGGCAGCTCCGGGCATGGCGACGGGTCGGCCTGACCGGCCCCCGACACCTCGTTCGATCCGTGACTCATCCGGGAGGATGCAGGAGGAGAGGCCTTCGGCCCTGTTCGGTGCACGAGCGCGGGCGTATCGTCGGGCGCGTCGGAGGCGGTCCGGCCGCAGAGGAACGGAGGAGAGGCCATGCGTGCACTGCGCCTGCTCGAATGGAAGTCCGACCCACAGGTCGTCGACGTCGACGAGCCGGTGCCCGGACCCGGCCAGGTGGTGGTCCGCATCGGCGGCGCCGGGGCCTGCCACTCCGACCTCCATCTCATGCGTGAGTTCGGCCCCGGAGTCGTGCCCTGGAACCCACCCTTCACCCTCGGACACGAGAACGCCGGATGGGTGCACGCCCTGGGGGAGGGGGTCACCGGCTTCGAGGTCGGCCAGCCGGTCGCCGTCTACGGACCGTGGGGGTGTGGCACCTGCCAGCGGTGTCGCCTCGGCATGGAGAACTACTGTGAGAACCCGCTTGGCGCGC
>JAKAQM010000064.1 GCA_021822565.1 Actinomycetes bacterium | reverse complement strand
GCCTCCGCCGTGGCCCAGCAGACACAGCTGGGCAAGTGGGTCGTGAACTACACGCTCACCTCGAAGGGCTCGCCGGAATGGGACAGCCTGGCCCAGAAGTACTTCCACCAGATCATCGCGATCGAGCTGGACGGCAAGGTCTACTCGGCACCGATCATCCAGCCCTCGCAGTCGGCGTTCTCGTCCTTCGGCGGGAGGGGGGAGATCTCGGGCCACCTGAGCGAGACACAGGCCAAGACGCTCGCGCTCGCCATGCAGTACGGCTCGCTGCCCGTGCGGCTGATCCCGCAGACCACCGAAACCGTCTCGCCGACGTTGGGGCACTCCGCCCTCGTCGCAGGGCTCGGCGCCGGGCTTGCGGGTCTCCTGCTCGTCCTGCTCTATGCCATCGTCTACTACCGGCTCCTCGGCGTGGTGGTCTTCACCGGTTTGGCGCTGACCGGGGCCTTGCTCTGGGCGATCATCTCGGCGCTGGGCCACACCTCGGTGGCGCCAAGCTTCGACCTCGCCGGGGTGACGGGCGTCATCGTGTCGATCGGCATCACGGTGGACTCCTACATCGTGTACTTCGAACGTCTGAAGGACGAGGCGAGAGCGGGACGGACCGTGCGGACCAGCGTGGACCGCGGCTTCGCGAGCGCGTGGCGGACGGTCCTCGCTGCAGACACCGTCTCCCTCGGCGCTGCGGTCGTGCTGTTCTTCGTGGCCGTGGGGGCGGTCAAGGGCTTCGCCTTCTTCCTCGGGCTCTCGACGATCATGGACATCTTCATGACCTACTTCTTCACGCGGCCTCTCGTGGTGCTGCTCGGCCGTAGCGACCGGCTCGTCGGCGGCCGCCGGATGGGGATCTCGAGGGGCCTCGCGGTGGGCACGGAGGCCGAGGCGGCATGAGCGGGCGGGACGGCATGGGCCGGCGCGACGGGATGAGCGGGGGCGCCGGCGTGGGCGGGGACGCAGGCACAGCGGAGGTCGAGGGGCTCGACGGCGCGGCTGGGCAGCCGAAGGACGACGCCGCTGGTGGCAGCGACGAGCCCGGCGAGGTCACCGAGGACGAGCTCGTCAGCGAGGAGGTCGAGCGGCTCGCCGCGCGTGCGCCGCGCCCCCCGCGCGGTCCCAAGCGCCCGGGGCCGTTCCGGCGCCTCTATCGCGGCGAGACCTCCTTCGACTTCGTCGGGCGCCGGCGATGGTGGATCACCATCTCGTCGGTCATCATCCTCGCCGGCATCCTGTCCCTGGGCATCCGGGGGCTGAACCTCGGCATCACATTCAAGGGTGGAGAGGCCTGGACGGTGAAGGCCCCCGGGGTGACCCAGACCCAGGCGCTCGACGCGGTGCAAGCGGCCGGGCTGAGCCAGCCGACGGTCCAGATCATCGGCACCGGGGGCAGTGAGACGGTGCGGGTCACCGCCGACCTGAACTCGCTGAGCGCCTCGGCACGCACAGCGGAGACAGCGAAGGTGCGCGGAGCTTTGGCCAAGCTGGCGAAGGTGACAAGGACAGCGGTGTCGGAGACAACCGTCGGACCCACCTGGGGCGGTCAGGTCACCCAGAAGGCCGTCATCGCGCTGATCGTCTTCCTGGTCCTCGTGGCCGTCTACATCAGCATCCGGTTCGAGCCGAAGATGGCGGTCGCCGCGTTCATCGCGTTGCTCCACGACCTGCTCGTGACGGCCGGCGTGTACTCGCTCGCGGGCTTCCAGGTCACCCCCGACACCGTGATCGCGGTGCTCACCATCCTCGGGTACTCCCTCTACGACACCGTCGTCGTGTTCGACCGCGTCCGCGACAACGCGAAGGGTCTCGGCGCGACCGGCCGGATGACGTACTCGGAAATGGTCAACCTGTCGATGAACCAGACGCTGGCGCGCTCGATCAACACCTCGCTCGTGGCGATCCTTCCGGTGCTCTCGGTGCTGCTCATCGGCGCCGAGCTGCTCGGGGCCACGACCCTGCAGAACTACGGCCTCGCGCTGTTCATCGGCCTGCTCTCGGGTGCCTACTCGTCGATCTTCATCGCCTCGCCGATCCTCGCATGGCTGAAGGAGCGTGAGCCGCGCTATGTGGCCATGCGCCAGCGCATCGAGGCGAAGGGCGAGCGTCTCGGCCTCCTCACGCCGAAGGCTGCAGCTGTGCTCTCGAGCGGCGCCTCCGGTAGGGCGGCCGCGCGCGGCGCCCGCGAGGGGATGGCCGGCGGTGCGCTGCGCCCGGGCCAGGCGCGCGGTGCGCGCCGCCCGGCAGCCCCGGTCCCCGCGGCCGTCTCGGCAACGCTCGATCCGCTCGCTGCGGCACCCGCAGCCGTCGGCGGTGCAGCCAACGGCGGTGCAGCCAACGGCGGTGCAGCCGTCAGAGATGTGGCCATCGGCGGTGCGGTCGGCGGCGGGGTGCCGAACGGCGCGGGCGGCGGGACGTCGGCGGCACTGGCGGGCAAGCAGGACGCGGCGGGGCGCTCGGGACCGCGTCCGCAGCAGCGACCTTCCCAGCCCCGGCGCCAGGGCTCGCCCTCGCGCAAGGGGAGCCGGAACAAGCGCCGTCGCTAGGCCCTGCTCGTCGGCAGCGCTCCGCGGCGCCAGGCGTGGTGAGGCGCAGCGATCTTCGCTGCTCCGGGTAGCGTGTTGGAATGGTGACGCTGGCAAGGGTCGGCGGCGACGACGCGGTCCACGCGGAGTCCGGGTGTCTCGGCGAAGACTTGGAGCCCGTGCTCCGGACGTTCGCCGCCCGTCACCCTGACGCGGACCTCACCCCGGTCCTCTTGGCCGCCCGCCTGGCGGCCAAGGCCCACGACGGGCAGTTTCGCCGGTCTGGGGAGCCCTATGTCACGCACCCCATCGCCGTCGCCGGGATCGTCGCCGAGCTCGGGCTCGACACGCCTGCGGTGGCGGCTGCCCTCCTCCACGACGCGGTCGAGGACGGTGGGCTCACGTTGGAGGTGCTCGAGGACGAGCTCGGGCCCGCCGTCGCCGCGATCGTCGACGGGGTGACGAAGCTGGACCGGCTCCAGTTCGACTCGAAGGAGCAGCAGCAAGCCGCCACGATCCGCAAGATGCTCCTCGCGATGGCGAGCGACTGGCGCGTGCTGCTCATCAAGCTGGCCGACCGCCTCCACAACATGCGAACCCTGGCGGTGATGCCGGACTGGAAGCAGCGGCGCATCGCCACCGAGACCATCGACGTCTACGCGCCGTTGGCCCATCGACTCGGTGTCCAGCAGGTGCGCTGGCAGCTCGAGGACCTTGCCTTCGCGACGCTGCACCCGAGGCGCTACGCCGAGATCGAGCAGATGGTCGCGGTGCGCGCCCCTCAGCGCGAGGAGTACGTGGCACGCGTCCTCGTCTCGGTGCGTGAACGGCTCGAGGCTGCAGGCATCGAGGCGGAGGTGACCGGACGTCCGAAGCACCTGTGGAGCATCTACGAGAAGATGGTCGTGCGGGGCAAGGAGTTCGACGACATCCACGATCTCGTCGGCATGCGCGTGATGGTCGCCAGCGAGAAGGACTGCTGGGCGGCACTGGGCGCGATCCACGCCATCTGGCCACCGGTGCAGGGACGGTTCAAGGACTACATCAACACGCCGAAGTTCAACCTCTACCAGTCGCTGCACACGACGGTGATCGGGCTCGACGGAAAGCCCATCGAGGTCCAGATCCGGACCCACGAGATGCACCGCCGTGCGGAGTACGGGATCGCCGCGCACTGGGGCTACAAGGAGAAGGAGGACGTCTCCTCGGAGATCGCCTGGATGCAGCGGATCTCCGACGTGAACCAGGAGACGACCGATCCGCTCGAGTTCCTCGAGGCCTTGAAGCTCGACCTCGAGCAGGACGAGGTCTACGTGTTCACCCCGAAGGGGAAGGTCATCGCGCTCCCGGCGCGCTCGACGCCCGTCGACTTCGCCTACGCGATCCACACGGAGGTCGGCCACCGCTGCATCGGCGCGAGGGTGAACGGGCGGCTGGTCCCGCTGGACACGCGGCTCGTGTCCGCGGACACGGTGGAGATCTTCACCTCGAAGTCTCCGAGCGCCGCCCCGTCGCGCGACTGGCTGGACATCGTGGCCTCCTCGAGAGCGCGCAACAAGATCCGCCAGTGGTTCAGCAAGGAGCGGCGCGACGACGCGATCGAGACCGGCAGGGAGGAGCTGACCAAGGCACTCCGCCGAGAGGGGCTGCCCCTGCACAAGGTGCTGTCCTCGAGCGCGCTGGCCCAGGTCGCCGCGGCGATGAACCTCGCCGACACCGATTCGTTGCTCGCGGCGATCGGGGAGCACCAGGCGTCCGCGCAGTCGGTGGTGCAGCGGCTCGCCCGCGAGCTGCGCCCCGGCGAGCCCGAGCAGCTCCCGACGACCGCCACGCGCGCCGCCGGTCGGCCCCGGCGCAGCGGGGTCGCCGCAGGACTCTACGTGGAGGGTCTCGACGACGTGATGGTGCACCTCGCCCGATGCTGCACCCCGGTCCCGGGCGACCAGATCCTCGGGTTCGTCACCGTGGGTCGCGGCGTGTCGGTGCACCGGGCGGACTGCTCGAACGCGATGGCGCTCTCCCGGGGATCGGGCGAGCGCCTGATCGACGTGGAGTGGGACCGGGGCGTCGAGGGCGTCTTCCTCGCGACGGTGGAGGTTCTGGCTTTCGATCGCGAGCGGCTCCTCGCCGACGTCAGCCGTGTGGTGTCCGAGCACCACCTGAACATCGTGGCCGCGCGCACCGTGACGACGCCCGATCGCGTCAGCCGGATGTCGTTCGAGGTGGAGCTCGCCGACCCGACCCACCTCCAGTCCGTGCTGGCGTCGCTCAAGCATCTCGACGGCGTGTTCGACGCCTTCCGCGTGCTCCCCGGCAAGAAGGGCTGAGCGTGGCAGGAGGAACGGACGACCATGGAGCGCCGCGCGCCCCGACCGGCACGAGGGACCTCTTGTGGCCCGAGTCGTGGAGGTTCGAGACGATGGTCGAACGCTTTCGGGCCCACGTCGAGGCTGCAGGGTACGGCCTCGTCCAGAGCCCCGTGTTCGAGTACGCCTCGGTGTTCCGCCGCGGGATCGGGGAGCACAACGACGTCGTCGGCAAGGAGATGTACGAGTTCGCCGATCGGGACGGCCAGATGCTCGCCCTGCGTCCCGAGGGCACCGCGTCGGTGGTGCGCGCCTACGTCCAGCATCGACCGGTCCTGCCGTGGAAGGCGTGGTACGCGGCGCCGCTGCTGCGCCACGAGCGACCGCAGGCGGCGCGCTACCGCCAGCACCACCAGCTCGGGATCGAGGTCATCGGGGTCGCCGACGCGGACCTCGACGTGGAGGTGATCTGGGTCGCGCAGGCCTTCCTTGCGGGCCTCGGCCTCTCGGACTACTCGCTGCGAATCGGGTCGATGGGCGACCGCACGTGCCGTCCCGGCTACCTCGAGCAGCTGGTCGGGTACCTGGCCGGGCACGAAGGAGAGCTCTGCGACGAGCACCGCGTGCGCTACCGCGCGAACCCGATGCGCGTCCTCGACTGCAAGCGTGCCGAGTGCCGGGCGGTGACGGTCGACGCGCCGAAGCTCTTGGACCACCTCTGCGGCGACTGCGCGGCGCACCTCTCGCGCGTCGAGGAGGGCCTGGACGCGCTCGGGATCCCTTTCGACCTCGATCCGGGGCTCGTCCGGGGGTTCGATTACTACACCCGCACGCTCTTCGAGTTCGCCTCCGGGGCGATCGAAGCTGCCCAGAACGCCCTGTGCGGGGGCGGCCGCTACGACGGCCTGGTGGAGATGCTCGGAGGCGACCCGACGCCGGGCATCGGCTTCGGCATGGGGATCGAGCGCGCCCTGGTCGCGTGCGACGCCGAGGGAGTCTTCCCCGCCGCACCGCCGGCGCTCGACGCCTTCGTCGTGGACACCGCCGGTGGAGAGGTCGCGCGTGTGCTCGCGCCGCGCCTCCGAGAGGCGGGGCTGCGGGCGGACCGCGCGTTCGACGGCCGTTCGATGAAGGCGCAGATGAAGCTCGCCGATCGCTCGGGAGCGACGGTTGCCCTCATCGTCGGTCCGCAGGAGGCTGCGACCGGCACGGTCGTCGTGCGGCCGCTGCGAAGCGGTGGCGACCAGGAGGCGGTTCCGGCGTCTTCGGTCGTCGACGCGGTGCGCGCGGCCCTCGTAGCGGTGGCCGGGGCGACGGCAGGGCGGTCGTGACGATGACCAGATCAGATCGAGGCAGTCCGACGGGAGGTCGGGACATGACGAGCGCGACGTCGATGCGCACTGGGCTCTGTGGCGAGCTGGGCGTCGACGACGTGGGCGCGAAGGTGCGATTGTGCGGGTGGGTCGCACGACGGCGCGAGCACGGCGAGCACCTCGCGTTCGTGGACCTGCGGGACCGCAGCGGGATCGTCCAGTGCGTCGTGGACGGGTCGGTGGAGCTTCGCAACGAATACGTCGTGGCGGTGTCAGGGGTCGTGCGCCGGCGCCCGGCGGGCATGGAGAACCCGTCGCTTCGAACCGGGGAGGTGGAGATCGGCGACTGCACGGTCGAGGTGCTCGCAACCGCCGATCCGCCGCCCTTCCACGTGGAGGACAGGACCGACGTGGACGAGGCCGTGCGGCTCCGCCATCGCTACGTCGACCTACGACGTCCGAGGATGCAGGCCAACCTGAGGCTGCGCGCGGCGGTCGTCTCGGCGATCCGGCGCGCCATGGAGCGCCAGGGGTTCTGCGAGGTCGAGACCCCCCTGCTGTGGTCGCCGACCCCCGAGGGAGCCCGTGAGTTCGCCGTTCCGAGCCGGCTGCACCGTGGGGACTTCTACGTCCTTCCCCAGAGCCCGCAGATCGCCAAGCAGCTGCTCATGGTCGGGGGCTTCGACCGCTACTACCAGGTCGCACGGTGCCTGCGCGACGAGGACCTGCGCGCGGACCGCCAGTTCGAGTTCACCCAGCTCGACATGGAGGCGTCGTTCGTCACCCAAGACGACGTCCTCGGCTTCGTCTCCGAGGCCGTCCTCGATGCGGCCGAGAGCGCGACGGGCGAGCGGCCTCCACCGATCCAGCGCATGACGTGGGCCGAGGCGCTGGACCGCTACGGCACCGACAAGCCGGACCTGCGCATCGAGACCGAGCTCGTCGACCTCGGTGACGCCTTCGCCTCGACCCAGGTGCGCGCGCTGTCTGCCCCGAGCGTGAAAGGACTCCGGGTCCCTGGCGGCGCGACGACGACCCGGTCGCGGCTCGACGCGCTCACCGAGCGCTCGAGGGCGCTCGGGGCGAAGGGTCTCGCGTGGTTCCGTGTCGGCGAGAGCGAGGGCGCGACGACGCTCGACTCCCCGCTCGCGCGGATGCTGTCGGACGCCGAGCGGGACGCGCTCCTCCGCGTGAGCGCTGCGGTCCCGGGCGATCTCGTCCTCGCGCTGGCCGACGACCACCGCACCGCCTGCACGGTCCTCGGGCAGCTGCGCGTGGAGCTCGGGGCCAAGCCGGTCGGTGCGGGTCCGCACCGCTACGTCTGGGTCGTCGAGTTCCCGCTCTTCGAGTCGTTGGGCGCCGACGGGCACCCGGTGCCCGCGCACCATCCCTTCACCATGCCCCATCCCGAGGACATCGATCGCATGGAGACCGACCCGCTGTCGGTGCGCTCGCAGGCCTACGACCTCGTGCTCAACGGCTGGGAGCTGGGCTCGGGAAGCGTTCGGATCCACCGCGCCGACATCCAGGCGCGGGTGTTCGAGGTGCTCGGCATCTCGGACGAGGACGCGCAGTCGCGCTTCGGGTTCCTCACGGGCGCGTTCCGCTACGGCGCGCCGCCCCACGCAGGGTTCGCGTTCGGGATCGACCGGCTGGTCGCGGTGCTGGCCGGAGAAGAGAGCATCCGCGAGGTGATCGCGTTCCCGAAGACCCAGTCGGGGGCGGACCCGCTCACGGGCGCTCCCAAGCCGCTGACGGCCTCGTCGCTCGCCGAGCTCGGGCTCCGGATCGTCGGCAGGTGACCGGGCTGTTCGAGGCCGCGGCCGAGGAGCGGCTGCGGTCCCGTGCGCCTCTCGCCGCACGACTGCGTCCCCGCACGCTCGACGAGGTGGTCGGCCAGCGGCACCTCGTCGGCCCGGGTGCGCCGCTGCGGGTGCTCGTCGAGCGCGATCGCATGGGGTCGGTGGTGCTCTGGGGGCCGCCCGGCAGCGGGAAGACCACGCTCGCGCGGCTCGTGGCGGAGACCACGAAGAAGGAGATGGTGGCCCTCTCCGCGGTCGTCGCCGGCGTGAAGGACGTCCGTGAGGCGATCGAGGGAGCCCGCCGCCGGCTCGGGGAGCAGGGCCGGGGAACGATCCTCTTCGTCGACGAGGTCCACCGGTTCAACAAGGCGCAGCAGGACGTGCTCCTGCCGGCCGTCGAAGAGGGGGTCGTGGTCTTCGTGGGCGCGACGACCGAGAACCCGTTCTTCGAGGTGAACCCGCCGCTCATGAGCCGAGCGACCCTGTGGCGTCTCGAGCCCATCGACGACGCCGACATGGAGGAGCTGGTGCGCCGGGGGCTGACAGCCGAGCACGCCCAGGCAGCCGACGATGCGGTCCGGGCGGTGGTCGGGGCAGCCGAGGGTGACGCGCGCGCGGCGCTCACGACCCTCGAGGTCTCGGTGGCGCTGGCTGTTGCACGCGCCGGGGGAGACGTCGCGGACCCGATCGTCGTCAGCGTCGACGACGTCGGGCGCGCCCGGGCAGGGCGGCTCTACCACCAGGGCGTCGACGAGCACTACGACCAGGTGAGCGCGTTCATCAAGAGCATCCGCGGCTCGGACCCCGATGCGGGCCTCTACTGGCTGGCGAGGCTGCTCGACGCGGGCGAGGACGCGCGCTTCGTGGGCCGGCGCCTGGTGATCCTGGCGAGCGAAGACGTCGGGATGGCCGACCCCCAGGCCCTCGTGGTGGCCGACGCGGCGGCGCGCGCGGTGGAGATGGTGGGGTTGCCCGAAGCGGCGCTCAACCTCGCCCACGCGGTCGTCTACCTCGCCTGCGCACCGAAGTCCAACCGGGTGACCGTCGCGCTCGGGCGAGCCCGCGGCGACGTGCGCGGATCGGAGCGCGCCGAGGTGCCCGCACATCTGCGCGATCGCCACTACCGAGGTGCCGAGACGATCGGGCACGGTACCGGCTACCGCTACCCGCACGACGCGCCGCAAGGCTGGGTGCCCCAGCAGTACCGTCCGGCCGCGCTGGAGGGCCACGTGTACTACGAGCCCTCGGAGCACGGCGCGGAGCGAGACGTCGCGCGCCGCCTCTGGCGGCTCCGCCCACGCGATGGACGGCCTCCTGGCGCCGCGTAGCATCGGCGCCGCATGACCCCGCCGTCACCATGCGCTCGGAGGGACTGACCGGTGGGAGGGATGTCCCGCGGGTTGCAGCTGCACAACCCCTTGGTGGTCTCCGCGTTCCACCGGGCGCTCGTGGACCGGTTCCTCGTCGTGCTCGCGGTCGCAGCGCTGCTCGCGCTGCTCTGGAGCGCCGTGGCCGCGGTCCGGCGCCGCAGCATCCGCCGCGTCGTGCTGAACGAGGGGGCAGGGCAGCGCGCGGAGCTCGGCGCGGACCTCGGCGCGGAGCTCGGGGCAGGGCTGGGTGCGGTCCGCGGCGCGGGGCCGGGAGCGGCCGCGCTCACGGCCGTCGAGCCCCCAGGACGCCGGTTCGTGCGCGGCGCGTTCGGCCTGCTGTGGATCCTCGACGGGCTGCTCCAGGCCCAGAGCGCGATGCCGCTCGGGCTGCCCGCGGGCGTCGTGCGGCCGGCGGCGGCGGGCTCGCCCGGCTGGGTGCTCCACCTGGTGAGCGTCGGCACGACGGTCTGGGGCAACCACCCGGTGGAGGCGGCGGCCTCCGTGGTGTGGATCCAGGTCGCCATCGGCGTCGCGCTCCTGGTCGCGCCGCGGGGTCGCTGGTCGCGTACCGCCGGCGTGGTGAGCGTCGGGTGGGGTCTGGTCGTGTGGGTCTTCGGCGAGGCCTTCGGCGGCCTCTTCGCGCCCGGTGCGCAGTGGGCGTTCGGCTTCCCGGGGGCGGCGCTCTTCTACGTGGTGGCTGGTGGGCTGGTCGCGCTTCCCGAGCGCTGGTGGCGCGGTCCGCGCCTTGGCCGCGTCGTGACCGGCGCGCTGGGGATCTTCTTCCTCGGCATGGCACTCCTGCAGGCATGGCCGGGCCGCGGCACGTGGCGCGGCGGCCGCTCGGCGCCGATCGCGGTGATGGCCGCGGCGATGGCGAGGACTTCGCAGCCACGCGTGCTGTCCCGGTGGGTCGCCGCCTTCGGGTCCTTCGACGGTGCGCACGGCTGGGCCGTGAACCTGTTCCTCGTCGTGGCACTCGGTCTTCTCGGCGTGGCGCTCGTCACCGGCCGGCGGAGAGTGGTGCTCGCGGGAGCCGGGGCCGCGGTGCTCCTCCTGCTCGCCGACTGGGTGCTCGTGCAGGATCTCGGGCTCCTGGGCGGCCTGGGCACGGATCCCAACTCCATGGTGCCGACGCTCCTCCTGCTCGCCGGCGGCCTTCTCGCGCTCCTTCGGCCACCGGTCGAGGTGCGAGAGCCGGTGTTCCTCTCCGTGCGCGGTCTCGCCGAGACGCCAGCGCCGCGCCGCTGGGAGCTCCTGGCGCCCGGTGTGGTCGCCCGCACGGCCGGGTTCGTGCTGACCGTCGCGGTGGGGCTCGTCGGCGTGATCCCGATGGCCGTGGCGGGGGCGAGCCCGAACGCGTCCCCGATCGTGACCGAGGCGCTGAACGGGGTCCCGGGCCAGGTGGACGCTCCGGCACCTCCGTTCAGCCTCGTCGACCAATCCGGCAGTGCGGTCTCGCTCGCAGGCTTGCGGGGCAAGGCCGTCGCCCTCACCTTCCTCGACCCTGTCTGCACGCGGACATGCCCGCTCATCGCGCAGACCTTCCGCCGGGCGGACGTGCTCCTCGGCGCCCGGGCGGCGAAGGTCGAGCTCGTGGCCATCGTGGCCAACCCCGTCTACCGATCGGTGGCGACCGTCGATGCCTTCGACCGCCAGGAGGGGCTGAACGGCGTCGGCAACTGGAGGTACCTCACGGGATCCGAGCGCCAGCTCGCGGCGGTGTGGAAGGCGTACGGCATCGAGGTCGACGTGGCGCCGGCAGGAGCGATGGTGAACCACAGCGAGATCGTGTTCGTGATCGGGCCGCAAGGGCGGATGCGGGCCGTGCTCAACTCGGATCCTGGCGTGACACAGAGCGCGCGCTCGTCGATGGCGACCCTGATCTCCGACGAGCTGCGCGCCGTCATGGCGCGGTGAGGCGCACGCGCGCGGCCGCGGTCGACCACGAGGGGCACGTGGGTGCCGCTGGCCGCCGGGTGCGTGTTGCGGTCGCCGGCGTCACGCTCGTCTGTGGGATCGCCGCCGGGGTGGCAGACCCCGCAGGCGTGCCGGCTGGCGCCGCCACCCGATCAGTTCGATCGGTGCAGGCGGTGCAGGCACGTCCCGCCGACGCGGGGCTCGCGCAGAGCTGGACGAGTGGCGCATCGGCCTGGGCGGTCGTCGCGCTCGGTCACCTCGGCCGGAGGCTCGACACCTTCTGGCAGATCTTGGTCCGTCCCGGCGGTGCCCCGCGATGGAGCATCGTGACGCCGCCCGGGGTCGCGTCGAACGGCGGGTTCTCGGCCGAGGGGACGCCGGGGGGGAGCAGCGGGCCGGGTGTGGTGACCGCGGGGTTCCAACCGAGCCAGTACCTCACCTACTCGCCGATCGCCTCGACCGACGACGGCGGGAAGACCTGGACGGCCGGCACCCTCGCTTCGGGCTTGCTCCCGGTGGCCGACGCGGTCGCAGCGGAGCCCGACGGCGCGGTGCTCGCGCTGGTGCGGGCGGGTGGAGGCGCCCTGTTGCGCTCCACGGGCTCCCTCACAGCGTGGAGGACCCTGATCAGTCGCCGGGCGCTCGACGCGACCCGGGCGGGACGCGCGTGCGGCATCCTCGCGCTGAGCGCGGTGTCGGCTCCGTCGGAGGCTCCGCCGGGAGCTCCGTCGGAGGCTCCGGCCGCCTCGTCGGCGGAGCTGGGCGCGGCGTGCGGGGTACGCGGCGTCGTGGGCTTGTTCCACCTCTCTGCGAGCGGCTGGGTGGCAACACGCGTCCGGGTGCCCTCCGGCGCGCGTTCGACCTTCACGGTCCTCAGGCTGGAAGCCGGTACCGCCGGGACATGGGCGCTCGCCGAGGGACGGGGCTTGCGCTCCGAGTCGCTCGTCGCGCTGTGGCGTGCGGGGCCTGCGGCGAGCTGGCGGGCATCGCCGCAGGTGCGGCTGCATGGATCGGTCCTCTCGACGGCCGCGCTCGGGGGCCGGTCGCTGCTGGTCGCCACCGGCAGCGGGTCCCGAACGCAGGATCTCCTCTGGACCGGGGGCCCGGCCACCCGCTGGCGCTCCCTCGGCCCGCCTCCTGCCGGAGCTCAGGTGATCGTTCCCGCACCTGGTCCCGCGTCTTCTTCCGCGCCGGCGGGCGCGCCGGTGCCGGCTGCGGGTCCTGGCCACCTCAGCGCGCTCGTCGTCGCGGGCAGCGAGGTGACCGTCTGGCAGCGGGCACCCACGGGTCGCTGGGGACCCACCGCCCAGAGGCTGCACGTGCCGGTCGAGTACGGGTCTTCGACATGATGCCCGTCGGCTACCGCGGTTCGAGATGGCGCGGCGAGGGACGGGCGGCTCAGGGGTGCCGAACGATCGCGATTCAGGGGTGCCGCACGATCGCGATCGCTCCCATGGCCAAGAAGAGCGCCGTGAGGTACGTGATCGAGTAGGCGAACAGCCTCATCGCCCGTTTCGGGCTCGGGTCGGATCGCAGCGCGAGCGCGTAGGAGAAGAGCCCCGCGTCCAGCACGACGGCGATCCCGACGAACACCCAGCCGAGGTGCGAGACGAAGGCCAGCAACAGGGACAGGGCCGTGAGGAGCGCACTGTACGCGAGGATCTCGCGGACCACCCGAGAGGTGTCCGCGACGGACGGCAGCATGGGCACCGATGCCCTCGAGTAGTCGTCTCGATGGCGGATGGCGAGCGCCCAGAAGTGTGGCGGCGTCCAGGCGAAGACGATGCCGAACATCACCCACGCGGGCGCACCCAGGTGTCCGGTGACCGCGCTCCAGCCGACGAGGGCGGGGACGGCGCCGGCGGCACCGCCGATCACGATGTTGCTCCGGTAGCGGCGCTTCATCCACACCGTGTAGACCCCGACGTAGAACAGCGCCGCCGCCAGCGCGAGGAGCGCCGAGAGCAGGTTCACGGTGAGCCAGAGCAGCAGGAAGGCCGAGACCTCGAGGCCGACGGAGAGCACGAGCGCGTCGGACGGCGAGACCGCTCCCGACACGAGCGGGCGGCGGCGCGTCCGGTCCATGACCGCGTCGATGTCGCGGTCGTAGAACATGTTGAACGCGTTGGCGCCTCCGGCGGCGAACGTGCCTCCGATCACCGTCATCGCGACGAGCCGGAACGACGGGACGGAACGAGAGGCGACGAACATGGCCGGCACCGTCGTGATGAGCAGCAGCTCGATGATCCGGGGCTTCGTGAGCGCGACGAGACCACTGATACGGGGCGGGACCGACGGGAGGGAACGATGTCGCGTCTCCGCGCTGGAGACTTGCTGCACGTGGCGACGATAGTCGCTGCACGATGGACCGTGGCTCGCGCGACCTGCCGTGGCGTTCGGCACTGCACCGCCGAGGTCTTCGGCGCGGCACCGCCGAGGTCTTCGGCGCGCCAGCGGTTCTGCACCCCTCGTGGGCCGCCAGCTACGCTCGTGGGGTGAGCGCCGCCGACGTCGTCGTGGTGGTCGCGGCCGGCATCGGCTCCCTCGGAGCCATCGTCTCGCTTGCAGCCGCATTCGTCCTGGTGAACCAGGTTCGCCGGCTCGAGCGCGGGGTCGAGGCGCTTCGCCACGAGGCGCTCCTCTTGGTGGAGGAGGCGCATGCCGCCGCCGGGCACGCCGCCACGGAGATCGCGCGCGTGGATGCCGTCCTCGCCGATACCGAGGTGGTCACCGCCACCGTCGACCATGCCGCCCGCATCGCTCGGCGCGCGTTCGCCAACCCGGTCGTGAAGGTGCTCGCATGGCGTGCAGGGGCCGTCGGGGGGCTGCGGCGGCTTCGCGGCGCACCGGATCGCCAGAGCGCGTCGACCGCCGGCACCCGTGGGGACGACCGGCACGGGGGGGACGTCGCCATCGAGGCTGCGGCACTGCCCGCGTCGCGCCGGACGCTGACGGGCCCCCGCTGATGGTGCGGCGCCCGCTGTGGCTCGGTGCGGGGATCGCCCTCGGGGTCGGGGGCACCTTGTGGGCCGAGCGGCGTGTGCGGCGCCAGGTGCGGCGCGCGGCCGCGCTGCTGTCGCCCATGGTCGCCGGGAGCGAGGCGGTGCAGGCGGCCCGCGAGATGGGCAGCACGATGCGCGACGCGCTCGACGTCGCGCGGGCCGAGCGGCGCCGGCGCGAGGCGGAGCTGTGGCGACGTCTCGGCGAGCCGGAGGGTGAGCCGGAGGCGGTGCGCCTGATCGCCGGCGGTTCCGAGCCGTCGGAGCCCAAGGCGCGGGCAAGGCGCAGGGGGGAAGCGGGGACACGGGCAAGGGGGGCCCCGAGGCGTCGCCGGTAGTCTACGGCGCCATGGCGAGATCCGTCGGCGTCGACCTCGGTGAGCGGCGCATCGGCA
The DNA here is from genome assembly GCA_021822565.1 of Actinomycetes bacterium. GTDB lineage: Bacteria > Actinomycetota > Acidimicrobiia > Acidimicrobiales > RAAP-2 > JAJYVT01. Next base: position 1,130 of record JAKAQM010000064.1, on the reverse strand, counting down.
TCGCGGTCAGCGACGCTGCGGGGTCGATGGCCTTCCCCCGCCCTCCGATCGCGCGCCACGCGGAGCGGTCGCTCGACCACCGTGCGATCGCCGAGGTTGCCGCGGAGGTCGGTGCCGAGGTGGTCGTGGTGGGGCTCCCCCTGTCCCTCGACGGAAGCCGTGGACCCGCTGCCCGCGCCGTCGAGGAGGAGGCTGCTGCCCTCACGACGCTGCTCTCGGCACGCGGGGTGCAGGTGGAGACCTTCGACGAGCGGTTCACGACCGTCACCGCCGTTGGCGCCCTCGCCACCGCCGGCGTCGCCGGCCGGCAGCGCCGGGCGCGCGTGGACAGCGCGGCGGCGACGGTGCTGTTGCAATCGTGGCTCGACTCGAGATGAGCGCGCACCGTGGCCGCCACGCCCGATCGGAGCCTGGCTCGCGTGGTACCGGGACGAGCCGCCGTGGGCGGCTCACTCGCCGCGGGAGGATCGTCGTGGCAGCGATCGGCGTGCTCGTCGTGCTGGCCGGCGCGCTCGGGTGGTACGAGTCGGAGTCGCACCCCTTCGGCCGGTCCGGGGCCCCTGTGCTCGTCGACGTGCACCGAGGTGAGCCGTTCGGGGCGATCGCGACGGCGCTCGCGAAGCGCCAGGTCATCGGGACATCCTTCGCCTTCCGTCTCTGGTCGTTGGTGCACGGCGCCCCCACGGTGCGCCCCGGCATCTACCAGTTGCACCGCAACCTCTCGTTCTCCGCGGTGAGCGCCCTTCTCGGAACAGGGCCGAACGTGGGGGAGCTCGACGTCGTGCCGGGCATGACCATCTCGGAGATCGCCGCCGAGCTGTCGTCGATGCCGGGGACCCTCGCGCATGCGTTCTCCGACGCGGGCCGGGCGGGCCGGGTCCGCTCGCCCTTCCAGCGCGCCTCGGGGGGGTCCCTCGAGGGGCTCATCGGCAGCGGCACCTACGAGATCCTGCCCACAGAGAGCGGTCATGCGCTGCTGGCCAGGATGGTCGCTCGCTTCGACGCCCGAGCCCGCTCCGTCGGGCTCACGCCGTCGACCACGGTCGCCGGATTGGACGCCTACCAGCTCGTCACGGTCGCGTCCATCGTCCAGAAGGAGGGGTACTTCACCCGCTACATGGGAGATGTCG
>JAKAQM010000217.1 GCA_021822565.1 Actinomycetes bacterium | reverse complement strand
GCCCGCGGAGGCATGGCGCACCACGAGCGCGTCCATGCCCATCGCCTCGATCGTCTCGACGGTGTCGCGGATCGACTCGCCCTTCTTGACCGACGACGAGGCGGCCGAGAAGGAGAGCACGTCCGCCGAGAGGCGCTTCGCTGCCGTCTCGAACGATAGGCGGGTACGCGTGGAGTCCTCGAAGAAGAGCGTGGCGATCGCCTTGCCGCGCAGCGTCGGGACCTTGCGGATGGCCCGCGTCTCGACCTCGGCGAAGGCTTCCGCGACCCGGAGCACCTCTTCGATGCCCTCGCGCCCGAGGTCGCCGATCGAGAGCAGGTGTGTCACCCGAGGACCCCGATGCTCACCCCGTCCGCGGAGACGTCCACCATCTCGGACCTGCGGGTGGGAAGGTTCTTGCCGACGTAATCGGGCCTGATGGGGAGCTCCCGGTGCCCCCGGTCGACCATCACGGCCAGCTGCACCGCGCGCGCGCGGCCGAAGTCGCTCAGTGCGTGCAACGCGGCTCTGACCGTGCGGCCGGTGAACAAGACGTCGTCGACGAGGACCACGACCTTGCCCGTGAGGTCCCCGGGGATCTCCGTCACGGCTTCGGGCAGCACCGGGCGCAGGCCGATGTCGTCCCGGTAGAAGGCGACGTCGAGCGTCCCCACCGGCACCTCGACGTGCTCGGCGTCGTGCAGGGCCTCGGCCATCAGGCGTGCGAGCGGCACGCCGCCGGTCTGCAGGCCCACGAGCACCACGTCGTCGAGCCCGCGGTTTCGCTCTGCGACCTCGTGCGCCATACGGACGAGCGCGCGCTGGACGTCTTCGGCGGAGAGGACGTGGGCACGGGGAACGAAGCTGCCACCGCGGGTATGGCTGCGCTCGCGTTCGGCCACTGCTCCTCCTCTCCGTGCGGGCCTCACGGGACCCGCTTCACGGTCAGCGCAGGACCTTAGCGGACCTTGGCCGCGATGGTGCGCAGGATACCGTTGACGAACGCGCCCGACTCCTCGGTGGAGTAGGTCTTGGCGAGCTCGACCGCCTCGTCGAGGACGACGGCGGTCGGAGGGCCCTCCGGCTCGAGCAGCTCGGCGACGGCCATGCGCAGGACCAGCCGGTCGACCACCGCCATGCGCTCGAGGGGCCACCCCACCGAGGCGCCGGCGACCAGCGCGTCGGCCTCCTGCCCGTGACGCTCTGCGGCGGCGACGAGCTCCGCCGTGAAGCGGTCGGCCGGCACGGCGAGTGCGCCCAGGACGGCCGTCGGGGCCTCCCGCTTCATCTCCGCCTCGTAGAGGAGGCCCAAGGCGCGCTCACGCGACTGGTGACGCGTCGGCTCGTCGGCTGCCACGCTCGATCGCCACGGGCTCAGGCCCGGGTCAGGTACTCCCCCGTGCGGGTGTCCACCCTGATCGCGTCGCCGGGGTTGACGAAGAGCGGCACCTGGACGACGAGCCCGGTCTCGAGCGTCGCGGGCTTGCGAGCACCCGAGACCCGATCGCCCTGGATGCCGGGCTCGGTCTCCGCGACGGTCAGCTCGACCGCCGCGGGCAGGTCGACGCCGACGATGTCGCTGCCGTGCATCTGGAGGTGGACGGCGTTGCCCTCCTTCAGGTAGCTGGCGGCGTCGCCGAGCGCCGCGCGCGGCACCTGGAGCTGCTCGTAGCTCGTCGAGTCCATGAAGACGTAGTCCTCGCCGTCGCGGTAGAGGAACTGCATCTCCCGTTTGTCGATGATGGCCTGCTCGAGCTTCTCGTCGGCGCGGTAGGTCCGGTCGACGACCGCGCCCGTGCGCAGGCTCTTCAGCTTGGTGCGCACGAAGGCGCCGCCCTTGCCGGGCTTCACGTGCTGGAACTCGACCACCGTGAAGAGGCCCTCGGCGAGCTCGAGCGTCATGCCGTTCTTCAAGTCGTTGGTGGAGACGGGCATCGTTCCTCTCGGGGCTGGTACGTGGACTGGGCTGGTACGTGGACTGGGCTGGTACGTGGACTGGGCTGGTACGTGGACTGGGCTGGTGCGACCCGCCGGGGCGCGAGGTGGACGACCCGGCGTCGTCCGCCTACGCCGCGGCGGTCTTCGCGAAGGTCGTCAGCGCCCGGTTCCCGTCCTCGGTCACCACCAGGGTGTCCTCGATCCGAACGCCACCGACGCCCGGCAGGTACACCCCGGGCTCGACCGTGACGATCATGCCGGGAGAAAGGGTAGCAGTGCCCAGCGGGCTCAGGGTCGGGGCCTCGTGGATGTCCAAGCCGACACCGTGGCCGGTGCCGTGCTCGAACCGGTCCGCCCAGCCGGCCTGCGCGATGACGTCGCGGCAGATCTCGTCGACCTCCTTGCAGCCGACGCCGGGGGCGACCGCTGCGACCCCACGGGCCTGGGCATCTTCGACGACTGCGAACACCCGTGCGAGCTCGCCGACCGGCTCGCCCCCCACGAAGAACGTGCGGGTCATGTCCGAGCGGTAGCCCTCGAACGTCGCGCCGAAGTCCACCACGACCGGCTCGCCGCGCCCGATGGCGCGCCCCGTCGGATGATGGTGCGGCTTGGCGGAGCTCGGGCCCGAGGCGACGATGGTCTCGAACGCCGGGGACTCCGCGCCCCCGCGGCGCATCGCGGTGTCGAGCGCGAGCGCGAACCCCTCCTCGGTCACCCCGCTCGACAGCATGGCGAGGACCTCCTCCAAGGCGGCGTCCGCGATCCCAGCCGCCCGGGCCACCCGGTCGATCTCGCCCTCGTCCTTGATCTCGCGCAGCGCCTCGACCAGCCCGCTCGTCGGGACGACGTCGCCGACGAGCTCACCCCACAGGCGGCTGTCGCTCCAGCTCACGTGCTCCGCCTCGAGGCCGACGCGCGCGGCGCCCGAGACGAACGCCTTGACGGCGTCGCGCTGTGCGGCGAGCGAGCCGACCGAGAGCTCGACCTCGGCCCCGGCCGCCGCCACCTGCTCGGCGGACTGCGTGCGGTAGCGGCCGTCGGTGGTCAGCAGCGCGCCCGAACCCGTCAGCGCGAGCACGCCTGCGGATCCCGTGAAGCCCGTGAGGTAGCGGACGTTGACCAGGTTGGTGACCACCAGCGCATCCACCCCCGCCCCGTCGAGACGCGCTCGAAGCCGGCCCAACCTGGATGCCACCTGCAATGGTCTCATGGTTCCTCCTTGCCGGGTCCATCGTGCGCGCGTGCAGCCACCAGGCGCACGGCGGCTTCGATCGCGAGCTCGTAGCCGATCCCCCCCATGCCGGCGACGAGGCCATCTGCGACCGGTGCCACCACCGAGGTATGACGGAACGGCTCGCGCGCC
>JAKAQM010000063.1 GCA_021822565.1 Actinomycetes bacterium | reverse complement strand
GGGAAACAGTAGCCCCGGCTGACCGGGTATCCTTCGCCCCCGAGGGTCGGTGCCCGAGTGGCCAAAGGGAGCAGACTGTAAATCTGCCGGTTCTGCCTACGGTGGTTCGAATCCACCCCGGCCCACCTCGAGGGAGACCAGATCTCCTTGTTCGAACGGCTGCCCATCAACAGCCGAGCGCATAGCTGACCGCTGCGCACACCTTGCGCATGACGTCCTCTCCGACGTGTCCGACGGGACTGGAGAGGGATGCCTGGGCGATGGTGTGGAGTCCGTCGCAGTTGATCACCGACGGTCGGTCGAGGCCGGCTTCGACGTGGTCGATCTCGACTTCTGCAGCAAGGCCCCGGATCGTGGTCGTGACTTCGGCGACCGTGATCAGGCTGCGAGCGACAAGCACCTCGGACCGGGTGAGCAGTAGGACAGGTCGCCTCTTGCGACCGACCTCAGCCAACCACAGCTCGCCGCGTCTCACGGCTCTCCCCATGCTTCAGCGTCCGTCCAAGAGGGGTCCACGTGTTCCGGATGTCGCAGGTACGCCTCCCGGTCTGCTCGCGCGAGGGCTGCACGTACGGCATCAGCAACTCCCTGGCGAGCAGCGGCCGAGATGTTGACGCCGAGTTGACGGGCGCGATCAGCCAACTCCTCGTCCAGCGTGAACGTCGTCCTCGGTGAGGGCATACAGCCATGCTATCACGGACTGATAGCATCAGCAGCCAGCAGAGCGGTCCTCACCAGGTTCCGACGCGACGCGCACGAGGGTCAGGACGCGTTCCCGCGGTTCAGCGACGTTCGAATACGAGTGTCTACGGCCCACCAGCGAAGGCCTCGCCCGGACGGCCAGGACGGGAGGACCCCGACCTGGCCGTCGCTCGCGTCGGGGACGGCCCAGCCGGAGCTCCCGTCGCACCGCCGGCGCCCGCACCCTCATCGCCGGCGCCTGTCTGCGCCACGGACCGCGGCACCCCGGGCGCCCGCCCGTCGGCAGTTATGTCGTGAGACGATATAAAGTCTCCGGCGATGCTCCGTGCCCGGACCACGACACGACGCGCCCCGCCCCACGAGGTGAGCCTCGGCGAGCCGCCGCGGCGGATGGCCTTCCTCGCCCTCGTGGGCGCCGGGCTGGGCGTGGTCGGCGGGCTCGCCGCCTTCGTCGTCGTGCGGCTCGTGGGCCTGCTCAGCAACCTCGCCCTTCTCCACCGGGTGGCGTTCACGCTGCCGGACCTCGCCCACTACCGGCCCGGGCCGGCCCTCGTCCCCGTCGCGCTGGGGGGAGCGGCCGTGGTCGTCGCCCTGGCGCGCTGGACACCGGTGATCAAGGGGCACGGCATCCCCGAGTCCCTCGAGGCCGTGGTCCAGCGCGACAGCTGCATCCGGCCGCGGGTCCTCGTCGCCAAGCCGCTCTCGGCCGCCGTGGCGATGGGGACCGGGGGCCCGTTCGGGGCCGAGGGCCCCATCATCGTCACCGGGGGGTGCGTGGGCTCGCTGCTCGGCCAGTGGGTGCGCGTGTCGTCAGCCGAGCGACGGGTCCTGCTGGCGACGGGTGCCGCTGCCGGCATGGCAGGGGTCTTCGCCACGCCGGTGGCCGCCGTGGTCCTGGCCTTCGAGCTCCTGGTGTTCGAGCGCTCCCTTCGTTCCCTCCTGCCGCTCCTGTTCGCCACCGGCATCGCCACCGAGCTCCACACGGTGCTGCTCGGTGCCCGCCCGCTCTTCGCCGTCACGCGTCCCCTCGCCGTCCCTGCCGACCAGCTCCCGCTCTTCCTGCCGCTCGGCGTGGCAGTGGGCGTGCTGGCGATCGTCGTGAACAGGGGGCTCTTCGCCTTCGAGGCGGGCTTCCGCAGGCTCCCCGTCCCCGCGTCCCTCCACCCGCTCCTCGGCGCCCTCGGCTTCGCGCTCGTCGGTCTCGTGGCACCCGGATCGCTGTCGGTCGGCTACTGGGCGATCAGCGACGCGGTGAACGGCCGGTTCCTCGTCGGCACGGCGGCGGTGCTCTGCGTGGCCAAGCTCGTCTCGTGGTGGGTCTCGCTCGCCTCCAACACCTCGGGCGGCACGCTCGCGCCGATCTTCCTCGTCGGCGCCACCCTGGGCGACACCATCGGGATCGGCTTCGCCCACCTCTTCCCGTCCGCCCACGTCGAGCCGGCCGCCTTCGCCGTCGTGGCGATGGGCGCGTCGTTCGGCGTCTCCGCCCGAGCCCTGCTGACCGGGGGGGTGTTCGCCCTCGAGGTCACCGGCGCGTCGCACCTGGTCGTCCCCATGCTCCTCGTGCTCGGCGTCGCCGAGGTCGTCGCCGAGCGCGCGCTGCCCGAACGGCTGATGACCGACAAGCTGGTGCGCCGCGGGTACCGGGTCGACTTCGACACCGAGGCGGACCCGTTCCGCGCAGCCGTCGCCGGACAGCTGATGGAGCCGCTGCCGGCAGGTGCCGACGCGCCGTGCGGGCCCTCCGTCGACCGGCTGGCCTCTGCGCGCGATGCTCTCGTCGTGCTCCTCGCCGACGGCGCCGACGCCGTGACGGTCACCGACGGGGGAGAACCGGTCGGCGTGCTCCGTCGAGAGGCGCTGCGCGGGCTCCTCGCCCGCCGGATCGCCGAGTCCGAGCTCCAGCAGCCCCGGCTGCGCCGGCGGGCGCCGCGCCCGCCGGGCCAGGGACCCGGGGGGAGCGCGCCGACGTGAGCGACCGGGAGCGGGCAGCAGTGCCGTCCGGGTTCACCGACGACGACTACCGGAGCATCCTCCGGTTCCGGACCCGGCTCCGCCGCTTCCTCGCGTGGAGCGCCGAGCAGGCCCGCCGCGCCGGGCTGACCCCGGCGCAGCACCAGCTCCTGCTGGCCGTGCGGGGCCTTGCCGGACCGTCGGGACCGACGATCGGCGAGCTCGCGTCGTGCCTCCAGCTCCGGCACCACTCGGCGGTCGAGCTCGTCGACCGCGCCGAACAGGCCGGTCTCGTGCACCGGTCGGTCGACGCCGAGGACCGGCGGGTCGTCCGGGTCACCCTCCAGCCCAAGGGCGCGGCTGCGCTCGAGGCCCTCACGGCCGTCCATGCGGAGGAGCTGCGCTCGCTCGCCAGCGGCGAGTTCCTCCCGCACCTCCCCGAGCGGGCCTGACGAGCCTCGCGAGGCTGACGAGCCCGGAGACGCCTCTGCGGCGTGGCCTATGATGTTCTAGTCTTATCTAGAAGTAGCAGGAGGGGACGTGGCCGTCGACGAGTCGCTGCAACAGGAGGCAAGGGCCCTCGGCGACCCGACGCGCCACCGCATCTTCCGCTACGTCGCCGACGCCCGCCACCCGGTGGGGGTGGCCGAGCTCACCGAGCACGTGCAGCTGAACCACAACGCCGTGCGCCAGCACCTCGCCGTGCTGAAGGAGGCCAACCTCGTGGTCGAGGAGACAGAGGCACGCGCCCGTCCCGGCCGGCCACGGCTCCTCTACTCCCTGCACCCCGAGGTCTCGGACCGATGGGGCACCACCGGGGCCTACTCGTGGCTGGCGAGCCTGCTGGCCGGCGCCGTCCGCGGCGGGACGGGACCGCGGCAGGCCGGCCTCGAAGAGGGCCGGCGCCGCGCCGGCGAGCTGGCGGGCACGGGAGCGAGCGACGAGCTGCTCGAGGGCGAGATGGCCCGCCGGGGGTTCCGTCCGACCCGGACGGACAAGAGGCGCACGATGGAGCTCGTGCTCGGACGCTGCCCGTTCGCCGAGGTGGCGTCGTCCGATCCTCGGACGATCTGCCAGCTCCACCTCGGTCTCGCCGAAGGACTGGCAGAGGGCCTGGGTGGGCTCCACGTCGAGCGGCTGGTCGTCAAAGATGCCCGTCGGGCCGGGTGCCGCCTGGTCGTGCGCCGCGAGGGCCCGCTCGACGTCCGCTCCTGAGCGGTCCTGGGCGGCCGTGGAGCCCGAAGGCCGGCTCGAGGGGGCCGAGCACGGAGACGACGTCGGCGGCGACCCCGCCTGCTGGGCACACCTCGTCTGCCCGTCGTGCGGAGCCGTCGAGACCGAGGGCCACGACCTCGTGTGCAGCGCCGAGCTCGTGCAGCTGCCGGGCTGAGCAGCCAGCGTGTGCCCGTCACGTCGAGGTGACCGGCAGCCCGGTGGCGCCGACATATTTCTCTAAAATAGACTAGAGATATTCCCGCGGGGCGGCCGCGGTGCACGAGGAGGCAGGAGCGATGACCACCAGCCGGAGCGCAGCCGTCGAGGCGATGGTGGCGCACCACGCAGCACTCGAGGACGGCGTCGCTCGCCGGGTGTCGGCCGTCCGCTCGTCGGTCGGGCCCGGCGCCGCCCACGGCCCGGCCGTCGCGGCGCTGGTCGCCTACGTGGCCGACGAGGTCCTGCCCCACGCCGTGGCGGAGGAGCACACGCTCTACCGGGCGGCCGCGTCCGACGACGACCTGGCGGAGACCGTGGCGGGGATGGTCGACGAGCACCGCCGCCTCGCGTCGCTGGTGGACCGGCTGGCCACCGCGTCCGACGGGCGCGACGCAATGGCCGAGGCCGAGGCGCTCGGGACGCTCTTCGCGGCGCACGTGGCCAAGGAGAACGAGCGGATCCTGCCTCGGCTGGCCTCGGGCCCCTCGGCGGACCTGGCCGGCCTGCTCGTCCAACTGCACCGGCTCACCGAGGCGGCCCAGGGCGGGACCGAGACCTCCGAGGAGGGCGTCGCTCCCGACGCGGAGACCCTCCTCGTCGGCGTGGTGCTCGACGCGACGAGGCGGCTGGCCGAGGTGGGCGGAGGTGACGGTGCCTGCCGGCTCGCCGCCGAGGCATGGGCGGCGGTCCGCGCGCCGCGCCCCGACCTCGCCTCGCGGGTGACCGCGGCGCTGCACCGGCTCGTGCGGTCGGTGACCGCCCAGCCTGTGGTGCTCGCGAGCGGCGAGCGACCGGCCGGGTCTGCCGCGGACCCGGTGCTCGACGTACGGGCGCTCGCACCGGCCCGACGCCACGAGGTGATCTTCGACTCCTACGGCACGCTCCGTCCGGGCGCGGCCTTCGTGCTCGTCAACGACCACGATCCCAAGCCGCTCCGGTACCAGTTCGAGGCCGAGCACGCCGGGGCGTACACCTGGGACGTCCTCGAGGCGGGCCCGCGGACCTGGCGGGTGCGCGTCGGCCGTCCCGCTGCGGCGGCCTAGCCGGTCACCCGCGGCTGGCTGGGAGGGCTCTGCGCTCCGGTCGGCGCGGCCGCCCGGCCGAGCAGGCGGACCGGCACCGCCGACAAGTTGGCCGCCACCACGAGCCCGGTGGCGACGAGCAGGGCGCCACCGATCGCGACGAGCGGGGGAGCCGACACGGCGAGGCCCGTGCACAGCGCGGCCACCCCGCACGTGAGCGTCCCGTAGGACGCCGCGGCCCAGCGGTGGTCGTAGAGGTCGGCGAAGAGGAGGGGCGCTCCGCTCGGGCCCGTCGCAACTCCCCGGGCGCGCAACGCCGACCAGACGATGAACGGCACGACCTTGTGAGCGTGGCCCACCAGCGCCTCGAGCAGCCAGGCGCCGAACGCCGAGAGGGCCGCCGCCGAGAGCGCCACCCCGACGTGGTGGTGCCGAGGAACGACCAGGGCGGCCGCCACGGCGAGCCCGGCGCCGACCGGCACCCACGCCGCCGCGGTGAGGACGAAGACGAGGTGGAGGTCGACCGCACGGCGACGGTGGCGGACGTGGACGGCGAGCGACACGAGGTGGGCCCCCAGCCCTGCTGCCGTCGTGACGCCACCGGCCCAGGCGAGGGTGTCCGCTCCCCACGCCAGAGCAGGTGCGAGGAGCGTCACGCCGACGGCGAGGCACCAGACGGCGACCCGACCCGAGCGGTGGCGCCCGGGGAGGTGGGCGAGCAGGAACATCGGCCAGAGCTTCTCGGCGACACCGACATAGGTGAGCCCGAGCCAGCCGAAGAGCCCGAGCACTCCCATCGCCAGGTCGACGTGCCCGGAGAGGACGAACCAGCCACGCTGGCGGTCGCCGACGAAGGCCACGCCGAGGAAGCTCGTCGACAGCGCACCGGCGAGGGCGAGCCGCAAGGCGGTGACGGGCGTCCCCTTGCCCCGCACGGCAAGGGGGCCGGCGAGGTTCACCGCGAGCAGCACGAGCGACAGCCCCGCCAGGGCACCGCTCGCTGCCGTCACGGTGACCTGCTCGGTGGCGACGCCGAGCGGCAGCAGCCACGACGCTCCCAACCAGGTGACGAAGACCAGCCGAGCTAGGCGGACCGACCGCAGCGGTCTTCCGGTGATGACCGGGGTGAACTGGTGGACCGCCCCGAGCACGCCCGTTGCCAGGGTCGCCAGCACGCCCAGGTGCACGGCGGCCACGACGGGGTCGGCGCTCGGGTCGCTGCCCGCCCACCCCCACGCCCACGCCCACGCTGCACCGCAGGCGACGAGCCCCAGCGACGCGGCTGCCAAGAAGGCGAGGGGGACCGACGGCGGCGGCACGGCGCCCGGGAGCCCGGGCGGCCGCCCCGGCCAGGCACCGGCGGCCGGCGTCGACCCGGTCCGTGCGGCGGGACCGGGTCCTGAGCGGGGTGCCGGCTCCGAGCCCCCGAGCGGCGACGGGTCAGCGCACATCGCCGCTTGCGCCGCGGAGCAGTGCCGCATGCACCGCCGCCGCCTCCGCGAGGGCCGTCGACGGGTCGAGGGAGCCCGCTTCGAGCTCCGGGCCGAGCCTGCGGTCGCCGACCTCGGCACGCACGTCCCCGTTGCGCCCGTGCCTCTCAGCCGGCATCGCGTCGCTCGCTGCCCATGTGGTCACCTCCGGCCCGCCGGTTCCTCACCTGGCAATCATAGATCTAGTACACCACAGAAGAAATAGCAGAGCCTCCCGGGCTGCTCGGGCGGTCGTGCCCGGAGCCGGCAGCCCGGCGAGCGGCCAGCGGGCAGCCCTGGCGTTCGCAGGTGCGACGTACTAAGTTCTAGTCATCAACAGAAAAATACAGATGAACGAGGCCCTGCCCGGGGAGCCCGGGTGGGCCTTTGCCAGAGGAGGACACGATGGCCACTGTCGATGCCCGGCCGATCATCGCGGCAGGCGGCGAGCCGTTCGAGACGATCATGGCGGCCGTCTCGACGTTGCCGGACGGCGACGAGCTCGTGGTGCTCGCGCCCTTCGAACCGGTCCCGCTGGAGGGCGTGCTGTCCTCTCAGGGCTTCGCCTACGAGGTCGAGGACCTCGGTGGGGGCGACTGGCGGGTGACGTTCCGCCGCCTGTCATGAGCGGCGTCTGGAGCCGTCTCGAGGCCGAGCCCGGGGACAGTGCGGCCGAGGCCGAGCCCGGGGCCGGGCGCGCCGTCGAGGCAGCGTGGGGCGCGCTCTCCGGCGTCGTCGACCCGGAGCTCTGCCTGGACGTGGTGTCCTTGGGCCTCGTCTACGGGGTCGCCGCCGTGGACGGGACGCTGGTGGTCGAGATGACGCTGACGACGCCGGGGTGCCCCGCTTCCGAGAGCCTCCCCGAACTGGCCCGGGCCGCCGTCGCGGACGCCGTCGGAGCGACGGTCCCCGTTGACGTGCGCGTCGTCTGGGAGCCACCGTGGAGCCCGGCGATGATGGACGCCGAGGTAGCCGGGGCGCTCGGGCTCCGGGTGCGCTGAGCCTCCGGGGAGGGCGGAGCGTGGGACGGGTGGACGTCGTCCGCGTCTACGAGGACCCAGGGCGGTCGGCGGACGAGCACCGGGTGCTCGTCGACCGGCTGTGGCCCCGAGGGGTCGCGAGGGCGGCCGTCGACCTCGACGAGTGGGCGAAGGACGTCGCCCCGAGCACCGAGCTGCGGCGCTGGTACGGGCACGACCCCGAGCGCTTCGCCGAGTTCTCCCGGCGCTACGTGGCCGAGCTCGCCGGCGAGCCGGCCGCGTCCGTGGCCGCCGCCTTGGCGGACCGGGCGCGCCGGGGGCGTCTCGTCCTGCTGACCGCGACGCGCGACGTCGCCCGGTCGGGAGCCACCGTGCTGGCCGCCGTGCTCGCCGGCTCCGGACCCGGCGGGGGGCGCTGAGTGGCCACCGCGACCTTCGAGCTCGCCGTGGTGGCCCCGTTCCGCCTCGACCTCACCGTGTGGGCACTCCGCCGGCGGGCGCACAACGCCGTCGACGCCTGGGACGGGACCACGTACCGCCGTGTCGCCGAGCTCCGAGGACGTCCGGCGCTCCTCGAGGTGCACGAGCGCAGGGGGCTGCGCCCCCCGGTCCTCGTGGCGAGCGTCCGTCGACACCGGGGCACGCCGGGAGACGCCGAGGTGGTCGCCGCCCGGCGGTTGCTCACGCGGGTGCTCGGCCTCGACGCCGACCCCGGGGGGCTCGCCGACCTGGCTCGGCGCGACCGGCGCCTGGCGGGGCTCGCCGAGCGGTTCGCCGGCCTGCGACCCCCGCGGTTCGCGAGCGTCTTCGAGGCCGTGGTGAACGCGGTTGCCTGCCAACAGCTCTCCCTCGACGTCGGCGTCCACCTCCTCAACCGACTGGCACGGCGGTTCGGGCCGCGGGTGGTCAGCGCCGCCGCCCCGCCAGGGTTCCCGGGCCCGGGGCGCCTCGCCGCCGTCGACCCGACCGAGCTGCGGGCCCTCGGGTTCAGCAGGGCGAAGGCGGCGACCGTGGTGTCGCTCGCCCGCCGGGCGGCCTCGGGGGAGGTCGACCTCGAGGGGCTCGCCCTCCTCGACGACGAGACGGCACGCTCGCTGCTGGTGTCGGTCCCAGGGCTCGGTCGGTGGAGCGCCGAGTACGTGCTCCTGCGCGGGCTCGGTCGGCACCACGTGCTCCCTGGCGACGACGTCGGTGCCCGCAACGGCCTGTGCCGCCGCTTCGGCCTCGCCCCCGACGCCGGCTACGCCGAGGTCGCCGACCTCGTCGACGCCTGGTGGCCCCTGGCCGGGCTCGTCTACTTCCACCTGTTGCTGGACGGCCTCGCCGCGGCTGGCCACGTCGACGCCGGCGCTCGTACGGCCCCGGCCCACCGACCGGCCGACCAGGGCCAGCGGGTCGACGGGGGAGCCGAGCACGGAGGCGTGCGGTCGTGAGGACGGCGGTGCACGGCATGGGGCGCATGGGCGAGCGCCGCGCCCTCAAGTGGGCGCTCGAGGGCTACTGGGCCGGCCGTGTCGACGCCGCCGAGCTCGAGGCGACCGCCTCGGCGGTCCGCAGGCGCACCTGGCAGCTCCTCGCCGGAGCAGGCGTCGACGTCGTCCCCTCCAACGACTTCTCCCTCTACGACCACGTGCTCGACACGGCGGTCGCCGTCGGGGCGGTCCCCGAGCGGTTCCGCCCGGAGCTCAGCGGACCCGCTGCGAGCGCCGCCGCCGTGTCCGAGCTGGACCGCTACTTCGCCATGGCGCGCGGCGGCGACCTCGCCGGAGCGCCGGTGGCACCCCTCGAGCTGACCAAGTGGTTCGACACCAACTACCACCACCTGGTCCCTGAGGTCGGGCCGACCACGGCCTTCGCCGCCAGGCCGGCGAAGGCGGTCGCCGAGCTGGCGGAGGCGGCCGAGCTCGGGATCGACACCACCCCGGTGCTGCTCGGCCCGTTCACCTTCCTCGCTCGCTGTGCCCCCGGTGCGGCGGGGGCCGACCCGTCTCGGCGCGTCGACGAGCTGACGGGCGTCTACGTCGAGCTCCTCGCCGAGCTGGCGGCTGCCGGGGCTGCCTGGGTGCGCCTCGACGAGCCCGCGCTCGCCGAGGACCGCAGCGAGGACGAGCTCGCACGCTTCCGGCGCGCCTACGAGCGCATCGCCGGCGCCGACACCCGGCCGCGCCTCGCCGTCTCCACGTACTTCGGCCACGTGGGCGACGCCATGGCGGTGCTGCGCGACCTGCCTGTCGACGGCGTGGGGCTCGACTTCTGCGCCGGGCCCGAGAACGTCGACCTCCTCGACCGGGCCGGCGGTCTGCCCGGCAAGACGCTCTTCGCCGGGCTCGTCGACGGGCGCAACGTGTGGGCCAACGACCTCGCGTCCTCGCTGGCGCTCCTCGGCCGGCTGCGCGACCGGTGCGGCGAGCTGGTGGTCTCCAGCTCCTGCTCGTTCCTCCACGTCCCCGAACGGCTCTCCGACGAGAGGGGTCTCGACCCCGTCGTCCGGAGGTGGCTGGCCTTCGCCGAGGAGAAGCTGGCCGAGCTCGCCGTGCTGGCTCGCGGCGCCGAGCAGGGGTCGACGGCCGTCGAGGACGAGCTCGCCGCCAACCGCGACGCCCTCGCCAGCCGACGCGGCTCTTCGCTCGTGACCGATCCCGGCCTCCGGCGGGCGGTGGAGGCGGCACCGGACGATCCCCGGCGCAGCGCTCCTGCCGCCGAGCGCCTGGAGCTGCAACGGGCCCACCTCGGGCTCCCGCAACTGCCGACGACGACCATCGGGTCGTTCCCCCAGACGGCCGAGCTCCGGGCCCGCCGCGCCGCCTGGCGCGCGGGCCGTGTGGGCGACGACGAGTACGAGGCTGCGCTCCGAGCCGAGGTCGACCGCGTCGTCGACCTCCAAGAGGCGCTCGGCTTCGACGTGCTCGTCCACGGCGAGCCCGAGCGGGACGACATGGTCCGCTACTTCGCCGCGCAGCTGACCGGCTTCGCCCTGCCCGAAGCGGGGTGGGTGCAGTCCTTCGGGTCCCGCTGCGTGCGTCCCCCGATCCTCTACGGCGACGTCTCCCGGCCCGGCCCCATGACCGTCTCGTGGGCCACGTACGCGCAGTCCCGCACCGACAAGCCCGCCAAGGGAATGCTGACCGGCCCGGTCACCATGCTGCGCTGGTCCTTCGTCCGTGACGACCAGCCACCGTCGGCGACCGCCGCCCAGCTCGGCCTGGCGATCGGCGACGAGCTCGCCGACCTGCAGGCGGCGGGGGTCCGCGTCGTCCAGGTCGACGAGCCGGCACTGCGCGAAGGGATGCCGCTGCGCCGTGCCGAGCGGGACGGGTACCTCGCCTGGGCGACCCGGGCGTTCCGGCTCGTCACCCGGGTCGCCGACCCGGGCACCCAGGTCCACACCCACATGTGCTACGCCGAGCTCGCCGACGTGGTGGACGCCCTCGCGGCGATGGAGGTCGACGTGGTCTCGTTCGAGGCGGCGCGCTCGCACCTGACGCTCCTCGCCGCCTTCGAGGGCGCGGCCTACGAGGGAGACGTCGGCCCAGGCGTCTACGACGTCCACTCGCCGCTCGTGCCCTCGGCGACCGACGTCGAAGTGCTGCTGTGGCGGGCCGTCGAGAGCGTCGGTGCCGACCGCCTGTGGGTCAATCCCGACTGCGGCCTGAAGACCCGGGGCTACGACGAGACGGTGGCCGCCCTCGCCAACCTCGTGGCCGCCGCCCGCTCGGTGCGCGCCGCCCTCGCCGACGGCCGGACCGGACCCAGGGACCGACGCGTGTCCGAACGGCCCGGCCCGGGCTGAACGTCCTGCCGGGCCCGCCCCGACCGGGTGACGAACGGCCCTTTCGGCGCGCCGACGGGGCGCCTAGCGTCGGGGGCGTGGCAGTCGTGGTCGTCAACGACCGAGCCCATCGGTTGGAGAGCTCAGCCGGCATGCTCATCGGCTGGCTACGCGACACGCTCGGGCTGACCGGAACGAAGCCCGGGTGCGGCGAGGGCCAGTGCGGAGCCTGCACGGTGCTCGTTGACGGCGAGCCGGTGCTCTCGTGTCAGACGCCGCTCGCCGACGTCGCCGGACGGGCGGTGATGACGATCGAGGGCCTGGCCTCCGACGGGAACCTCCACCCCGTCCAGCAGGCACTGGTTGACGAGCGGGCCTCGCAGTGCGGGTACTGCACGCCCGGCATGGCCCTGCGGATCGCCGCCCTGCTCGATGCCGACCCCGACCCTCACCCCGACGCCGTCACCGAGGCCCTCGAGCCCAACCTCTGCCGGTGCGGGTGCTATCCGCGGATCCGTCGGGCGGTCCGGGCGGCAGCCCGGCTCCGTCACGGTACCGCCGACGAGCTCGGCTCGGCGGGGCTGCCGCCTGAGGGCGCCACTGCGGAAAGCACCCGTCTCCTGCCTCGCCCTCGGAGGCCGTGGGACCTGGTTGCCCCGGACGAGCGCGACTACGAGGCCGTGCTCGGACCCGGGCTCGTGTGCGTGTGGCCGGCAGCCCGCCCGCCCGGAGGCTGGGCCGTCCTCGGCGGGGCCTGGGTCCACGTCGCACCCTCGGGTCGGATCACAGCCTTTAGCGGCAAGGTCGACGTCGGGCAGGACAATCGGACGGCTTTTCGCCTGCTCGTCGCCGAGGAGGCGAAGGTGGACCTCGACGTCGTCACCGTGGTCGAAGGCGACACCGACGTGTGCCCCTTCGACGTCGGCACGTTCGGCAGCCGGTCGATGCCCGATAGCGGCGAGGCGCTGCGCAGGGCGGCGGCTGGCGCTCGACGGGCTGTCGACTCGCTCGGCGGCCCCGGCGCTCTCGGTGACGGGTGCCGGCTGGTGGTGCTCGACGCCGAGCCACCGCTCGTCGCGAGCGACGCTCGCCGTCTGGTGGGCCGACCAGGCCACCAGGCCGGTCGGGTCGATGCCGTGACCGGTTCCCGTAGGTTCGTCTCCGATCTCGTTCGCCCCGGCATGGGCCACGGCGCAGTTCTCCGGCCCGCTGTCCCCGGGGCCACCTTGCGGTCGGTGGACTGTGCCCGGGCGGCCGCCCTCGGCGGGGTGACCGTCGTCCACGAGGGCTCGTTCGTCGGCGTGGTCGCCGACGACCCGGTCACCGCTCGGCGAGCCGTCGCCGCGATCGACGCCCAGTGGGACGAGCCGCCTCCGGTCGAAGGAGACCTGGCCACCTACTTGCGCACCCACCCGGCCGCCAGTGACGGGTGGGCGCACCCCGTGGACGAGGCGACCGGAGACGTCGTCGGCGCTCTTGCCGCGGCGGCCGAC
Organism: Actinomycetes bacterium; assembly: GCA_021822565.1. Classification (GTDB taxonomy): domain Bacteria; phylum Actinomycetota; class Acidimicrobiia; order Acidimicrobiales; family RAAP-2; genus JAJYVT01. The sequence goes on along the minus strand of JAKAQM010000063.1, from coordinate 3,193 downwards.
ACGGTGACCGCGACCTACACCACCGCGTACCTGGCGCATGTCCCGCTCGAGACTCGGGCGGCCCTTGCCGAGTGGGACGGTGATCGGGTCACGGTGTGGACGGGTACGCAGGTCCCCTTCGGCACGAGGAGCCGGGTGGCTGCCGCGGCCGGCGTCGGCGAGGTCGACGTCCGAGTGGTCGTGCCGCCGACCGGGGGTGCCTTCGGAGGCAAGCACGACGGCGAGGTGGCCGTCGAGGCCGCGCTCCTCGCCCGGGGCGCGGCGCGGCCCGTCCGGGTCCACTGGAGTCGTGCCGAGGAGCTCACGTGGGGGACCGTCCGTCCGATGGCAGTGGTCGACGTCGCCGCCGGGCTCGATGCCGACGGCGAGCTCGTGGCCTGGGACATGCTCGACGTCAACGCCGGCGCGGCCGCGCTCGCGTTCCCCTATCGGGCCGGCGCCCGCCGCGTCCGCTACCAGCCGGCACGCTCACCGCTCCACCAGGGCTCGTACCGGGCACTCGCCGCCAACGCGAACAACTTCGCCCGCGAGTCGGCGATCGACGAGCTGGCGCAGCGCCGCGGCGAGGACCCGCTGGCGTTCCGCCTGGACCATCTCGACGACGACCGCCTCGCCGCGGTGCTGCGGGCAGCGGCCGACCGGTTCGGCTGGGCAGCTTCCCGGGGGGCGGCACCTGGGCAAGCGCCTGGTGCTCAGCAGGGGGCTGCTCGTGCCGTAGGGACCGACGGCATGCGGACGGGCCAGGGCCTCGCCGTCGGCCTCGAGAAGGGCGGCCGGGTAGCGACGTGCGTCGGGGTCCGCCTCGACGCGAGCGGCCGGGTGACCATCACCCGCGTCGTCACCGCCTACGACTGCGGCACGATGGTCAACCCCGACACCGTGGCCAACCAGGTCGAGGGCGCCACGGTGATGGCGCTCGGGGGCGCTCTGTTCGAAGCCCTGCCGGTTCGTGGTGGCCGGCTCGCCGAGGCGTCGTTGGCCTCGTACCCGGTGCCCCGCTTTGCCGACGTTCCCGACATCGAGGTCGTCCTGTGCGACCGTCCCGATCTGCCCTCGGCAGGTGCCGGGGAGACCCCGATGATCGCGGTGGCCCCGGCGCTCGCCAACGCGCTCGCCGACGCCACCGGCCGCCGGCTGCGCGACCTGCCCCTCGCGCCGGGGCATCGTCTGCCCGCCAAGTCCGGGCGCGCCGACGGCTGAGCCGTGCGCGAGCTTCTCGCTGACTTCGACCGACTACGGGCCGAGGGCCGTCGTGTGGCACTCGCTCGAGTCGTCGCCGTCGACGGGTCGTCGCCGCGGGAGCTTGGTGCCGCGCTGGCGGTCAACGAGGACGGCGAGGTCGCCGGCTCGGTGTCGGGTGGCTGCGTGGAGTCGGCAGTGGTGACGACGGCGCTCGAGGTACTGGCCTCGGGGCGACCCAGCCGCTGCACCTTCGGTTGTGCTGACGACGACGGCTTGGGCGTCGGGCTCGTGTGCGGAGGAGCGCTCGACGTCTTCGTGGAGCCGTTTCCGGCCTCGGGCACAGACGCCGTCGTCACCGAGCTCGTGCGACAGCTGCGTGTCGGCGGGCGGGTGGCCCTGGCGACCGTGGTCGACGGACCGCCCGAGGGGGCTGGAGCGTTGGGTGCCTCGCTGCTCGTGACGCCCGGTTGCCCGTCGCCCGTCGGCAGCCTTGGGGCTCCCCAGCTGGACCATGTGGTCGTGCGCGTCGCTGGCGAGCAGCTCGAGGCGGGCACGTCGACCGTCCGCCGGGTCGGGGCTGGCGCCGCCGGCTGGCCGGAGGGCCTCGACGTGTTCGTCCACGTGCTCGTCGAACCGCCGCGCCTCGTCATCGTCGGAGCCGGCGACGTCTCGATCGCTCTCGCCGCGGTGGCGAAAGTCCTCGGCTACGCCGTCACTGTCTGCGACCCGCGCCCGGTGTTCGCCGACGCCGCTCGCTTTCCCACCGTCGACCACCTCGTGGTGGAGTGGCCGGACCGCCTCCTCACCCGGATCGGGACAACGCTCGGGCCTCGCGACGCGGTGTGCGTCCTGGCCCACGACCCGAAGTTCGAGGTGCCTGCCGTTGCCGCCGCCCTGGGCACCGAGGTTGGCTACGTCGGCGTGCTGGGCTCGCGTCGGACGGTCACGGCCCGGCGGGCCCGCCTGCGCGACGCGGGCCTCGGCGACGACGCCCTCGACCGGGTGATGGAGCCGGTCGGCCTCGACATCGGGGCACGCACACCGGCCGAGACGGCCGTCGCCATCGTCGCCGAGATGGTCGCCGTGAGGACAGGGCACCGGTCGGGGACCTCCCTGCGCGACGGCAGCGGGCCGATCCACGGCCGCCTCACGTGACCCCGGAGGTGGCCGGTGTGCTCCTCGCCGCCGGCGGAGGGCGACGGTTCGGGGTGCCCAAGGCCCTCGTCGAGGTCGGCGGTCGTCCGCTCGTCGAGCGCGGTGCCACGACGCTCCTCGCCGGCGGCTGTCGGCCGGTCGTCGTCGTGGTCGGAGCGGCGGCCGGCATCGTGCGCCAACGGCTCGACCCGGCGGCTGGGGCGACCGTCGTTGTCAACGGAGCGTGGCGGGAAGGCCTGGGGAGCTCGCTGAACCTCGGGCTCGCCGAGGCTGAGGCGCTCGGTGCCGCGGCGGCGCTGGTGTTGCCCGTCGACCAACCGGTGGTGACGGCGGCGCTGGTCGCGCGGCTCGTCGGCACCTGGCGAGCAGGTTCCCTCGCGGTCCGGGCCGCGTTCGGCGGGCAGGGGCGGACCCCGGTCGTGCTCGATCGGACGTTGTGGCCAGCCGTGCGAAAGAGCGCAGTCGGCGACGTCGGCGCGAGAGGGCTCCTCGGCGCTCACCCCGAGCTCGTCACCCTGGTCGACTGCGACGACGTCGGGGCTGCCTGCGACGTCGACACGCCTGCCGACCTCGAGGTGGTCGAGGACCGCTACGGAGGCTGGCTTGCCTCCGCCTCCACCACCCTCGGCGCCGACATGCCCGAGCGGTGAGGGAAGCAGGTTCGCCGGCACCGGCCGGTGATCGACGGGCGGGCACCCGGGCGTCCGGGCACTCGCCGGTGTGTGCCGAGGGGCGCTCTTGTGCGATCGCGGTGCGACATTACAATGCCGTTACGGAATCGACCTGAGGGTGCTTCGGTCCGTCGGAGCCCGGCCCCTTGCGTGGTTCCTCCGAGGTGTTGCACGCCCGGTGCCTT
>JAKAQM010000216.1 GCA_021822565.1 Actinomycetes bacterium | reverse complement strand
GCGCTCTGCCGCCGTGCCGGGCCGCTCGCCACGTCGAGCGCCAACGTCCACGACGCCCCTCCGTGCACGACCGCCGCAGAGGTGCGCGGGACCTTCGACGTCGCGGACGTGGCATTGGTGATCGACGGGGGCACGTGCGACCGGGAGCCGTCGACGGTCGTGGACTGCAGGGTCTCGCCGCCGGCGCGCCTGCGTGAGGGTGCGATCGCGTGGTCGTGGATCGAGGCGTCCGTGCGCTGAGCACCCTGTCCGAGGGCCGGCGCGCTCGGCGGTGAGGCCGGTGCCGCCACGCCGATCGGGGTGGGCGGCGGGGCGGCCGGTAGAGTGGGGACATGTCGTCGACCGCGGGCACCGCTTCTCTGCCGCGCGCGCGGCGCCCTTCGGCGGGCGGTCCGTCGTGAACGGCGCCTCGCCCTTCGCCGCGTGGATCGCCGGCGACCCCGAGCTGGCCCGGCTCCTCGACGAGGAGATGGAGCGCCAGTCGACGACCCTCCAGCTGATCGCGTCGGAGAACTTCACGTCTCCCGCAGTGCTCGCCGCGAGCGGCTCGGTGCTCACGAACAAGTACGCGGAGGGCTACCCGCACCGCCGCTACTACGGCGGCAACCGGGTGATCGACGAGGTGGAGGACCTCGCCCGTGCACGGGCGAGGTCGCTCTTCGGCGCCGAGCATGCCAACGTGCAGCCCCACGCTGGGGCGAACGCCAACCTCGCGGTCTACACGGCGCTGCTCCAGCCGGGCGACACGATCCTGGCGATGCGCCTCGACCACGGCGGCCACCTGACGCACGGATCGCCGGCGTCGATCACCTCGAAGATCTGGCGCTTCGTCTCCTACGGGGTGACCCCGGCAGCGAGCGACCCGTCGGATGCGGGGGAGGTGATCGACTTCGACCAGGTGGCGGACCTCGCCAAGCGTGAGCAGCCCAAGCTGATCGTCGCCGGCTCGACCGCCTACGCCAGGACGATCGACCCCGTCCCCTTCCGCGAGATCGCCGACGCGGTGGGCGCGTGGTTCATGTTCGACATGGCGCACCCCGCGGGCCTCGTCGCCGGCGGCGCGCACCCGAGCCCGGTGGGCGTGGCCGACGTGGTGACCCTCACCACGCACAAGACGCTGCGCGGCCCGCGGGGGGGCGCGATCCTGTGCCGGAGCGACCTTGCCAAGGCGATCGACCAGGCGGTGTTCCCCGCGCTCCAGGGCGGGCCCCTCGAGCACGCGGTGGCCGCGAAGGCCGTCGCCTTCGCCGAGGCGCAGGCCCCCGCCTTCCGTGCCTACGCGGCCCGGGTCGTCGAGAACGCCAAGGCGCTCGGCGCCGCGCTGTCCGCCCAGGGCTTCCGGCTCGTCTCCGGCGGGACGGACAACCACATGGTGCTCGTCGACCTGCGGCCCTTCGACGCCGAGCTCACGGGCAAGGAGGCCCAGGAGGTGCTCGACCGCGCGGGCATCACCTGCAACCGCAACACGATCCCCGACGACCCTCGCTCGCCGTTCGTGACCTCGGGGCTACGCCTCGGGTCCGCCGCCGAGACGACGGCCGGCATGGGCTCCGAGGAGATGGTGCAGATCGCCGGGCTGATCGGCAGGACGCTGCGCGGCCGCGCCGACGAGGCGCAGGTCGCGGCGGTGCGGGCGGAGGTCCGTGAGCTGTGCGCCGCGTTCCCGCCGTACCCGGACCTGGTCTCCGAGGGCACCGGATAGCGCCGCCGGCGAAGGCGAGGCGAGCGCATGCCGTGGTACGCGTGGTACGGCGTCGTCCTCGCGGTGGCCGCGGCGGTGACGGCCGCCAGTGCGTGGCCTGCCGCGTGGTTCGCGCGCAAGGTGGGCTATGTCGCCTTGCCTGGCGAGCGAAAGATCCACACGAGGACCACCCCCTACGGCGGCGGGCCGGCGATGTTCCTCGGGTTCCTGGTGGCGATGATGGTGGCCGCGGGGATCCATCGGCTGCATGCCCTCTTCGTCGGCTCCTCCGAGCCGCTCGGGATCGTGCTCGCCGTGGCGGCGATCTTCGGGGTCGGGCTCATCGACGACGCACGGGAGATGTCGGCTCCGGCGAAGATCGCGGGCCAGGTCCTCGCCGCGTCGATCCTCTACTTCCTCGGTGTGACGCTGTACTGGTTCAAGGTTCCGCTCGGAGGGGTCGTCTCGCTCACCCCGGGGATCACGCCGCTCATCATGGCGCTGTGGGTGATCGCCCTCACCAACGCGGTGAACCTGATCGACGGCCTCGACGGCCTTGCCGCGGGGGTCGTGGCGATCGGTGGTGGGGCTCTCGCCATCTACGGGCTCCGCCTCATGGAGATCGGCATCCTCACCAGCACAAACATCGGGCCGCTCATCGCGGTCATCGCGTGCGGGGTCTGCATCGGGTTCCTCCCCTTCAACTTCCACCCCGCCAAGATGTTCATGGGGGACTCCGGGGCTCTCCTCCTCGGGCTGCTCATGTCCGCGTCCACGATGGTCATCGGCGGGCGGATCCCGCCCTCCTCGCCGACGACGGGGAACACGTACTTCTTCTTCGCCCCGCTTCTCATCCCGTTCTTCATCCTCGGGGTGCCCATCGTGGACATGGCGTTCGCCTTCGTCCGGCGCACGGCGCGGGGCACCGGCTTCCAGACGCCGGACAAGGACCACATCCACCACCGGCTCCTGCGGTTGGGCCACGGCCACCGGCGCAGCGTCGTCATCCTCTGGGCCTGGACCGCCATCCTGTCGGGCTTCATCCTCTTCCCTCTCTTTGTCCGGGCGGTCAATCCGTTCATCCCCCTCGGGGTGGCGCTCCTCGCCGTCGCGCTCTACACCTGGTTCCACCCCGACCTCCGCCATCGGGCCGAGGCGACCCAGGGCGGTCTCGCCCACGGCTCCCCGGCCCAGTCCCCCTCCGGCCCAGTCCCCCCAGTCGCAGTCCCCCCCGACACCGCCCCCCCGGCCCAGCTGACACGGCGCCGGCCGTCCGCACCCCCGCCGCTCGCGTCGGCGGCGACCCGGACGCGGCCGCCGAGAACCGGCGGCGTGCAGCCCGCGCGGCCGGCGTCCCCGTCCCAGCCGCCCCGGCCCGCGTCGTCGCCCGCGGCGGCGCGCTCGGAGCGCACCACGCACGAGCGGGCCGGCGCTGCCCGCCGGGGGACGCCGAACCCGAGGCCGCCGAGCGATCGTTTTGCCGACGGACGGGACCGGATGGGATGATGGCACCCGTGGCAACTCCCCACCGGGGCAACGGGCTCGGGCCGGGACGGCGGCGAGCCCTCGGCGCGCGCGCGACCGCGTGAGCGCAGGGGGCAATTCTGGTGCACCGTACCCACTGCCGGCGTGACGCGGGCAGGCCCGG
>JAKAQM010000062.1 GCA_021822565.1 Actinomycetes bacterium | reverse complement strand
CGTCGAGCGGCAGCACGATGGCCCGGCACAGGTCGCTCATGAAGAGCATCGCGCCCTTCAGCACGCCGACGAGCAGCGGCGGGTCGTCCCGGAAGTCCTCGGTGATCTGCTTGCCCAGCTCGGAGACCTTGGCGGCGATCTCGTCCGCGCTCACGAGCAGCCGGCCGACCGCAGGCCGCGCCCACACAGGAGCCTGCGCCGGTCCGTCTGGCTCCCTCGTGTGCACCGGCGCGACCTTAGTGCCGGCGCCCTGCGCTGCCGGCACCCCCGGCTCGCCGCGGCACGCTCGGGGATGCCTGCCGATGCCGAGGCTCGGGCGCCGTCGCGATCAGCCTTCCCTTCGACCGTCGTACGCGCCATCCCCCGCTGAGCTCCGTGGCGACCGCGCCGCCCGACGCCACGTCGAGGACTCGGCGCACCTCCGAGAGCGACGGCGGGTGGCGGTCGGGACCTTGCACCACCGAGGGCCTGCCTCCGGCGCCGGGGGTCGCGCCCAGTGCTCGCAGCCAGCGTCGCACGGCGCGTCCCGCCAGGGGGGCCGGCGTGCGAGCGAGGTCCGCGGCGACACTGGGGTCGGGGATGCTCTCGGAGGCCAGCGCGTCGAGAAGCTCGGCGTCCGAGGCCGCGAGCGAGGCAAGGCGGGCGAGCAGGGGCACGGGGTCCCTGCCAGCGAGGTCGGCACACAGGGGCAGCAGCTCGTGCCGCACGCGATTGCGCAGGTAGCGGGGCTCGTCGTTCGAAGGATCCTCCAGCCACCGCAGGCCGGACTGCTCGCAGAGCGCACGCGCCTCAAACCGGCGGATGCCGAGCAGCGGGTGCCGAGGTCCTGGCTTGATCGCCGCGAGGCCGTCGAGCCCCGCGCCGCGCAGCAGGTTGCACAGCACCGTCTCGGCCTGGTCGTCCATCGTGTGCCCCGTGGCCACGTCGGGCGGCAGGACGGCGAACCTCGCGGCCCGTGCGCGCGCCTCGAGGTTCGGCCCGGGCTCCACGTGCACGCGCTCGGCTCGGAATGCCGCGCCGAGCCGGGCCGCGGCCTCTGCGACGAGCTCCGCCTCGGCTGCAGATCCCTCACGCAGGCCGTGGTCCACATGGACCGCGCGCACCTGGCAGCCCGCACGCGTCGCGAGGACCAGGAGCGCCAGCGAGTCCGGACCGCCCGACACCGCACACGTCAGCGCAGCGCCGGCCGGCGGGAAGATGCAGCGGCCGAGCAGCCTGCCCGCGTCGCCGGTCACTCGTCGTCCCGAGCCTCCGCGCGGATGATCCATCGCTGCGGCTCTCGGATCTCCTCCAGCGTCGGGAGCCATCCGGGGCCGCTCCACACCCGGTCCATCAGCTCGCTCCCCCCGTGCGCCTCCACGACGTGGATGAACGCTTCTCCCTGCTGGTACTGGCGGAGCTTGGCCTCGAGCCCGAGCACCTGCTGGAGCACCTTGGCCGGGCCCTTGACCGACTGGCGCCGCTCACGCAGCACCTCGCTGAAGTGCGCCGCCCCGGGCACGTCCGCGGCACCGGCACGGTCCATCGTCACGTCCCCGTGGCCCTCGAGGACGCTCATCATCGCCTGGAGACGCCGGATCGCCTCGAGCTGCTCGCTGCTCGCCACGATGCCGAGCACGCCGGCGTCGTCGAGCGGGCTCTGGCGCGACCGCAGCTGCTCGGCGGTCCGACGGACCATCTCGGCCAACCGGCCCGGGTCGACCTGGAACGGCTCGATCGCCTTGTCGACGAGGGAGAGGAAGTACCCCCGCAGCCACGGCACGGCGGTGAACTGGCAGCGATGGGTCACCTCGTGGAGGGCGAGCCAGAGCCGGAACTCCGCGGGGGCGAAGCCGTGACGCTGCTCGAGCTCCACGACGTTCGGCCCGACGTAGTACAAGAGATCCTGGTCCTCCGCCATCTCGTCGGTCAGCAGCAGGTCGTACTGACCGAGGACCCGCGTCGACATCCAGGCGAGCACTGCGCCGAGCTGCGCCCCGCTCGCGGAGCGTCCCGCCATGGCGACCGTGCTCGCGATCGGCGCGGGGAGGTCGGCGAGCCAGGGCGGGCGCGAGCGCCGGCGCTCCTCGCGCTTCTCCTCGCGGCGGCGCTCGAACTTCTCCAGCGTGGGCGTCAGAAGGCGCTGGAACGAGGCGACGTTGGCGCGCGCCCATCCCACGCGGTCGGTGACGAGCGAGCGTGCCGGCGTCGGCGCCCGCCACCCGGTGGACTCGGCGACCAGCTCCTCGGCCCTCGCCGTCGCAGCGGCGAACGATCTCGAGAGCTCCTCGGCGTCGTAGCGGACGCTCGGGGGGCGACGGGCGATGGCCCACGCGGCGACTCGCTCGGCGACTCGCCAGTCGACGAGGCCCGGCCCCGACGTGCCGTCGGCACCCTCGACGGGCTCGACGGGCTCGGGCAGCGACGCGCTCACGGCGCGTCCATCGCCCGGCCGGGATCGGACAGCTCGGCCTCGGCGGCGATCGCCGCGGCCACCCGGGCGATGAGCGAGTCGGGCACGCGGTCCTTGCAGCGGCTCGAGACGACCGCGCGCAGCTCGGCCTCGAACCCCGCCGCGTCGGCGCACGGCCCGCACTCGTCCAGGTGCACCGCGATCTGCACGCGCCGCTCCTCGGTCAGCTCGCCATCGAGGTAGACGTAGAGCTGGCGCACCGCCTCCTGGCAGCCGACGTGGGCGACCTCCCCCCCACCGCACCTGCCTCGTCCATCGTCGCCCACCGTCCGTCTCCTGTCAGTTGCTCGCTCGGGCCCCGTCGACGCTCCGCCACTCTGGCGTCAGGGCGCCGCGACTGGGCCCGCTCCGACGAGCCCTCGCTCCTGTGCAAAACCAGCCAACGTCTTCTCGAGGGCCCTTCTTCCCCGGTGGATGCGGCTCATGACCGTGCCGATCGGCACGTCGGTGATCTCGGCGATCTCCTTGTAGCTGAACCCTTCCACGTCGGCGAGCAGCACGGCGATGCGGAACGCGTCGGGGAGCGCCTCGATCGCCGCCTTGACCTCGTCATCGGTGAACCCGGCGAGCACCTCCTCCTCGGCGCTCCGAGTGGACCCGTCCTCGGGCGCGATGCGGTGGTAGAGGTACAGGTCCTCGACGTCCTCCACATCGCTCACCTCGGGCCGCCGCTTGGCCGCGCGGTAGGCGTTGATGTACGTGTTGGTGAGGATGCGGTACAGCCACGCCTTCAGGTTGGTCCCCTCGCTGAACGAGCCGAACCCCCGGTACGCCTTCAGGTACGTCTCTTGGACCAGGTCCTCCGCATCGGCGGCATTACGCGTCATACGGAGCGCGGCGGTGTACAAGGCGGGCATGTGCTCCATCGCCAGCTCGGCAAACGCGGCCCGATCAGCCATGAAGAGACCCTAGTCAGTGGCCGGGGCGCAGGTCGGTCGCCGAGGACCCCCCGCCGGGGGCTGGCCACTTCGGCGCCTGGGGCTGGCCACTTCGGCGCCTGGCCATCCTGGCCATCCCGGCGCCTGGCCATCCTGGCGCCTGGCCATCCTGGCGCTGCCAGCCGTGGCGCTGCCAGCCGTGGCGCGCACCCATCCGAGTAGCCTCGCCCAGATGCCCACACGATTGCTGCCGCCTGCGGGCGGCGCGCAGCTCGCGCGCGCCGGAGAGATCGAGGTCCTGTCGTGGCCGTGGCTCGAAGGGCTCGGCGTGGACGCAGTCGTCACGACGCGCGAGTGCGGAGTGTCGATCGGGCCCTACCGCGCGCTCAACCTCGGGCTCCACGTGGGCGACGACCCGGACGCGGTCGCCGAGAACCGGCGGCGCGCGGCCGGCGCGCTCGGCGCGGGCGTCGACGACCTCGTCTTCGCCGACCAGGTGCACGGCACCCGCGTGGCGGTGGTGGGCGCACGCGAGTCGGGTCGCGGCGCCCGTGACGCGGCCGACGCGCTCGAAGGGACCGACGCGCTTGTCACGGGGGAACCGGGGGTCGTGCTCGTGACCCTGGTCGCCGACTGCTCCCCGGTGCTCCTCGTCGACCCCGAGGCCCGGGTGCTGGCCACCGCCCACGCAGGTTGGCGAGGCGCCGTGACCGGCACGCTGCGCGCGGCGATCGCGGCGATGGCGACCCTCGGCGCGCGCGCCGAACGGACCGTGGCGGCCATCGGTCCCACGGTCTCGCCGAAGGCGTACGTCGTAGGCCCCGAGGTCGAGGCAGCCGCCCGCGGCGCCTTCGGGGCTGGGGCCGACGAGGTCCTCTGGCCGCACGGCGAGCGCTTTCGCCTGGACGTCGCCGGTGCGAACCGGCTCCAGCTGCGCGCCGCGGGTGTTCCCGACCACCAGATCTCCCTCGCCCCGTTCTCGAGCGACGACGGCCCCTTCTTCAGCGACCGCTCGGCTCGGCCGTGCGGGAGGTTCGGCCTGCTCGCGCGGCTGCGGTGAGGGCACGCACACCCCGCTCGTAGCATTGCCACACGATGCGCCCGGACCGTTTCGTCTACGAGGGCTATGAGCTGGACACGACGCAGCGACGCGTCGTGTGCCACTACACGCTCGGGAACCGGCGCTTCACCGAGGAGGTCGCCTTCGAGCCGCCGGGGCCGTCCTTGCGCGTCGAGAGGGGGAGCGGCCGCGAGGCCGGTGACGAGCGCGGCCGACGCGAAGCCTGGGACCGGGCTTGGGGGTCTGCCGGCGCCGATGCGGCTGCCCGCATCCTGTTCCTCCTCACCGGGATCTCGTACTACAAGACGGCGGCACCACCGGTGATCGACCTGGGCGGTGTGGCGACCAGCGAGGAGGAGCGAGCGTTCCTGCGGACCTACTACGTCGAGGGCCTGGGGGAGTTCGCCTACCGCAACGGGATCGACCTCACGGGGCTCGCGGTCGTCGGCCCCGACGCCCGCGGACGCCGGCCGGCTCGTGCGGCCCTGCAGCCCGGGCGCCCCCTCGTCCCCTTCGGCGCAGGCATCGACTCGATCGTGACCGCAGACCACGTCGCACGCCGGACTGCCGGCACCTCGCTCTTCGTCGTCAGCCGCGCGGGCGACCGGTTCTCGGCGATCGAGAACGCCGCGGCGGTGACCGGGCTGCCGATCGTGCGCGCAGACCGCCGCATCGATCCCTCCGTGCTCCACCCCGAGGAGCACGGGTTCTTGAACGGGCACGTGCCGGTGACCGGGATCCTCTCCGCGGTCGCCGTCGTCGCCGCGGTCCTCGGCGGCCACGACGCGGTGGTGATGTCCAACGAGCGGTCCGCGTCGGTGCCGACGGTGTGGGTCGGTGATCGCCCGGTCAACCACCAGTGGTCGAAGAGCGCCGCCTTCGAGTCTGCGTTCCGGCGCCTGCTCGCCGGGTCGCTCGCACCCGCTCCGGAGTACTTCTCCTACCTCCGGGCACGCTCGGAACTGTGGGTGGCCCGGGAGCTCGCGGCCCTCGACCGCTACCACGGCGTGTTCCGGAGCTGCAACCGCGCCTTCGCGATCGACCCGGCGCGGCGGCTCGACCACTGGTGCGGCACGTGCGACAAGTGCTGCTTCGTCGACCTCGTGCTTGCTCCCTACCTGGATGCTGGCCAGCTCTCGCAGATCTTCGGGGGACGAGAGCCGCTCTCCAACGCCAAGCTCTCGGCCAACTTCCGCGCGCTGTTCGGCACCGGTGACGGGCCGAGGCCCTTCGAGTGCGTCGGCGACGAGCCCGAGTCCCGCGCAGCCGTGGTGCTCGCGGCGGCGCGGCCGGACCGGGCGCGCACAGCCAGCCTCCAGGCGCTCGCGGATGAGGTGCGCGCCGTCACAGCCTGCTGGCGCGATCCTGCGTCGCAGGAGGCGGCGGTGCACCGGATGCTGGCCGGCGGCGGACCGGACTTCGTCCCTGCGCGCTACCGCGACCCCGAGGACGTCGCCGTCGGATGACCGCTCTCGCGGGCGAACCGGGCCAGCCGGGCCAGCCGGGCCAGCCGGGCTCGCGGAGCCGACCGGCACTGCGCTGGTCGGATCTCCGAGGCGCCCGCGTCGGGCTGTGGGGGCTCCGCACGGAGGGTGCCGCCAACCTGCGGCGCCTCCGGCGTATGGGGGTGGTGCCGGTGGTCGTCGACGACCGGCCCGCAGCACCGGCGTTCGGCGGGCTCAGGGTGCTCAGCGGCGACGCGGGGCTCGAGGCCCTCGCGTCGTGCGAGGTGGTGGTGAAGACCCCGGGGATCAGCCGGCGCGGCCCGCAGGTGGCCGGGCTCGTCGACTCGGGCGTGGCCGTCACGGGCGGGCTCGGGCTCTGGCTCGAGGGCGCGGACCGAGCCCGCGTCGTCTGCGTGACCGGCACCAAGGGCAAGAGCACGACCTCCTCGCTCGCGGGGCACCTCATGGCGGGCCTCGGCCGGCGCGGCCTCGTCTCGGGGAACATCGGCCTGCCCCCCTGGGATCCCGCCGCGGGTGAGGACTGGGACTTCTGGATCGTCGAGACGTCGAGCTTCCAGGCGACCGACGTGGCCTCGTCCCCGCCGGTCGTCGCCGTCACGTCGCTCGCGCCGGACCACCTCGACTGGCACGGCTCGGAGGAGAGCTACTACGCGGACAAGCTGTCGCTGTGCAGCCAGCCCGGAGCCGCGCTCACGATCGCCGATGCATCGAGCGCGGCGCTGCGCGCGCACGCTGCGCTGCTCGGGCCCGAGATCTGGTGGGTCGCCGAGGGCGACCCCGAGCTGGACGGAGCCTGGACGGACGCGCTCGCGCTTCCTGGTCGCCACTACCACCGTGATGCGCTCGTCGCCCGGGCGTGCCTTCTCGCCCTCGGAGTCGACGAGGCGCGTGACGACGAGCGGCTCGCCGGCGCTGCAGCCGGCTTCGCGCCGCTCGCGCACCGCTTTCGTCCGGTCGGCGCCGTCGCCGGCGTGGAATTCGTCGACGACTCGCTCTCCACCAACGTGCTCCCCACCCTGGCCGCGCTCGACGCGCTCGGCGACCGGCCCGTGGCGCTGCTCGTCGGGGGCCAGGATCGCGGCATCGACTACGGGCCGCTCGCCGCAGCGCTGGGATGCCGCCAAGGTGAGACGCTCGTCGTGACGCTGCCCGCAGCAGGGCTCCGCATCGGAGCAGCCGTGCGCGCCGCGGGCGTGGACGTCGTGGACGTCGACGACCTCGCCGTCGCGGTAGCCGTCGCGTTCGACTGGGCGAGAGGGCGCCGGAGCGACGACGGGAGCAGAGGCGTGGTCCTGCTCTCGCCAGCTGCCCCGAGCTTCGGCCAGTTCCGCGACTACCGGGAGCGTGCCGACGCGTTCTTGGCCGCCATGCAGCGTTGCGCGACGGCCGAGGTGCTCACGTAGGGTCGACCAGCACGTGAGGGTTCATGATCCCGGCGGGGTCGAGGGCGTGCTTGATCCCGACGAATGCGCGCCGCTCCTCCGGGCTCCGGTTGAGCTCGAGCCACTTGCGCTTCGCCGTGCCGATCCCGTGCTCCGCGCTGATGCTCCCGCCCACCGCTGCGACCGCGCGGAAGACCGCGTCGTCCACTCGCTCGTCGTCGGGGGGGATGCCCATCACGTTCACGTGGATGTTCCCGTCGCCGACGTGACCGAAGAGCCACACCGAAGCGCCCGGCGCGACGGCGGCGACGATCGAGGGCAGGCGCTCCACCATCTCGGCGAGGACACCGTTCGGCAAGGTGACGTCGAGCTTGTGAGGCGTGCCGAGCGAGTTGATGGCCTCGGTGTGGCCCTCGCGGTAGCGGAACAGCGCAGCGATCCGCTGGGGATCCTCGGCGACCGCAGCGTCCTCGACGCCGCCGATCGCTCCGAGGGCGGCCGTCAGGTCCGGGGTCGGGTCGTCGACCCCGGAGGCCTCGACCAGCAGATAGGCGTCATGGGCAGCGGGCAGAGGTGGTGCCGCGCCGCTCACCGTGCAGACGAGCTCCACCCCTGCGCGCAGCATCAGCTCCGCCGCGGACAGGGTCGGTAGCGTCCGGCGGAGCTCCAGCGCGACGGCGACCGCCGTCGCGGGGTCCTTCATGCCGAGGATCGCCGCGACGCGCTGCGGGGCCGGCGGCACCAGCCGAAGGCGGGCGGCGGTCACGATCCCGAGGGTGCCCTCGCTCCCGCACAAGAGCGCGTGCAGCGGGTAGCCGGTGTTGTCCTTCAGCAGGCCCCCCAGATGCTCGATGACGTCGCCGTTGCCGAGCACCGCCTGCACGCCGAGCACCTGGGCCCTCGTGTCGCCGTAGCGGAGCACGCGGAGCCCCCCGGCGTTGGTCGCGACGTTGCCGCCGATGGTCGCGCTGTCCCGGCCCCCGAGGTCCACCCCGTAGGCCCATCCCGCGTCCCTCGCGGCCGTCTGGACGGCTGCGAGCGTGGCGCCGGCCCCGGCGGTCACCTGGCCCGCCGCTGCGTCGACCGGCTCGACCAGCGACAGGCGCCGGAGGCTCACGACCACCTCCCCGTGGAGCGGCACGCCGCCGCCGACCATGCCGGTGTTGCCGCCCTGGGGCACGATCGCGACCCCTTGGTCCCGGCAGCGCGCGACCACCGCGGCGACCTCCTCGACCGACCCTGGCCGCACGACCGCGGGAGTCGCCCCGGCGAAACGCCCGGTCCAGTCGACGGCGTAGGACGCGACGACGTCGGGCTCGGTCAGAAGGTGGGCGTCGCCGACCACGTCCCGAAGGGAGCCGAGGAACGCCGGGTCGAGGCGCCCAGCGGTCGCGGAGGGGATGGAGGAGGCCACCGAGAGCCTGGGGTGGGACTTGAACCCACGGCCTGCGCGTTACGAGTGCGCTGCTCTGCCGACTGAGCTACCCAGGCATTCGCTGGTCAGGCCCACCGGCTCGGGCATCTCGCCCGCGGTCCGTCCTCGACCCAGCTCCCCGATCGTAGGCGCTCACGGGCTCCACCGACAATGCACCGCCCGTCTTCGCGCTTTGCGGCTGCCACGGCCCTTCTGCGCCGCCGCGGCCGCCTGCGCCGCCGCGGTCGCCTGCGACGTCGGCCCGCGGCGACTCGCTCTCAGACGTCGAGCGCCTCCAGGCGCACGAAGAGCGACTCGAGGAGCAAGGTCTCCTGGGCATTGCGCCGGAGACCGTTCGCCGCCTCCGTGACCAGCGCGACCGCGGTCTCGCAGGCCCGCGCCTCGTCAGGCCGCGCCAGGCTGGTGCGGCGGTCGGGCGCGTGATCGCCGTCCACTTCGGCCGAAGCCGGTTCCGGCGCCACTGCGGCAGCCAGCCGGTCACGGTACGCGCGGGCGAGCACGCCGAGGCCGGTCCGCAGCTCGTCCGTCCTCCAGCGCCGCTCCTCGCGGTGCTGGCGCTCCACGACGTCCTTACGACCCGGCACCCCTCGCTCACCCATCGCCTTCGCATCCTGCTCGAGTGCCGCGAGCTCGGCCTCGTGCTCATGGCGCAGCGGCGCGAGCGCACCATCGGTCGCGGCGAGCAGCTCCCTGGCCAGCGCGCCCACGACCGCGCCGCGCCCGTCCAGACGGGACGGGACCGACCTCCACAGCGCGAGCCGGTCGGCGAAGCCGGGATCCTCGACGAGCAGCCTCGCCCGCTCGACATCGCCCCCAGCACCCTCCGCGACCAGCTGCGCGTGGGCCGGATCGACGCCGCGCCCGACGAGCCACGCCGCGATGTCGCGCGAGGGAACCGGCGGGAAGAGGATCTCCGCGCAGCGACTGGCGACCGTGGCGAGACCGGGCGGCACGTCGTCGGCGAGAAGGACGAAGACCGTCGTAGCCGGGGGCTCCTCGAGGGTCTTGAGCAGCGCCGGCGCCGCACGGTCGGCCAGATGGACGTCTGCCATGACGAGCACCTGGCGATCGGCCTCGAGTGGGCGGCGCAGCGCGAGCCGCCCGAGCCGGCGGGCGTCGTCCACGTCGATCGCGGCACCGGTGCGCTCGACGGTCACCACGTCGGGATGGGTGCCGGCAAGGGTGCGACGGCAGGCATCGCACACGCCACACCCTCCCTCCGGGCAGACCAACGCCGCAGCGAAGCCGCGCGCCGCCGCGCGCGACCCTGCCCCGGGCCGGCCCACGAAGAGGTACGCGTGCACGGGCTGACGAAAGGCCGCGCGCAGGGCCGAGACGGCGCGCTCCTGGCCGATGACGCCATCGAAGAGCGCGGCCGCCGGGAGGTCCCTGCTCGAGCTCACCGGCACCGCCCCCCCGGCTGCCCGGACGATGCAATGCCCGGTTGCCTATCGACGGCCTCGCGCACCGCCGTCGCCACTGCCTCGACCTCGCCGGTGCCGTCCACCACCGTCCAGTGGACCGGGTCCTCGGCCGCGAGCTCGAGGTACCCATCCCTCACCCTCGAGAAGAAGCCCTCGTCGAGACGCTCCAAGCGATCGGGCGCCGCTCGCGCGAGGCGCTGGCGCGCCACGCCCAGTGGGACGTCGATCACCACCGTCAGGTCGGCCTCGACGCCGGCACTCGCCCACGCGGTCAGCTGGCGAAGCTCGGTGACCGGCAGTCCGCGACCGTAGCCCTGGTAGGCGAGCGTCGACCCCGAGAACCGGTCGGTCACGACCAGACGTCCTGCACCGAGCGCCGGGGCGACGGCTCGGGCGACGTGCTGCGCGCGATCTGCGCACATGAGGAGCGCCTCCGCTCGCACGTCAAGGTCCAGATCGGTCGTGCCGGGGGCCGGGTCGGTCGTGCCGGGGGCCGGGTCGAGGAGAAGGCGGCGGAGCGCGCGCCCGAGCCAGGTCGCGCCGGGCTCGAAGGTGAGCACCGCCCCAAGGGACGCTGCGAGGATCTCGGCCTGCGTCGACTTCCCGCTGCCGTCGACGCCTTCGAGCGCCACGAGACGCCCTCGGGCGGACGTCACTCGCTCTCCGGCTCCGCCACCACGTCGGCACTGGCCTCGACGGACGCCGGCGCCTTCTTCGCGGCCCCTGCCTTCTTCGCCGGCGCCTTCTTCGCGGCCCCTGCCTTCTTCGCCGGCGCCTTCTTCTTCGCCGGCGCCTTCTTCGCCGCCGGCGCCTTCTTCGCCGCCGGCGCCTTCTTCGCGGTGGTCCGCCGTCGGGTCGAGGGGCCGGCGGACCGGCGCTCGGCCAGCAGCTCGGCCGCGCGCTCGATCGTGACCGTCGTGGGCTCGTCACCCTTGCGCAGCGAGGCGTTGGTGGTTCCATCCGTCACGTACGGGCCGAAGCGGCCCTCGCGCACCACGACGGGAAGTCCGGTCGCTGGATCGGTGCCCAGCTCGCGCAAGGGCTCGGCCGCCTGGCCCCGCCCGCGCCGGGTCTTCGGCTGCGCGAAGAGGGCGAGCGCCTCCTCCACGCCGACCGTGAGCAGCTGCTCTTCGGACCCGAGGCTCCGCGTGTCCGCGCCGCGCTTCAGGTAGGGGCCGAAGCGGCCGTTGGCAGCGAGGATCTGCTCGCCGCTCTGCGGATCGGTGCCGACGACGCGCGGCAGACGCAGCAGCTCGAGTGCCTGCTCGAGGGTGACGGTCTCGGGGGACATCGACTTGAAGAGGGAGGCGGTGCGCGGCTTCCCACCGTTGTCACTCGAGTCCCCGAGCTGGACGTAGGGGCCGAACCGCCCGGCACGCACCTGCACCTCCAGGCCCGTGCCCGGGTCGGTCCCGAGGACGCGGTCGCTCGACGGCGCGTCGAGGAGCTGCCCGGCGCGCTCGACGGTGAGCTCGTCGGGCGGGAGGTCCTCGGGTATCGACGCGCGGTCCTCGCCCCGCTGGAGGTACGGCCCGTAGCGCCCGACACGCACGACGATCGAGCGCCCCTCGGCGTCGACGCCGATCGGGATCGAGTTGATCTCGCGTGCGTCGATCGCTCCGAGATGCTCCGCGACTGCTTCCTTCAGGCCGAGCCGGGCCGTTTCCGACTCGCCCTCGGCACCCTCCTCGGCCGACCCACCACCGGCTGCTCCGGAACGTTCTCCCCCCGAGACGCTCGCTCCCGAGCCTCCGGCCCGGGCCTCGCCGAAGTAGAACCGCGTGAGCCAGGGCAGCGCCTCCTCGCGGCCGCTCGCGATCTCGTCGAGATCGTCCTCCATGGCGGCCGTGAAGCCGTAGTCGACGAGGTCGGGGAAGTAGCGCTCGAGCAGGCCCACGACCGCGAACGCGGTGAAGCTCGGCACGAGCGCGGCGCCCTTCTTCCAGACGTACCCGCGGTCGAGGATCGTCGCGATCACGCTGGCATAGGTGGACGGCCTCCCGACGCCGAGCTCCTCCATCGCCTTGACGAGCGACGCCTCGGTGTAGCGCGCCGGAGGCTGGGTCGTGTGCGATCCCGGCTCGAGCTCGAGGGCCTGGACGCGGTCGCCCTCGGCGAGCCGCGGCAGCACGACCTCGCGGTCGGCGAGCTCGGCCTCGGGGTCGTCCTCCCCCTCGACATAGGCGCGGAGGAAGCCGGGGAACCTAAGGACCCGCCCGCTTGCCAGCACCTCCACCTCCGAGCCGGCGAGCGCGGGCGCGTCGGCAGGCATCGCCGCCACCATGCGGACCTGCGCGCTCGTGCCGATCGCGTCCACCATCTGCGACGCGACGGTGCGCTTCCACACCAGCTCGTAGAGCCGCAGCTCGTCGCCGTGGAGCGTCCCGGCAGCCTCGTCGGGGGTGCGGAAGGCCTCACCGGCGGGCCGGATGGCCTCGTGCGCCTCCTGCGCGTTCTTCACCCGGCGCTCGTAGCGCCGTGGCTCGGGAGGGACGTACTCGGCGCCGTAGAGGGTGGTCGCCTGGCTGCGCGCGGCCGCGAGGGCCTCGTCGGAGAGCGCCGTCGAGTCGGTCCGCATGTAGGTGATCCACCCCTGCTCGTAGAGGCGCTGGGCCACCTGCATCGCCCGCTGCGCGCTGAAGCGGAGCTTGCGACCGGCTTCCTGCTGCAGCGTGGAGGTGATGAACGGCGCGGCGGGCGAGCGGCGGAACGGCCGTTCGGTGACCGAGGTGACCGTGAAGGGCGTCCCCACGAGGGCGTCGGACAGCGCCCGCGCCTCGGCCTCGTCGAGCAGGTGCACCCGGTCAGCTGCGAGCGCTCCGTGCTCGTCGAAGTCTCGCCCGGTCGCGACCGGCGTGCCGTCCAGCGCGACGAGCGCCGCAGAGAAGCGAGAGGGCTCAGAAGCGCCACCCCCGTCGGGGGTCGCGCGCGCGTCCTCTGCCCGAGGCGACGCGAAGACGCCCTCGACGCCCCACCACGTCGCGGAGCGGAACCGCATGCGCGCCCGCTCACGTTCGACGACCATGCGCGTGGCGACACTCTGCACCCGGCCTGCCGACAGGCGTGGCATGACCTTGCGCCACAGCACCGGGGATACCTCGTAGCCGTAGAGCCGGTCGAGGATCCGGCGGGCCTCCTGGGCATCGACCAGCCGACGGTCGAGATCGCGCCACTCGCGCACCGCGCGTTGGATGGCCGCCGGCGTGATCTCGTGGAAGACCATCCGCTTGACCGGGACACGCGGGGCGAGCACCTCCAACAGGTGCCATGCGATGGACTCACCCTCGCGGTCCTCGTCGGTGGCGAGGTAGAGCTCGTCCGCGTCCTTCAGGCGGGCTCGCAGGTTGGCGACGACCGAGCGCTTCTCGGGCGAGACGACGTAGAGCGGCTTGAACCCGTTCTCCACGTCCACGCCGAGGCGAGCCCATTCCTCGGACTTGTAGGCGGCAGGCACCTCGTCGGCGCCCCGCGGGAGATCCCGCACGTGGCCGATCGAGGACTCGACCACGAAGTCCGGCCCGAGCATCCGCGAGATGGTGCGAGCCTTGGCCGGTGACTCGACGATGACGAGCGCCTTAGCCACTGACTGGGTGTTCCCTTCGCGCGCGGCCCACCGGCCAACCTCCCTGCCTCGACACGACGCCAGGCTCCCGAACCGCCGGGGTCCTGTCAAGGGACCCCGGCGCGTGGCGACGCCAGGACACCGATCGCAGCGCGCTGCGGGGGCACCTGCTCGAGATCCCGGAGCGGCCCTTCCCGCCGCCTGACCGTCTCAGATCTGGTCGCCTCAGTCTGCAGCCACGACACCCGATGCGGACGACGCCGCGGCAGCGGCGACGGCTGTCGCCGCCGAGCCCGTGGGGAGCTCGACGTCCATCCCGGGGGCCTTGCGCTTCGAGAAGGCGACGGCGGCGAGCAGCACGACGAGGGCAACTCCCGCGATGACGTACCGGACATCGCTGTTCCGGAGGCTGATGACCGCGGGCAGGACGAGCAGCGACACCAGGTTCATCACCTTGATCATGGGGTTCAGCGCGGGGCCGGCCGTGTCCTTGAACGGGTCGCCGACCGTGTCGCCGATCACCGCGGCCTTGTGGGGATCGGAGCCCTTGCCGCCTTCGTGGCCGTCTTCGATGTACTTCTTGGCGTTGTCCCATGCGCCGCCCGAGTTGGACAGGGTGTTGGCCATCAGCTGGCCGGTGAGGATGGCCGCTGCGAGGAAGCCGCCGAGGGCCAGGTAGTTGATCCCGAAGCCGACGATGACCGGGGACAAGATGGCGAGCAGCGCGGGGGTCGCGAGCTCCCGCTGGGCCGCGGCGGTGCAGATGCGGATCACCCGCCCGTACTCGGGCTGCTCGGTGTAGTCCATGATCCCGGGGTGCTCGCGGAACTGGCGGCGCACCTCCTGCACCACCGTCCCCGCGGAGCGTCCCACCGCCCGGATCGCGAGCGACGAGAACAAGAACGCGATGGAGCCACCGATGAGCAGGCCGACGAACGTCGTGGGGTTCGAGACGTTCACCTGGGTGAGCGGGTTGTGGAAGAGCGTCGCCGCGGAGAGGTGGAGCTGCGATCCCACGGTCTCCACGAACGAGGCGAAGAGGGCCACCGCCGCGATCACGGCGGAGCCGATCGCGATCCCCTTGGTGATCGCCTTGGTCGTGTTGCCGACCGCATCGAGGCTCACCATGATCCGCTCGGCATCGCCGGAGAACTCGCCCGACATCTCCGCGATCCCTGCGGCGTTGTCGGAGACCGGGCCGAAGCTGTCCTCGGAGACCACCATGCCGGTCGTCGCGAGCAGGCCGATCCCGATGAGCGCGACCAGGTACAGCGACAGCTCGATGTTGCCGCCGCCGAGCCCGATCGCCACGCCGATGGCGATGGCGATGGCGATGATCGCCCATACCGAGGACTCCAGGCCGGACGAGAAGCCCGACAGCACGGTGGTGGCGGGTCCCGTGCGCGCCGACTCGGCGATCTCACGCACCGGGCTGCGCTCGGTGGAGGTGAACTGCTCGGTGATCAGGCTGAGGACGAGCGCGAGCGCGACGCCGGTGAGCACCGCCCAGAAGACCACGAGGTCGTGCACGTAGAAGTCCGCCACGAAGAAGGCGCCGATCACGGTCAGCAGGGCGGCAAGCCAGAAGCCGCGGTTGATCGGGGCCATGGCATTGCGGTCCTTCGAGCGGGCGCGAACTGCGTAGACACCGATCATCGAGGCGACGATCCCCATCGCCGGGACGATGAGCGGGTAGATCACCGCCGGGGTGGGGTCCGCCGAATGCCCGGCGAGGCTGCGGAAGGCGGAGTAGCCGAGGATCAGTGACGAGATGATGACGATCTCGTAGGACTCGAAGAGGTCTGCGGCCATCCCTGCGCAGTCCCCGACGTTGTCACCCACGTTGTCGGCGATGGTCGCCGCATTCCGGGGGTCGTCCTCGGGGATGCCCGCTTCCACCTTTCCCACGAGGTCCGCGCCCACGTCCGCGGCCTTCGTGAAGATGCCGCCACCGACTCGCATGAAGAGGGCGAGCAGTGACGCGCCGAACGCGAACCCGATCAGCACCGCGGTCGCGGTGTTCTGGAAGATGAGCACGATCGACGTCGCGCCGAGCAGGCCCAGTCCCACGCAGAGCATGCCGGTGATGGCCCCCGTGCGGAACGCCACCTGCAGCGCCCCTGCCATGCGCCCGCCGCGCGCGGCGGCCGCGGCGGTCCGGACGTTGCCTCGGACCGCCATGCTCATCCCGATGAAGCCGGTGAGCCCCGAGAAGGCCGCGCCGAAGAGGAAGCAGATCACCCGGTAGATGCCGGCCTCCCCGAAGGAGAGCGCCACCGACCCGTCCGGGCGCGTCACCTTCGTGGCCGTGAAGAAGATCAGGACGGCGAGTGGCACGACGATGATGAGGATCGTGCGGAACTGGCGCCGCAGGAACGCCTCCGCGCCTTCCTGGACGGCGCGCGCGATCTGGCGCATCTTGTCGGTGCCGGTGTCGGACGCGAGAACCCCGCGCATGAGCACCACACCGGTGCCGATCCCGATCAGGCCGGCGACCAAGGCCAGGATCAGCCAGATCGTGTCG
>JAKAQM010000215.1 GCA_021822565.1 Actinomycetes bacterium | reverse complement strand
TCGGCGAGCTGGTCGTACGCGGCGGCGAAGTCCTCGGGCCGCCGGCCGGCCACGACGACCTCCGCCGACCAGCGGTGGCCGACTCGGAAGCCTCCCCGCCCGGCCCCCTTCGCCCTGGGCACACCCGAACGCCCGGCGTACGCGCCGCCCGGGCCCATCTCCTGGTGCCCCTCGCGCTCCTCGTACGCCTGAGACCCCGCCATGAGCTGGATGACCCGCTGGCGCACGCGACCGAGGTCGGCCCCCAGGCTCTGGAGCACCTGCGCGGCGACCCCCTCGCCCTCGCGCACGAGACCGAGGAGCATGTGCTCGGTGCCGATGAAGCTGTGCCCGAGCTGGAGCGCCTCGCGCAGGGAGAGCTCGAGGACCTTCTTCGCCCGAGGGGTGAACGGCGGCGACCCGCTCGGGGTGTTGCCGGCGGCCACGCCGACGATCTCCTCCACCTTCTCCCGCGCCGCTGTGAGCGTGATGCCGAGCGACTCGAGCGCCTTCGCTGCGATGCCCTCGCCCTCGTGGAGCAACCCCAGGAGGATGTGCTCGGTGCCGATGAAGCTGTGACCGAGGAGGCGCGCCTCTTCCTGGGCCAGCCCGAGAACCCGTCTCGCCCGGTCGGTGAAGCGCTCGAACACGCGACCAGTCTCCCACCGTGTGCGGCGCACCGCGGGTGCGGTCAGGCTTGCGGCGGGTCCCGCTCGGCCTCGCTGCGCTCGGTCACCCACGCAGAGAACACGGGCAGGCCCTGCCATGGCGTGCGTGCAGTGGGGCGCTCGGGTCCCCGGTCGTCGTCGAAGGCGACCGCGACGACGGCGTAGGGATGCGCGAAGCGCACCGTGGCGGTCCGCACCACGCCACGGCGGCGAACCAGTGCGGCGGTCCGCACGCCGAGGGCCGTCACGGCGGCCGCCTCGAACCCCACGGCGCTGTAGCGAGCCGTGCAGGCCTGGCGTGCCTCGTAGGTGAAGCGCTGGAGCTCGAGCGCCGACGCGATGGCGCGTGCGGCCTCGTCGAAGCCGAGGTCCTCGTCCTGGGTGAGCTCGAGCGTGGTCGCGGCGCGCCAGGCCGGAAGGACCGAGACGACGCGCTCTTCCCGCCTACCTGGGGCCGCGTCCTCGATGGGTCCCTCGTGGATGGACCACACAGGGCCGTCCCCCGCCGGAAGGTCGAACAGGGAGAGACGGGGCATCCGTCCTCGCTCGGCGGCCTCCGCCGTCACGATCTCCTCTGCCGCCGCCAGCACGTCGCCCGGAGGGAGGTCCTCCTCGGCGGCGATCACCGAGCCCACCAGCAGGCCGCCGCGCGCTCGGGCGAGGTGCACGCAGACGGTGCCGGCGCGCTCGGTCCTCGCGAGGAACTGGCGGTGACGGGGGTCCTTCTGCGGGGCCCGCAGGACGCCGCGTACCGTCTCGGACCACCGGCTCGGCTCGATCTCGCCTGCGTCGACGATCTCGAAGGGCACCTCCCAGGACACCTTCGTGGCGAGCGCGCTCGCGAGCACGCAGACCAGTGTGGGCGTGACCTCGATCGGGAAGCGGTCGATCAGCCCGAGCGTGTGCGCGGCCGCCCACGCGTCGAGCGCGGCCTGGTTGGGCAGGTCCCCGGACTCGACCACCTCGGGGAGCATCGCCCGCCAGGCCGCGAACCGCGGCGTCTCGGCTCCTGCGGCGAGCCACACGCCCGCTGCAGCCGACACGAGCGGGTGCGGATCGCCGAGCAGGCTCGAGGCCATACGGAACGACGCGTCGGGGTCGGCTCCGAGAGCCCGGCCGAGGGCGTCTCGGTCCCGTTGCTCTCGGGCGGCAGGCACGCACAGCGCGAGGACCACCCACGCGCCGAGGGGCGAGACCGCGTGGTGGCCGCTGCCTGCTCGGGCGTGCAGCCGCTCGGCGTATCGGGCCAGCACCGGGGCCCACGTCGTGGCCGTGTCCACGGGGCCAGTGTGGCTCGCCTTCACACCCGGTGCAGGTCGCGATGGGGCCTGTGCCCGCCTGACGACGCCGGCGTCGTGGGAGCGTAGACCTCGGGGAGGCCCGTCGGCCTTCCCGTAGGCGCAAGGCGCCCGAGCCGAGCTTCGAGTGACGATGGCGCCCGAGTAACGGTGGGGCCAACGTCGACATGAACGGTGTGGAGGGCACGGCACCGAGCCATCGGGGAGCGGCGATGCAGGACGAGCAGAGGGAGCGTTTCGACACCCTCTACCGCGTCGCGCGGGCGAAGATCCTGGCGTACGCGCTGCGTCGCGTGCCATCGGCCGAAGACGCCGCGGACGTCCTCGCCGAGACGTTCACGATCGCCTGGCGCAGGCTCGACCAGGTCCCTGGTGGTGACGAGGCGCTCCTGTGGCTCTACGTCGTGGCCCGCAACGTGATCCAGAACGATCGCCGGCGTCAGCAGCGGCGCTCCGATCTGGTCGAGCGCGTGGCCCGGTGCGTGCCCGACGAGGGGACGCGGGCTCTTCCGCGCGACGAGGAAGGGCTCGTCGCGTTGCTGTGCCTCCGGGCGCTCGCCGACGAGGAGCGGGAGGTGCTCATGCTCACGGCGTGGGAAGGGCTGACGCCCTCCGCCGTCGCCCGAGTTCTCGGGTGCTCGCCGGGCGCCGCTCGGGTGCGCCTGCACCGCGCCCGGCGCCGCCTCCACCGGGCGATCGCCGCATTCACACGAACAGAGGCCGACCACGCGGCCCGGGCCCTTCACGGAGTCGGGCCCGACGGGACGCGTGTCGCCTCGGACCCCCAAGGAGGTCTCACGTCATGAGCACCACACTTCGCCGGATCGACCCGGTCGACGAGTGGGCGGTCGAGGCCGCCGCCACGCACCCCGTGTTCGGGGAGCTGTGCGAGGAGATCGTGAGCGCTCCGCCCGCGCGGGATCCGACGGACGCGGCCGTATCGGTCTCCTCGCGTCGCGCGCGGCCTCGAGCGCGCCGCGCAGCGGCTCGGACGCGTGGCGTGCGTCGTGCGCTCGTCGCGGGGGCGTCGGCCGTCGTGGTGGCCCTCGGCGCCCTGGCCGGGACCGGAGCCATCGGTGGCGGGGGCGGGCTGCGCGGCCCCTTCACGACCCGCTGGCATGACGCCCACGCGCTCGACGCCGGACGGTCCGCGCGCGGCACGGGCACCTGGCGGCTCGTCGACGACCTGCTGACCGGGACCTGGCAGCAGAACGACTACGGCCCGCCTCCGGGACGCCTCAGCTGCGCGACGCCGAGCCGCTGCTACGTCATGGCCGGCAGGTATCCCTCGGCCATGGCCGGCGCACCGCTGCTCTCGGAGTCCCTCTACGTGACCACCGACCAGGGAACGGACTGGACCGTGCTCCCGATGCCTTCGGGGTTCTCTCCGACGACGGCACTCGCCTGCGCCGGGGCCACATGGTGCGCTGCAGGCGGCACCTACCGAGGGCAGGGGGTGCTCC
>JAKAQM010000061.1 GCA_021822565.1 Actinomycetes bacterium | reverse complement strand
GAGCAGCCGGTAGGCCCAAGAGACCCCGTCGCCGGTGGAGAGGATCTCCGCTGCCCCGTAGACATCGTCTTCGCCCGGGCCTTCGCAGCACCGTTCGGGAGCGGACGGCGAGTCGACCATCGTTTCTTACCTCCCCCTCCGCACGGTCTCGCCTCCGGTCTGCTCAAGTGGTGCTGCAGCGGCGATTGTAGGGTGCACGCCGGCAAATAGTGGGGATTTCATGCAGCGCTCCTGGTGCAAGCTGCCCGAGGCGCTGCACGTCGTGGAACGCACGCTGGCACATGTGTGGAACGTGATGACTGGTGCAGTACGGTTGCTCCGTGGTGGACGCGGTGGACGCGGCTCCGTGGAAGAGCGCATCGGTCGACGACACGCTTCGTACCGCGCTCGATCTGTGTCTCGGTCTCGGTGCCTTCGTCGTGAGCATGACCGGTGCCGTGCAGCGCGTCCTCTCCGATGCCATGCCGCCGGAGGACGGCTGGCGCCGCGTGGACGTGCTCGCACGGAACTGCCTCTCGCACCCGGCCTCCCACGGCCGCGACCTGTTCTGGAACGCGGAGGTGTCCACAGAAGCGGGCTCGGCCGACCGATCCCTCGCGTGCGTCGTCATGCCCGTGTGGTCGGGTGACACCGAGCTCGGGCTCCTCGGCGTGGTGGACACCTGGCTGCCCGAGCCGGACGGCTACCAGCGCGCAGGGCTCGCACGATTGGCGACGGATCTGGCCCGGGTTCTCTCGCATGCGTCGGCAGCCCCGCCCCTGGGCGCCCCGGAGCGCGCAGTCGAGCCTGCACCGACGGAGGTCCTGGCCGGTGCACGGCCCGCACCGGCGGAAGCCCTCTCCGGCGCGCCCGGGCGCGTGCGCGTCGATGCGGCGGAGCTGGCGGCACATCTCGACGACGGCATCGTGTGCGTGGACGCCACAGGAACCGTCGTGCTCACGAACTGGGTTGCCGACGCGATCTACGGGCTCCCGCTCGGCCACTCGCTCCTCGGTGCGCCCTTGCCGATGTCGAGCGCGATGAAGACCGAGGAGGGCCAGGTGCTGACCCAGGATCTCCACCCTGCGATGCTCGTCCTGCGCGACGGCATGGCAAGGGAGTCCCACGTCGCGGTCGGCGAGGCCGGGCGCAGCCAGCGTCGCATCGCGATGTCGGTCAGGCCCTTGGAGGTCGAGGGTCGCCGTGGCGCGCTGGTGGTGCTGCACGACAGCACCGAGGAGTGGATGGAGCAGGAGCGCCTCACGCACTACGCGCTCTACGATCCTCTGACCGGCTTGGCGAACCGCTACCTCTTGCTCGAGGAGCTGCGGCGGATGCTCCAGGGCCTGGGCCGGCGGGGAGGCTCCGTGGCGCTCATCTACATGGACTTGGACGACTTCAAGCGGATCAACGACGAGCACGGGCACGACATGGGCGACCAGGTGCTCGGCGCGTTCGCCCGTCGGCTCCGTGGTGCAGTGCGCAGCGACGACGTCGTCGCCAGGCTCGGTGGCGACGAGTTCGTCATCGCCCACGCCACGGCGGAGCAGCCGCCTGACGGCGACCTTGTCGTCTCCCGGCTCCGGAAGGTGCTGAGCGCGCCCTTCAGCGTGCGCGGCATGGCGTTCGACATCGGAGCTTCGATCGGCTGGGTGAGCACCGACACCGGTGACGTCGGGCCCGACGCGCTCCTGGCCAGAGCAGACCGAGCCATGTACCTGCACAAGCGCGGCCGCGCAGGCGCCCGGCGAACGACGCCCTGAGGCTCGTACCCTCGTGCACATCGGGACGACCACCGTCGAGAACCTCCTGCGGGTTGCTCGTCGCGACACGGCGGCCGGGACGGCCTTCGTCGCACTCGAACCCGCAGGCCGCGCTTTCGAGATCATCTCCGTCCCGGAACCCGGGTCAGCCGAAGGGCTCTCTGTCGACGAGGTTGCGGAGCTCGTCCGCCAGGCATCGGCAGATCCGGAGTTCGTCCACGCGCGGGTGTTCGTCCGCAGCGGCCGGGTCGGGCGCTCGGTGACCCTCGCAGTCGCGCCGCTCCGCAGCGGGGGCGGTCACAGCATGATCGGGCTCGTTGCCGAGCCTGATCGCCGGTTCGAGGCGTCGCACCTCGAGATCCTCGGACAGCTTGCCGAGCGCCTCGTCCGCCACCTCGACGTGATCCAGCAGCTGAGCCGTGGCGGGCGCCTCGGAGGCGCCCTCGAGGACCTCCAGGCCGAGGGCCGGGACCTCGGAGCCGAGGGCCGGGACCTCCGAGCCGATGACCGGGACCTCCGAGCCGATGACCGGGACCTCGGAGCCGAGGGACGTCGTCGCAACGGGGCGACGGTGCCGGAGGGCCCTGAGCTCCCGCTCGGCGTGGGTGCCCGCGTGCCTTCCGAGGTCCCGGACCAAGAGCGGCCCGCCGTGGCGATGTCGCTCCCGGACGCGCCCTGGGCGGCGTGGTGGACCGACCGCGACCCGCTGACCGGTCTCCAGGGGCTCGGGAAATTCTTCAGCCGGGCTGGTCGGCTGCGGTCCTCCGAGGGAGGATCGGCGGGAACGTTCGTGCTCGTGGTCCTGGAATTGCCCGACGATCGGACGCTGCAGGTCGCCGCCAGCGTCCTCGCCGGTGTGCTCCGGAGCACCGACCCGGTCGGCCGCGTCGGGGAGCGCCTGCTCGCGGCCGCGCTCCTGATCGCAGACGGCAGCAGCGGCGACTCGGTCGAGCGACGGCTCGCGGCCGCAGTGGACTCGGCGCTCGACCGCCCATCGGCGGTGCGGACGGCGCATGTCGCGGCGGCCCATGGGGACGGTCGCGACGTCGACGAGCTGCTGCGGGACGCGCTCTTCGGGTTGCACGACCGACAGGCCGGCGGCGGCGGAGCCCCCTGGCGGGGGGCGGGGGGCTCCGCCGCTCGGCTCCCTATCCCCTGAGGCGACCTCGTGGGGAACTCGCCGAGCGCGCGTGCTCTGCGCACAGACGAGCACGGGGCACCCCTGGAGAGGCCGAGCGGTAGTCCTTGCCGTCGAAGCTGCGGCTGGTTCGCTCTCCCATGCGTTCCGTTCCCCTCTGTGTTGGCTCGACGAGCCATCCGAGAACGCCGGAAAGGCGGCACACCCGAGGCGGCCGATTCGGCGGTCCGGCTAGCTCATGGAGCCCCGTGACTTTGCGTCCCCACCTCACGGTGGGTTTGCCCTTTCGTCGGCGCCTGCACAAGCGCACCGAGGGTGTCAATGTACACTCCTTGAAGCGACGTTGCAAGTGGAAATTCGCCGCAAGGGCGCGCAGACGGTTTCGGTAGGGTCCCTCTCCGTGGCGACCACCGGCGAGGATGCCAGCATGGCGGGGCCCGCACGCGTCCCCGGGACGCCCGCGGCGGCTCGGATCGGCCGGTCGGTCCGCCATCTCGTGCTCGGCGGCCGCCGCCACGACATCGAGCACCGAGCGCTCGTGATGGGGATCTTGAACCGAACGCCAGACTCCTTCTACGACCAGGGAGCGACGTTCGCGCTCGACGCGCTCCTTCGTCGAGCCGAGAAGCTCGTGGCGCAGGGCGCGGACCTCCTCGACGTGGGCGGGGTCAAGGCCGGCCCCGGGCCGGAGGTGGGTGAGGCGGAGGAGCTCGAGCGGGTCGTGCCGGCGATCGAGGCGATCGCGGCCCGCTTCGACGTTCCGGTCTCGGTCGACACGTGGAGGGCGAGCGTGGCGAAGGCGTCGTTCGAGGCCGGCGCCGTGGTCGGCAACGACATCAGCGGCTTCGCCGACCCCCAGTACCTCGACGTCGCGGCCCGCGCAGGTGCGTCGGTCGTGGCGACCCACATCCGCCTCGCGCCTCGTGTCCCGGACCCCGATCCCGTCTACGTCGACGTCGTGGCCACGGTCGCGGGGTTCCTCGCAGGGCTCGCTGATCGCGCCATGGAAGCCGGCGTGCCCGGCGAATGCGTGATGCTCGATGCCGGCCTCGATCTCGGGAAGAGCGCCGAGCAGTCCCTCGCGCTGCTGCGGGCGTCGAACGTCGTTGCCGGCCTCGGGCACCCGCTACTTCTGTCGGCGTCGAACAAGACGTTCCTCGGCACGCTGCTCGGGCTCGAGATCGGCGAGCGCCGCGAGGCCTCGCTCGCGGCGGCCGCGCTCGGCGTCACGTTGGGATGCCGGATCCTGCGCGTGCACGACGTCGCCGGGACCGTACGGGTGCGCGACGCGCTGGCTGCAGTCCTCTCCGAGCGCGGCGGCGAGCCGGTGCCTGCGCACCGCACGCGGTGACCCCGGCGCGTGCCGTCGGGCGCCTCGATGCGCCGCTGTACCTCGTGCGCGGGGAAGATCCGGTCCTCGTCGCGCAGGCGGCCCGTTCGCTCGTGGAGCAGCTGGCCGGCGGCCTCGAGCACTCGCTCGTCGTCGAGGAGCATGGCGCCGGAGACGAGCTCGACGCCGCGGCCGTCGTGGACGCCTGCACCACGCCGCCGTTCCTCGCCGACCGCCGGGTCGTCGTCGTGCGCGACGCAGGACGTCTCGGCACGGCAGACGCCGCGAGGCTGGTCGTTGCCCTCGAGCACCCGCTCGCGTCCGTGCACCTCGTGCTCGTCTCGGGTGGCGGCACGATCCCGGCGCCGCTGGTCAAGACCGCGACCGCAGCTGGCGGGGTGGTGGAGACGGGCGCCGGCAGGGGCCGCGAGCGCGGGCGCTGGATGGCCGAGCACCTCCGCCACGCGCCGGTGAAGCTGGACGCTGGCGCGGTTCGCCGGCTCGAGGAGCACCTCGGCGAGGACCTCGGACGGCTCGAAGGTCTTCTCCAGTCCCTGGCGGCCGCCTACGGCGAGGGGGCGAGGGTGAGCGCTGCGCTGCTCGAGCCGTTCCTCGGGGAAGCGGGAGCGGTGCCGCCGTGGGAGCTCACCGACGCGATCGACTCGGGCGACGTCACCGGCGCGCTGAGGGCGCTCCGGCGGCTGCTCGCAGCGGGTCGCGCGTCACCGATGGTGGTCGCGATCCTGCACGGGCACTTCTCGGCGATGCTGCGGCTCGATGGGGCCGACGTGGTCTCGGACAACGCCGCCGCGGCACTGCTCGGCGTCCGCAGCGCCTTCGTGGCGAAGAAGGCGCTCGCCGGCGCTCGCCGGCTCGGGAGCGAGCGCATCGGCCAGGCGGTCACCCTCGTCGCCGACGCCGACCTCGACGTGAAGGGACGAACCGCTCTGGCACCCGAGCTGGTGCTCGAGATCCTCGTGGCTCGGCTGGCTCGCTTGGCGGGCAGTCGCGGCGGGATCCCGGCTGCGGCACGCGGCCGAGCCGAGCCTCGTTCGAGCCGCGCTCGCCGATGACCGCCTGACCTGCTGCGCTGCTGCGCTGCTGACCTGCTGACCTGCTGCGCTGCTGACCTGTTGACCTGCTGACGAGGTGCGCCTCGGCGTTCGAGCCGCGGAGGCGGCTTCAGGAACCGAGCTTGGCGATGCGACGCATGAGACGGGACTTGCGGTTGGCGGCCTGGTTCTTGTGGATCACGCCCTGCGCGGCGGCCTTGTCGATGCGCTTCACCGCTGCTCGGAGGGCCTCGATCGCGGTGCCTGCATCGGCCTCCGCCGCGGCGAGGGCCGTCTTGGTCCGGGTACGCATCTCGGAGCGGACGGACTTGTTGCGAACGCGCCGGCGCTCGTTCTGTCGGTTGCGCTTGATCTGGGACTTGATGTTCGCCACGGTGCGGCTCCTCGGATCTTCGGTCGGGTGCCGCCGACCTGGCCGGCGGCGCGCGGCCCCGGGGGTCGTCCCGGGATACGGATACGGCGGATCTCGATGGTAGCAGCGCGTGGACGCGGCGCCTCCCCACGCGCCGCCAGCCCTCTCGGGCCTCTCGGGCTCGGCCGACCCGGGCATCGGTCGCGAGCCCCTTCGGCCACATCGTCCGTTGCTTTGCCGGCCGCCACTACGATCGGTGCACCGTGTCCTCACCCGGCGGGTTGGCACCCGGCAGGGTGCCAACCGAGCGCATCCGCAATTTCTCCATCATCAGCCACGTCGACCACGGCAAGTCGACGCTGTCGGACCGCATCCTCGAGCTGACCGGTGCCGTGGACCCGCGGCTGATGCGCGAGCAGTACCTCGATTCCATGGACATCGAGCGTGAGCGGGGGATCACGATCAAGGCGCAGAACGTCCGGGTGACCTATCGCGACCATGTGCTGCACCTCATCGACACCCCTGGTCACGTGGACTTCGGCTACGAGGTCAGCCGGTCGCTCGCCGCGTGCGAAGGAGCGGTGCTGCTGGTCGATGCGTCCCAGGGCATCCAGGCGCAGACGCTCGCGACGACCTACCAGGCGATGGAGCACGACCTCGAGATCGTGGCAGCGCTGAACAAGGTCGACCTGCCGGCCGCCGACCCCGAACGGGCGGCGAAGGAGATCGAGCAGGTGCTCGGGATCGACGCAGGGGAGATCCTGCGCATCTCGGCGAAGACGGGCCAGGGCGTGCCCTCCCTGCTCGATGCCATCGTCGAGCGGATCCCGCCGCCCAAGGGGGATCGCAGCGCACCGCTGCGGGCGCTGATCTTCGACTCCTCCTACGACCAGTACCGGGGGGTCGTGTCGTCGGTGCGTGTGGTCGACGGCGTGCTCTCGACCGGGAGGCGCCTGCGGTTCATGCAGGCAGGCGGTGTGCACGACGTCGAGGAGATCGGCGTGCGCACCCCCGAGCCACGGCGCGCGGAAGAGCTCGGCCCCGGCGAGGTGGGCTACCTGATCGCGGGGATCAAGAACGTCGCCGAGGCGCGGTCCGGCGAGACGGTGACCGACGCGGCGTCTCCGGCCGCCGAGCCGCTCGCCGGCTACCGCGACCCGAAGCCGATGGTGTTCTGCGGGCTCTACCCGATCGACGGCGACGAGCTGCCCGACCTGCGCGACGCGCTGGACAAGCTCCAGCTGAACGACGCCAGCTTCACCTACGAGCCCGAGTCGTCGCACGCGCTCGGCTTCGGGTTCCGCTGCGGGTTCCTCGGCCTGCTGCACATGGAGATCATCCGCGAACGCTTGGAGCGCGAGTTCGGCCTGTCGCTGATCGCGACGGCGCCGTCTGTGGAGTACCGCGCGTACCTGACGGACGGTGGGGTCGTGGTGGTCGACAACCCGACGGACCTGCCCGACGCCGCGCGAATCGACCACGTGGACGAGCCGGTGCTGACGGCGACGGTGCTCACCCCTTCTGAGTACACCGGGGCGGTCATGGAGCTGTGCCAGAGCCGCCGCGGGGAGATGCAGAGGATGGAGTACCTCTCCCCCGAGCGGATGGAGCTCGTCTACGCGATCCCCCTCGCCGAGGTGGTCGTCGACTTCTTCGACCAGCTGAAGAGCCGGACGAAGGGCTACGCCAGCCTCGACTACGAGCCTGCGGGGTACGTGACGGCGAACCTCGTGCGCGTCGACCTGCTGATCAACCACACGCCGGTCGACGCCTTCTCGACCATCGTGCACCGCTCCCAGGCCGACTCCTACGGGCGGCGGATGACCGAGAAGCTGCGTGAGCTGATCCCGCGCCAGCTGTTCGACGTGCCGATCCAGGCGGCGATCGGGGGGCGCGTCGTCGCACGCGAGACCGTGAAGGCGCGTCGTAAGGACGTGCTGGCCAAGTGCTATGGCGGTGACATCACCCGCAAGCGCAAGCTGCTCGAGCGGCAGAAGGAGGGGAAGAAGCGGATGAAGAGCATCGGGCGGGTCGAGGTGCCCCAGGAGGCCTTCATCTCGGCCCTTCGCCTCGACGAGTGAGCCGGCTCGTCGAGGCGTGCCCCGGCGGTGCGTGCGGGCCCTCCGCGCCCCTCGGCGGCGCGAGCGGCGGCCGGCGCGCCTTGGCACTCGGTAGAATCGAGTGCCAGAGACACCGCCGTCGACGGAGAGACGCCATGCCCGATATCCAGGACCTCGACCCTCGCAAGGCCGCGATCCTCGAGGCAGTCGTGACCGAGTACATCGGGACCGCCCAGCCGGTCGGGTCTCATCACGTCGCCGAGGCCGCGGGGATCAACGTGTCGTCCGCGACGATCCGCTCGGAGATGGTCGCCCTCGAACGCGAGGGCTACCTCGTCCAGCCGCACACGAGTGCCGGGCGGGTGCCGACCGACAAGGGCTACCGGTTCTTCGTGGACCAGCTGGCCGAGCCCGGCGTGCTCGGGCCCGCGCAGCGCCACAAGGTGAGCCGGTTCTTCGAGCAGGTCCACGGCGAGATGGAGGAGCTGCTCGAGCGGACCTCGGGCCTCCTGTCCGACCTGACCTCCTACGCCTCCGTCGTGGTGCCACCGAGCCACGACGCCGTCGTGGTGCGCTCGGTGCAGCTCGTGGGCCTGGGGGCGCGTGTGGCGCTGCTCGTGGCCGTCCTGGCGGACGGCGCAGTGGAGAAGCGGGCGATCGAGCTGCCCGAGGAGATCCCCGACGAGGTGCTCGCCGTCGCGTCGGGCCGCCTTCAGGCCGCCGCGCAGGGGCATCCACTCGGCTCCGTCCACGTCGCGGATCCGAGTGGCGACGCCGCGGTCGACCGGGTGGTGTCCCTCGCAGAGTCGGCGCTCGGAGATCTGGAGTGCGAGGCGCACGACCGGATCTTCGTAGGAGGGCCCTCTCGCCTCGCCGCAGCGTTCGACGCGGTCGACACGGTCCGCGCGGTGCTCGCGACCTTGGAGCAGCAGCTCGTCGTGGTGTCGCTGCTGCGCGACGTGCTCGAGCGGGGCCTGTCCGTCGCGATCGGCACCGAGCACGGCTACGAGCCGCTGTCGGCGTGCGCCGTCGTCGTCGCTCCGGTGTCCGTCGACGGACAGGTGGGCGGTGCCGTGGGACTCCTGGGTCCCACGCGCATGAACTATCCCCAGGCTCTCGCCGCGGCACGGGTCGTGGGGGAGCAGCTGGGCGACCGGCTCCGCGCGACGCTCGACGCCGGGCCTTCCGCGCGCCCGGTGCGCGAGACTCGTCCGAGGAGGCGTGCACGTGGCAGGCGCTGAGACGATGGGTGACCTCTACGAGCTCCTCGGCGTGCGGTCCGACGCGACCGACGAGGAGATCAAGCGCGCCTACCGGCGCCGCGCACGGGAGTTCCACCCGGACGCGAACGGCGGCGATCCCGAGCTCGAGGCCAAGTTCAAGGAGATCTCGTTCGCCTACGAGGTCCTGCGCGATCCCGAGCGGCGTGCTCGCTACGACCGGTTCGGGGCGGCGAGCTTCCGCGGCGGCCCCACCCCCGGTCCCGGCAGCGCGGGGAGTGGTTTCGGGTTCGACAGTGGCCTGTCGGATCTCTTCGAGATGTTCTTCGGGACGATGGCGGGCGCGCCCCGCAGTGCGAGGCGCCGCGGTCCCCAGCCGGGCAGCGACGCCGAGGTCACCCTGCACCTGGACCTCGTAGAGGCGGTCTTCGGCGCCCAGAAGCAGCTCTCCGTGCGCCTGCCGGTCAGCTGCGACGTGTGCGGGGGCAGCGGGGCGGCGCCCGGCACCCAGCCGATCGTGTGCAGCGACTGCCAGGGAACCGGCGAGATCCGGCGCCTGCGCAATTCGTTGCTGGGCCAGGTCGTGACGATGGTCGGGTGCGCCAAGTGCCAGGGGACCGGCGAGGTGATCGCCGACCCCTGCACGGCGTGCCGGGGCGAGGGTCGGCGAATGGAGGACCGCGAGTTCACGGTCGAGGTTCCCGCCGGCGTGGACGACGGCTCGACGCTGCGCCTCGCCGGACGCGGGCCGGCCGGCCCACGCGGCGGCCCCAACGGCTCGCTGTTCGTGCACCTCGTCGTCGAGCCCGACGAGCGGTTCGAGCGTGCCGGTGACGACCTGCACACGACCCTGCACGTCGGCATGGCCCAGGCCGCGCTCGGCACCTCGCTCGACGTCGAGACGCTCGACGGCCCCCGCCAGGTCGGGGTCGCTGCGGGCACGCAGGCCGGCTCGGTGGTCCGGCTGCGCGGGCTCGGCGTCCCGCACCTGCGCGGCCGTGGCAGGGGGGACCTCTACGTCCATCTCGCGGTCGACACGCCGACCGACCTCACCCCTCGGCAGCGTGAGCTCCTCGGCCAGCTTGCCGCTGAGCGCGGCGAGGAGGTCCACGGTCACGACGGCGTCTTCTCCCGCATCCGGTCAGCCCTCGGCTGACGCTCCGCACGGCGCCGTCACAGGCGTCGCGACGCGTCGGCGCGCCGCCGCCCAGGTGCTGGTCGCATGTCCGGCAGCCCCTGTCCTCGAACCCGCCGACGCGCACCATCTCGAGCGTGTGCTGCGGCTCGGCGTCGGAGAGGTGGTGGTGGCGACCGACGGGAGGGGTCGTTGGACGCTCTGCCGCTACCGGGGAGCGGGCGCGCTCGAGGTCGACGGGCCGGTCGAGCTCGACGCGGAGCCGTCGCCGGCGCTGACCGTGGCGTTCGCGCCGGTGAAGGCCGAGCGCCCCGAATGGGTCGTCCAGAAGCTGACCGAGCTCGGCATCGACCGCATCGTCGTGCTCTCCACGGCGCGCTCGGTCGTGCGCTGGGACCCCGGTCGCGCCCGTGCCGCGCTCGAGCGGCTGCGCCGGGTGGCCTCGGGCGCGGCGGCCCAGGCGCGTCGGGTGTGGCTGCCGGAGGTCGTCGGGATCGTCGGGATCGAGGAGATCGAGCGCCCGGGTCTCGCGCTCGCCGAGCCCGGGGGCCGTCCTCTTGCTCCGGGGCTCACCGGGATCGCGGTCGGGCCCGAAGGGGGATGGAGCCGTGACGAGCTCTCGTCGGGGCTGCCGACGGTGGGGCTCGCGGCGCACGTGCTGCGCGCCGAGACCGCTGCGGTTGCCGCGGGGGTGCTTCTCGGAGCCTTGCGCGCCGGTACCGTGTCACGCCAGAAGCTATGAGTGCCCGACGGGACATCGCGGTGGGAGTATGACGACGATGGTGGACGAGCAGGTGCGCTGGCTCAGCACCAAGGACGCGTCGGCGCGCCTCGGGGTGACGCTGCGGAGCCTCTACCGGTTCATCGACGGAGGGGAGCTCGCGGCCTATAAGTTCGGGCGGGTGATCCGCCTGAAGGAGGAGGACGTCGACCGGTTCATCGAGTCGTGCCGGATCGCGCCCGGCGATCTCGAGCACCTCCTCCCGCCCCGGCGTTCGAGCAACGGGACAGAGCCCTGACGCCGACCGACTGCCTGTTCTGCCAGATCGTGGCCGGCGAGGTGCCTGCCGATGTCGTCCACGCCACCGACCGCACGGTCGCCTTCCGCGACATCCAGCCCCAGGCGCCGGTGCACGTGCTCGTCGTGCCGCGCCGTCATGTCGCCCACGCAGGGCTGCTGACCGAGGAGCACGCAGAGGACCTCACGGCGATGTTCGCCGCGGCACGCGCGGTGGCGGAGGCGGAGGGCATCGCCGGGCCCGAACGCGGCTACCGATTGGTGCTGAACGTGGGAAGGGATGCGCTGAACTCCGTGCCGCACCTGCATCTCCACGTGATCGGCGGGCGGCGGATGACGTGGCCGCCCGGGTGACCCACGAGGACCGTGCGGCGGGCTTGCAGGCGGTCCGCGAGGAGGTCCCCGGCACCAGCGCGGACGCCGGAGAGGGAGGGGTGACGACCGTTCGGCGGGAGACCATGGTGCCCAACACGCACCTCATGGCCAGCTTGCTGGGTCCCCACGACGAGCTGCTGCGGCTCGTCGAGCGCGCGTTCCCCGAGGATCGGATCGCCGTGCAGGGGAACCGCATCGCGGTCGACGGCCCCGAGGCGGAGCAGCTGTCTCGCCTCTTCGAAGAGCTGGTCCTCGTGCTCGAGTCGGGCCAGGGTCTCGACGCTGCGAAGGTGCGCCGGACCATCGACATGGTGCGCGAGGACGTCCGGCCCTCCGAGGTGTTCAACGTCGAGGTGGTGCGCGCAGCCCGGGGCCGCTCCGTGCGTCCCTACACCGCCGGGCAGAAGCGCTACACCGACGCGATCTGCGCGAGCACGGTCACCTTCGGGATCGGGCCCGCGGGGACCGGGAAGTCCTACCTGGCGGTCGCGCACGCCGTGCAGGCGCTGCAGACCCGCGCGGTCAACCGCATCATCCTCACGCGCCCGGCCGTCGAGGCGGGCGAGCGCCTCGGCTTCCTCCCCGGCGACCTGATGGCCAAGGTCGACCCGTACCTGCGCCCGCTCTACGACGCGCTCTACGACCTCTTGGAGCCCGACGGTGCCCAGCGGCTGCTGGATCGGGGGACCATCGAGGTCGCTCCGCTCGCGTTCATGAGAGGGCGCACGTTGAACAACTCGTTCATCATCCTCGACGAGGCCCAGAACACGACCCCCGAGCAGATGAAGATGTTCCTCACCCGTATCGGCTTCGGCTCGAAGTGCGTCGTGACCGGCGACGTCACCCAGATCGACGTGGCGGGCGCCCGCTCGGGGCTCGTCGGGCTGGACCGGGTGCTCGGCGAGGTGCCCGGGGTCGCCTTCGTGCACCTGACGCGCCGTGACGTCGTCCGGCATCAGATCGTCGCGGACATCATCCGCGCCTACGAGGAGGCAGAGCGCCCCCGCGATGACGATTGATGTCTACGCGGCCGACGAGCAGCAAGCACGAGCCGTCGATCTCGATCGGTGGGCCGGTCTCGCTCGAGCGGTGCTCGAGGACCGCCGTGTCCGAGGCGAGGTCGAGGTGTCGCTCCTCTTCGTCGACGAGCCCTCCATCGCCGCGCTGAACGAGCAGTTCCTCGGGCGCAAGGGCTCCACCGACGTGCTCGCGTTCCCGATCGAGGACGAGCCTCTGCCCGGAGGGCGCTCTCCGGACTCGGGAGGGATCGGTCCGGGCACCGACGCCGAGGTGGAGCCGCTCACCTTGCTCGGTGACGTCGTGATCTGCCCTGCCGTCGCCGCGCGCAACGCCGTCGAACACGGGGTGAGCGCGGACGACGAGCTCGCGCTCCTCGTGGTCCACGGCCTCCTCCACTTGCTCGGGATGGACCACGAGACAGATCAGGAGGCGGAGGCCATGGAGCGCTTGGAGCGCGAGCTGCTGGCCCGTCACCACGAGGGTGGCGGATCGCCGTGATCCCGACGCCCGTCGTCGCGAGCGCGGGGCTCCACGCGACCGACTGGGTGCTGCTCGCGGTCATCGTGGTCCTCTTGGCTGCGTCCGGGCTCTTCGCTCTGGCGGAGACGAGCCTCGTCCGGACGAGCAGGGTGAAGGCGAAGGCCCTCTTGGACGAGCACCGCCGCGGGGCGCGCCAGCTCGTGCGCCTCGTCGAGCATCCCGAGCAGTTCTTGAACCCGGTGCTGCTCCTCGTGCTGGTCTGCCAGCTGGTCTCCGCGACCCTCGTCGGGGTGATCGCCTCCGCGTGGCTCGGCGCGTGGGGCGTCGCGGTGGGGACCGTGTTCGAGGTCGTGGTCATCTTCGTCCTCTTCGAGGCGGTGCCGAAGAACTGGGCGGTGCACAACTCCGAGCGTGCCGCGCTGTTCACCGCGCCGATCGTCGCCGCGCTCGTGCGGTTCCTCCCGGTGCGGGCGATCTCCGCCGTGTTGGTCGGCCTCGCGAACCTGCTCATCGGCCGCCGAGGTGCGGCCGACGTCCCCGCGTCGCGGGTGACCGAGTCCGAGCTCCTGGCCATGGCCGACGTCGCGCAGGCAGAGGACGTGATCGAGCTGCAGGAGCGGACCTTCATCCACTCGATCATCGACTTCGGCGACGCGGTGGTGCGCGAGGTGATGGTGCCGCGCCTCGACATGTTCACGTTGGACGGGAGCGTCACCGTCCACGACGCCCTCGAGAAGGTGCTCGACGCAGGGCGCAGCCGTGTCCCGGTCCATGACGGCGACGTCGACGACGTCGTCGGCATCGCGTATGCCAAGGACCTCATGGCCGTTGAGCACGAAGGGCACGGCGACGAGCTTGTGCGCTCCCATCTGCGCCCGGCACACTTCGTTCCCGAGACCAAGCGGCTCGCCGCATTGCTGCGTGAGATGCAGGACGCGAAGTTCCACATGTCGATCGTGGTCGACGAGTACGGCAGCGTCGTCGGGCTCGTCACCTTGGAGGACCTCATCGAAGAGCTCGTCGGTGAGATCGTCGACGAGTACGACGTCGAGGAGCCGGTCGTCGAGACCCTTCCCGACGGCAGCGTGGTCGTCACCGGCCGCATGGCGATCGACGACGTGGACGACCTTCTCGGCACCGAGCTTCCCCAGGAGGGGTGGGACACCGTCGGAGGTCTCCTGCTCGCGGTGAGCGGCCACGTCCCGGTCGAGGGGGAGTCCGTCGACGTCGACGGCGTCCGGCTCGTGGCCGAGCGGGTGCAGGGACGGCGCATCTCCCGGGTGCGGATCGAGCGCAGCGCGCCGTCGGCCGCTGCCGGGGAACCCGAGGGGTGAGCGGCGCGTGAAGTCCGGGTTCGCCGCCGTCGTCGGCCGTCCGAACGTGGGGAAGTCCACGCTCGTGAACCGGCTGGTCGGCACGAAGGTCTCGATCGTCTCTTCGAGACCGAACACCACGCGCCATACCGTTCGCGGGGTCGTCCACCGTCCGGGCGCCCAGGTCGTGCTCGTGGACACCCCCGGCTTGCACCGCCCGCGCACGGTGCTCGGCGAACGCCTCCTCGAGGCCGCCGGCGCCTCGCTCGGCGACGTGGACGTGGTGGTCGCGGCGCTGGACGCCACCGCTCCGATCGGTCGCGGAGATCGGCTCGTGCTCACGCGGGCGATCGATGCGTCAGGCGGGCGGCGGGAGGCCCTCGCCGACCACCTTCACGAGGACGCGCCGCGCGCCAGCCGGGCCGGGGCCCTCCTCGTGGCGCTGAACAAGGTCGACCGCGTCCGCCCGGCGCAGCTCCTCGAGCAGCTCGCGTCGGTGGCCGCATGCGTCGAGGAGCTCGGCGGGGGCGAGTCGGTGGAGTACTTTCCCCTCTCGGCGCTCACCGGGGAGGGCGTGGACGAGCTCGTGGACGCGCTCGTCGAGCGGCTCCCCGAGGGTCCCATGTACTACCCCGAGGAGATGGTGACGGACATGCCCGAGGCGCTCCAGGTGGCCGAGCTCGTGCGAGAGCAGCTGCTCCGCCGCGCGCGCGAAGAGCTCCCGCACTCGATCGCCTGCCAGGTGACCGAGTGGGAGTGGCCCCGGATCCGCTGTGAGATCGTGGTGGAGCGCGACTCCCAGAAGGGGATCGTCATCGGGCGCGGGGGGGAGGTGCTGAAGGACGTCGGCACTGCGGTGAGAAGGCAGCTGCCGCCAGGCGCGTACCTCGAGCTGCACGTGCGGGTGGAGAAGCATTGGCAGCAGCGGCCGGACGCTCTGGATCGTCTCGGCCTCTGAGGTGACCGCACCCGATGCTCACCACCATCACCCTTCTCACGAGCAAGCTGGTCCGTTCGCAGTCGGGCCGCCTGGTGCTCCTCGGCGCGGTGTGCCTGTTCGGGGGAGCCGGCGCGTTCGCCGCGACCCAGCATCTCGCCTTCGGGACCTCGCTCTATTGGGCGATCACCACCGCGACCACCGTCGGCTACGGCGACATCACCCCGAAGAACCCCACCGGTCGGGTGGTCGCCTCCCTCGTGATGCTCACGACGATCCCGCTGTTCGCGTCGGCATTCGCGCTCTTCGCGGGCACCGTGGCCTCGGCCCACCTGCGTAGGCTCCTCGGGATGGACCGGCACGAGGCGACCGGCGGCGAGGTCGTGGTCATCGGCGGCCACCCGGCGATCCCGCCCGCGGTGGGCGAGCTGGTCGCCGCCGGGCGCGACGTCGTCGTCGTGACCACATCGGACCGCTCGATCTTCCCCGACCAGGTGCGCGTGGTCGCCGCCGACCCGACCAGCGAGGAGGCGGTGCGCCGGGCACACCCCGAGCGCGCGTCGCAGGTGCTCGTCGCGGGCGCAGACGACGCCGCCGTCCTCGTGAGCGCCGTCCTGGTCCACCAGATCGCTCCGCACACGCCGGTCATCGCCATCGCCGGATCGCCGAACGTCTGTCGCGCGCTGCGCGACATCGGGGTCGAGGCGGTGTCGGGTGAGGAGCTGCTGGCCCACACGGTCGCCAAGTCCATGGAGGCGCCCCATGCCGGAGAGCTGCTCTTGCGGATCCTCGGCTCCGAGGGCTACCAGCTGAAGGAGGTCGACGTCGGCGAAGATGCCGCAGGGCACCTGCTGAGCGAGGCCCGCGACCGCGCGCACGGCGTCGT
The DNA here is from genome assembly GCA_021822565.1 of Actinomycetes bacterium. GTDB lineage: Bacteria > Actinomycetota > Acidimicrobiia > Acidimicrobiales > RAAP-2 > JAJYVT01. The sequence continues at coordinate 442 of JAKAQM010000061.1, read as the reverse complement.
GCTCGGGGCGGTCCACGCCGGGCGCGTGGTCATCGGAGTGGTGGAGGACCCGACGCTCGAGCACGGCGACCGGCTCCTCGTGCTCGAGCCCGAGCGCTGAGCGCCGGAGGACGGCATGCGCCGGGGGACGGCAGGCGCCCGGGGACGGCAGGCGCCGGGGGAACCGGGGTCAGGGGCCCTCCGGCGAGGCTGGCGGCGCGGCTGGCGGCGCGGTGGTCCCGAGGTGGCGTGCGAGGTCCTCGAGGAGCGTCTTGGCGACCTCGGGGTCGATGACGAGGTTCTTCCGGGTCGCTTCGCGCAGCTCGGTGACGATCCCGGCGTCGCGGAGCAGCTTCACGTGATTGCTCACGGTCGGCTGCGCGAGACCGAAGCGCTGGGCGAGCTCGGTGATGGTGCGGGGCTTCGTGCGCAGGCTGTCGACGATGGCGAGCCGGGTCGGGTC
>JAKAQM010000060.1 GCA_021822565.1 Actinomycetes bacterium | reverse complement strand
GCTCGTCGCATCCTGGGGCTGAAGCCGGTCCCAAGGGTTGGGCTGTTCGCCCATTAAAGCGGTACGCGAGCTGGGTTTAGAACGTCGTGAGACAGTTCGGTCCCTATCCGATGCAGCCGTAGGAGATCTGAGAAAGGCTGTCCCTAGTACGAGAGGACCGGGACGGACGTAGCTCTCGTGTGCCAGTTGTCCTGCCAAGGGCATGGCTGGTTTGCGACCTACGGGTGGGATAAGCGCTGAAAGCATCTAAGTGCGAAGCCCGTTTCAAGATGAGATCTCCCACAGGGACAACCTGGTAAGGCCCGTGGCTAGACGACCACGTTGATAGGCCGGAGGTGTACGCACAGCAATGTGTTCAGCCGACCGGTACTAATCGGCCGAGGGCTTGGGACATGCTCGTGCTCGCTCTGGAACGCTCAGGGACAGCGGCACTGCCGCTGCACCCCGGTCGTGGTCGCTCGTGGAGGATGTGACCGGGTGGAGCGTAGGTTTCCGGTGGCCATGGCGGCGGGGAAACACCCGTTCCCATTCCGAACACGGCAGTTAAGCCCGCCAGCGCCGATGGTACTTGGGGGGTGACCCCCTGGGAGAGTAGGACGCCGCCGGGATTTCTTCACGAAGGCCCGTCACGTCGGTGGCGGGCCTTCGTCGCGGGTGGGCCTTCGTCGCGGGTGGGCGTCACCTCTCCGGTAACCTCGGACACCTCGAAGAGCAGGTGGTGGCCCCATCGCGCCATCGCGACGGGCACGGCGGTCGTTCCGGCGCCGTCCAGCCATTCGCGCAGCGCGCGCCACTGGTGGTCCCTGTTGAACAGGTCGTCGAAGTAGACGAGGGTGCCGGGTCGAAGGTGCGGGGTGAGCCAGTCGAGCACGGAGCGGGTGCTCGAGTAGAGGTCGCAGTCGAGGTTCACGACGAGCTGGTCGTGGCTGGGTGGCTCGAAGGACGGCAGCGTCTCGTCGAACCAGCCGACCACGAAGGACACCCGCGGGTCGTCGATGGTCGGTGGCGCACCGACCGAGAAGGATCCCGCCTGCGCGTTGGCCTGCCAGTCCTCGGGGAGCCCCTCGAAGCTGTCGAAGCCGACGAACCGTGCCGACGGCGACGGGAGCTTGGACGCCCAGTACCGCAGGGTGCGGCCCCGGTAGACGCCGAACTCGAGGTACAACGGCCGTGACCCGCGCACGCGTCGGGCGGCTTCATCGAAGACGGCGAAGCGGTCGGGGAGGTTCGGGACGCGCCGCCTGGTGTCGGCGAGCCAACGGCCCTGCTCGATGCCTCCAAGGGCGTTGGTCAAGCGTGTGAGCGCCTCTTGGGGCAGATGGCCCCCGATCGACACCAGCGCCCGTCGTGGCTGGAGGGGCGCCAAGGACCTGGCGAGTCGGCGGAGGGCATCACGAGATGTCATCGTTCGGCGAGCATGCCCGCGCCACCGCGGCCTTGTCGAATGCGAAGATGCAGGACCTCGAAGAGATCCGAGAGATCCGAGAGACGCAGAGAGATCCGAGAGACGCAGAGAGATCCGAGAGACGCAGAGAGGAGTGCGCGCGCGATGCGCATCGTGATGACCGGCCACGCGGGGCTGTTCGTGGAGGCCAACGGGAGGACCCTGCTGTGCGACCCGTGGTTCAACGGTGCGTACTTCGGCTCGTGGTTCCCCTTCCCCGACAATGCCGGGCTCCACCTGGACCGGATCTCGTCACCGGACTACCTCTACATCTCGCACCTGCACAAGGACCACTTCGACGCGCGGTTCCTGACCGAGCACGTGGACAAAGCCACGACCGTGCTGCTCCCCGACTTCCCGCTCGACGACCTCCAGAACGCGCTCGAGGCACTGGGCTTTTCGAATTTCGTCGCCACGCAGTCGGGGCGCCGAGTCGATCTCGACGGATTGCGGGTCGCCATCGCCACGACCACCTCCGTGGCCGACGGGCCCATCGGCGACTCCGCCCTCGTCGTGGACGACGGGACCACGCGGATCCTCGACCAGAACGACTGCCACCCGCGCGACCTCAGCGCGTTGCGCGCGCTCGGACCCTACGACGTCCACTTCCTCCAGTACTCCGGCGCCATCTGGTACCCGATGGTCTATCGGTGGGACGAGGCCAAGATGCACATGCTCGCTCGGGACAAGCGGGTGCGCCAAGGCCAGCGCGCCATGCACTACATCCGGGAGGTCGACGCGGCCCACGTGGTGCCGTTCGCCGGACCGCCCGCCTTCCTGGACGATCCGCTCTTCTGGCTCAACGACCTCGACGACGACCCGGCGAGCATCTTCTGGGACCAGAAGAGCTTCCTGCGGGTGCTCGAGGAGCACGGGGTCGACCGCGGGTGCCTCGCCGTCGCCGGGTCCGAGATCGAGGTCGTTCCTGGCCGGTTCGAGGTCTTCCACCATCCTTCGAGCGCCCACGTCGAGGCGATCTTCGACGACAAGGAGGGCTACCTCCGCCGCTACCAGGAGCGGCGCCGGGCAGAGATCGCTGCGGCGCTCCCGCCGTTGCCGGAGCCGCCGCCCGACCCCGGAGAGACGGTGGCCCGGTTGGCCGAGTGGCTCGAGCCGCTGCTCGCCACGGCTCCCTCCGTGCGGGCCGCGCTGGGCGGAACGATCCTCCTCGACGTCGCACGCTTCGGTGTCGTCATCGACCCTGGCGCAGGCCGGGTGCGGCAGGCCGAGCCCGATGACGCCGCCAGCGCCGGCCACGCGTTCTTCTTCCAAGAGGCGCTCCTGCACTCGCTCGTCGAGCGCCATGTCGAGGACTGGGTCAACGAGCTCTTCTTGTCCTGCCGCTTCGAGGCGACCCGGCAGGGTGAGTACAACGAGACGGTGTTCAGCTTCTTCAAGTGCCTGTCCGCCCGTCGGATGGCCTACCTCGAGGCCTCGCTCACGCTGGCCGCACGCACGCACGAGCGCGGTGACGGCGCACGAGGGGAGCTGTGGCGCGCGGGCGATTACCTCGTGCAGCGCCGATGCCCGCATCTGGGCGCGGACCTCTCGAAGTTCGGCCACGTCGAAGACGGGGTGCTGACGTGCTCGCTGCACGGGAACCGCTACGACCTCGCCACCGGGCGCTGCCTCACCGCGGAGGGCTTCGACCTCTTCAGTGTGCCGGCGGCGTCCTACGCGACGCCGCGTGCCTCTTCGACGTGATGGCGCCAGACGATCAGCCCCCCGAGGGCGACGGTGTAGCCCGCGAGGACGAGCCAGTGCGACGCCGCCAGCGTCCTGCCGCTCAGGACCTCGAGCCCGAGCGAGAGGTGGTGGAAGTTCGGGAGGAGGTGCGCGGCGACCTGCAGCGCTCCCGGCATGCTGGAGACGGGCGTGAAGAGCCCGCCGAAGTAGGCGAGCACGAAGAGCAGGCCGGTCACCACCGGGAAGACCGCCTCGGTGCTCACGGCGAAGCCCAGCAGCACGCCCAGCGTGGAGAACGGCAGCGCGGTCACCCAGAGCAGCGCGCTCAGCCCGACCCACGTCCCGACGGGGAGCGACACGCCGCCGAACGTCGCGGCGACCAGCTCGACGAGCAGGACCACGGGAAGGACCACGAGCATGCTCGCCGTCATCTTCACTGCGACGTACGACCAGGCGGGCAGTGGCGTCACGCGCAGCTGGCGCGCCCAGCCGCCGGCGCGCTCGAGCGCGACGCGGCTGCCCCCGGCGTTCAGCGCGGCGATCAACGCACCGAACGAGCACATCGACACCATCAGGTACTCGCGCCACGTGACGCCCGCGTAGACGATCTTGCCTGACGAGTGGTCCCGCAGGAACAGCATGTAGAACAGCACGGGGAACCCCACCGTGATGACCAGGAACTTCCAGCTGCGAAGCAGCCGCCCGACCTCGAACCGGCCGAACGCGACGAGCGCGTTCACGGCTGCCGCTCGTCCTCGGGCCGCTTCGCCGTCGAGGTGAGCGCGAGGAACGCCTCCTCCAGCCCCGCGCCGGTGACCTCGAGGTCGCGGAAATCGACTCCCGAGCGCACCAGCGCTCGGATGGACGCGTCGGCGTCGAGGCAGTTCAGCGTGACCGTCGTGCCGCGCACCTGGACGTCGGTGACGCCCTCGAGGGCGTTCAGCACCAAGGCGTCCGCCCGGTCGGCGACGAAGCGCACCTGACGGCTCGCCACCGCAGCCTTCAGCGTCGCACCGGGGCCGTCGGCAACGACCTGCCCGTGGTGCATGACCACGACCCGGTCTGCCACCTGGTCGGCCTCCGAGAGGTGGTGGGTGGCGAAGACGGTCGTGCGGCCCTCGTCGCCGAGCGCCCGGATCATCTTCCAGAATGCCCGGCGCGCCTCCACGTCCATCGCGGCGGTGGGCTCGTCGAGGAACACCACCTCGGGGTCGCCGGCGATGGCGAGCGCGAAGCGGACGCGCTGGGCCTGACCCCCCGAGAGATGGTCCGTCCGGCGGTAGAGCAGGGTCGTGATCCCGGCGCGTTCGACCACCACGTCGAGCGGCGCAGGGTGGGCATAGAGCCTGCGGACGAGCCGCATGACGTCCACGACGCGCACGCCCGGAGGGAGCCCCGTGCCAGAGCCGGTCTGGAGCATCGCCCCGACCCGACCCGACCCGACCGCGTCCCTCGGAGAACGGCCGAGGACCTCGACGTGCCCGAAGCGGGGGTGGACGAGACCGAGCAGCACCGAGATGGTCGTGGACTTGCCCGCGCCGTTGGGTCCGAGGAGGGCGAGGGTCTGCCCGCGCTCGACGCTGAGGTGCAGGTCGTCCAGCGCACGGTGATCGCCGTAGTAATGGGTGACCCCCGAGAAGAGGAGCGCAGGCTCACGCTCCGGGCACGGCGCGCCCGAGGGCGGTTCTGGCGCGGGTCGTCCTAGGTGGGCCGGCGCGTCCACTGGCGGGAGCTCCCCGAAGCGGTGGACTGCGGATGCCACATGCTGCCTCCTTGCTGCTGGGCGCCGTCGTCCACGAGCACCCCGAACCTCTCTGCGCTCGCCCTGGCGAGGGCACCGTGACGATGTGCCGCTGCGATGGTACGGGTGGGCGAGGGGTCACAGGAGGTCGGAACGGCCCTTTTTCTGGGCGAGCCGTCTCGCGTTCGCAGGCCCCTACACTCGTCCAATGACCCGAACCTCTGGCGACCGGCAGGGTCGCGCGCCGAGACCGCCCCGCACGGGCGCATCGGGCCAGCCCCGCACGGGCGCGTCGGGCCAGCCCCGCACGGGCGCGTCGGGCCAGCCCCGCACGGGCGCGTCGGGCCAGCCCCGCACGGGCGCATCGGGCCAGCCCCGCACGGGCGCAGCATCCGCTGCGAGGTCCGGCGCTGGGAAGCCCGAGAGACCGCAGAGAGCGCGTCGCCCCGGGGCAGCGCAGGCAGGCGAGACCCGGGGCGGACATCGCCGAGACGACACCGCGCGCAGCGCCGCGGCAGGCTCGACCCGCACGCAGGGTGCCCGCCTTCGGCCCAAGGGCTCCGCCGAGCGCAGCCGCGGAGGGGAGCTGCCGCCAGCCGCCCGCCGCTGGGGCGGGGTCGCGCGGCGGGGTGCGCACGAGGTCTCGAGACCCGACGCGCGTCCCGTCGGATCCGATGGCCGCGGGCCGCACGACAGGGTCGGGCACGAGGGGGAGCGTGAGCACCGCCGGGAGTACCGCGCCGTGTCGACGCCCCCCTCGCCGCAGGACGAGTGGGTGCGCGTCGACGAGAGCCGCGCAATGCCCCGGCGCGTGAACGACGAGGGGCGCCGGTCAGCCGTGGGCGCGCCCTCGCTGCCCGCAGACGTGGCGAGCGCGATCCGGCGCGCAGCCGACGCCGCGACCGCCCACCACCGAGAGGCGTTGGTCGCCAGGATGGAGAAGGCGGTCGCCGCCTACGAGCGCGGGAGGTACCCCGAAGCGCTGCGCTACGGGACCGAGCTCGTGCGCGAGGTCGGGACAGTTCCCGCGGTGCGCCGGCTCGCCGGCTTCTCGGCTTACCGGATGGGGCGCTGGCGCGACGCGGCCCGGCACCTCGAGGCGTACACGGAGCTGAGCGGCGAGCCCGACGCGTTGGCCGCGCTGATGGACGCTTTGCGTGCGCTCGGACGCCACTCGAAGGTCGCGGCGGCGTGGACGCAGCTCCGGCACAGCGCCGCCGACGCGGACGTTCTCGCCGAGGCGCGCATCGTGGCGGCCGGGAGCCTCGCCGATCGAGGCCGGCTGCCCGAGGCGATCGAGCTGCTGGCGTCGGCGGGGGCGGCGCGCGCGCTGCGCAACCCCTCGGACCGCCACCTGCGCCAGTGGTACGCGTTGGCGGATCTCTTCGAGCGTGCCGGGGACCTTCCGAGGGCGAGGGAGCTCTTCGGGCGCGTCGCGCGGGTGGACCCCGAGGCGTACGACGTGTCCGCACGGCTCGACGCGCTGGGGACCGGGATCGCGCGCCGGCCACGCGGGCCACGCCGGGCACGCCGTGGCCCCCGCCAGGCTGTGGACGAGCCGGGCATGCCGCCCCAGGGGGCGAAGTAGGGTAGTCCCATGCCCATCGATCTCCAGCAGCTGCTCGGCGACGACGCCGACTTCCTGTTGAACCACGAGGCGAAGGCGTTCCCGGCCGAGGGGCTCGTCCTTCCCGGGCCCGATTTCCTCGAGCGCACCTTCCGGGACTCGGACCGGTCCTCGGCCGTCCTGCGCGCGCTCGGCACGGTCTACTCGCACGGGCGTCTCGGAGGAACCGGGTACCTCTCGATCCTTCCGGTCGACCAGGGGATCGAGCACTCCGCCGGGGCGAGCTTCGCCAAGAACCCGAAGTACTTCGACCCGGCGAACCTCTGCGAGCTGGCGCTCGCTGGGGAGTGCAGCGCGATCGCCACCACCCTCGGAGTGCTCGGTGCGGTGTCCCGGCGCTACGTGCACCGGATCCCGTTCATCGTGAAGCTGAACCACAACGACTTCCTGCACTACCCGAACACGTACGACCAGGTCCCGTTCGCCTCCGCCCGCCAGGCGTTCGAGCTCGGGGCACTGGGCGTGGGCGCGACCGTGTACTTCGGCTCCGACCTCGCCGACCGCCAGATCCACGAGGCCTCCGAGGCGTTCGCCGAGGCGCACGAGCTGGGGATGTTCACGGTGCTGTGGTGCTACCTGCGCAACCCTGCGTTCACCAAGGACGGTGTCAACTACGAGGTGTCGGCGGACCTCACCGGCCAGGCCAACCACATCGGCGTGACGATCGAGGCGGACGTCATCAAGCAGAAGCAGCCGGAGAACAACGGCGGCTACAACGTGCTCCATTTCGGGAGGACGGACCCGCTCGTCTACGACCAGCTGACCACCGACCATCCGATCGACCGCACGCGCTGGCAGGTCGTCAACTGCTACGCCGGCCGGATCGGGCTCATCAACTCGGGGGGCGAGTCCCACGGCGCGAGCGATCTCGCGCAGGCGGTGCGCACCGCGGTCGTGAACAAGCGGGCCGGGGGGCAAGGCCTCATCGTCGGTCGCAAGTCCTTCCAGCGCCCCATGGACGAGGGGGCTGCGCTCATCCACGCGATCCAAGACGTCTACTTGGATCCCGACGTCACGATCGCCTGAGCGGCGCTCTCGAACCCCGGCTGCCGAGATCCCCGAACCAGCTGCCCGATGACGTTGCGCAACTAGACTCGGGCCACGTGACCACCACCGAGGAGCACCGGACCGAAGAGCACCCGCGCGAGCAGCGCAAGAGCAAGATCAGCCGGGTCGTCGTGCGCTTCGCCGGCGACTCCGGCGATGGCATGCAGCTGACCGGCGACCGGTTCACCGCGTCGAGCGCGCTCTTCGGCAACGATCTGTCGACCTTCCCCGACTTCCCGGCAGAGATCCGGGCGCCGTCGGGCACCCTCGCCGGTGTGTCGGCGTTCCAGGTGCAGATCGCAGACCTCGACGTGACGACCCCGGGCGACGTGCCCAACGTGCTCGTGGCGATGAACCCCGCGGCGCTCAAGGCGAACGTCGGGGTCCTCGAGAAGGGCGCGACGCTCGTGGTGAACGCCGACGCGTTCGACGAGCGGAGCCTGGCCAAAGCCGGGTACGGCTCGAACCCCCTCTCGGACGGCAGCCTGGCGGCCTTCACCGTCTACGAGGTCCCGATGACCTCGATCACCCAGGAGGTCTGCAAGGACGCCGGAGTCAAGCCTCGGGACGCGGAGCGCTCCAAGAACTTCTTCGCGCTGGGGCTCGTGAGCTGGCTGTACACGCGGCCGGTGGAGCCGACGATCGACTGGATCGAGAAGCGGTTCGCGGACAAGCCCCTCGTGCTCGAGGCGAACGCGAGGGCCTTTCGCGCCGGGTACCACTTCGGCGAGACGGCCGAGCTGTTCGAGGCGAGCTACGAAGTCGGTCCTGCGCAATTCCCGCCCGGCGAGTACACGCAGATCAGCGGCAACCAGGCTCTGGCGTGGGGCCTCATCGCCGCCTCGAAGCTCTCGGGCCTCCCGCTCTTCCTCGGCAGCTATCCGATCACCCCCGCGTCGGACATCCTCCACGAGCTGTCTCGCCGGAAGGAATTCGGCGTCCGGACGTTCCAGGCGGAGGACGAGATCGCAGGCATCGGCTCGGCGATCGGCGCGGCATTCGGCGGTTCGCTCGGCGTGACGACGACGAGCGGTCCCGGCGTCGACCTCAAGTCCGAGGCGATCGGGCTCGCGGTCAACCTCGAGCTGCCGCTCGTCGTGGTCGACGTCCAGCGCGGCGGCCCCTCGACCGGACTGCCGACCAAGGCCGAGCAGGCCGACCTCCTGCACGCGATGTACGGCCGTCATGGCGAAGCGCCCGTCCCGATCGTGGCGGCCAGGACCCCTTCGCACTGCTTCGACGCCGCCATCGAGGCGGTCAGGATCGCGGTAAAGTACCGGACGCCGGTGCTCTTGCTGTCCGACGGCTACCTCGCGAACGGTGCGGAGCCCTGGCGCCTTCCGGACGTCGACCTCCTCGAGCCAATCGATCCAGCGTTCGCCACGGCGCCGAACCATGTCGACGCGGACGGCACGCCGGTCTTCTGGCCGTACCTGCGTGATCCCGAGACGCTCGCCCGGCCATGGGCGCCGCCTGGGATCCCCGGCCTCGAGCACCGCGTCGGCGGGCTCGAGAAGGCGGACGGCTCGGGCAGCGTCTCCTACGACCCCGCCAACCACGAGCGCATGGTCCGTCTGCGAGCGGCCAAGATCGACGGGATCGCCCGGGACATCCCGCCGGTCGAGGTCGATGACGAGGCGGGAGACGCAGAGCTGCTGGTGCTCGGTTGGGGCTCGACCTACGGCGCGATCGTGGCCGCGGTGCGCCGCGCACGCGCACGCGGGCACCGGGTCGCGCACGCCCACCTGGTCCATCTGCACCCGTTCCCCGAGAACCTCGGCGAGGTGCTCGCCCGCTATCGGCGCGTGCTGGTCCCGGAGATGAACCTCGGACAGCTCTCGCGGCTCGTGCGGGCCGAGTACCTCGTGGACGCCCGCTCCTTGTCCAAGGTCCAGGGCGTGCCGTTCCGCGCGAGAGAGATCGAGGCGGCGATCGACGCCGAGCTTGGAGGACCCGCATGACCACGACGGCCGTTCCGGCCACCACGAGGAAGGACTGGGCGAGCGACCAGGAGGTTCGCTGGTGCCCAGGGTGCGGCGACTACTCGATCCTCGCCGCGGTGCAGATGCTCCTTCCCGAGCTCGGGGTACGCCGCGAGAACACGGTGTTCTTGTCGGGGATCGGGTGCGCCGCGCGGTTCCCGTACTACATGTCGACCTACGGCATGCACTCGATCCACGGGCGCGCCCCGGCCATCGCGACGGGTCTGGCGACCACGCGGCCGGACCTGGACGTGTGGGTCGTCACGGGCGACGGTGACGCGCTGTCGATCGGAGGGAACCACCTCATCCACGCGCTGCGCCGCAACGTGCGGATGACGATCCTCATGTTCAACAACCAGATCTACGGCTTGACCAAGGGGCAGTACTCGCCGACGTCCGAGCTCGCCAAGGTGACCAAGTCCACGCCGTTCGGCTCGCTCGACACGCCGTTCAACCCGGTCAGCCTCGCGCTCGGCGCCGAGGCCAGCTTCGTCGCGCGCACGCACGACATGGACCGCCAGCACATGCAGGAGATGTTCCGGCGCGCCCACGAGCACGAGGGTGCGGCGTTCGTCGAGATCTACCAGAACTGCAACGTGTTCAACGACGCCGCGTTCGAGAAGATCACCGGTCGGGAGGCCCGGAGCGCCATGCTCGTGCCGCTGGTGCACGGTGAGCCCATCCGGTTCGGCAAGGAATTGGAGAAGGGCGTGGTCCAGCGACCCGACGGGCGCCTCGAGGTCGTCGACGTGGCCGACGTGGGCGAGGACGCGCTCTTGGTCCACGACGAGGAGCGCGAGGACCCCGGGCTCGCCTTCGCGCTGTCGCGCCTGTCGAGGGGTCCGTACGAGCCGACGCCGATCGGCGTGTTCCGCGCGGTGCGGCGACCCGAGTACGGCGCCTCCATGGCGGAGCAGCTCGCCGACGCCCAGGAGCGCCGCGGGGTCGGGGACCTGAAGGCGCTCCTGCGCTCGGGCGCGACCTGGACCGTCGGCTGAGGCCGGCCGGGGCCGGCGCTGAGGTCCGTCGGGGCCGGCTAAGGCCGGTCGGCCTCGGGGCCGGTGTCCCCCGACAGCACGCGCAGCACCATGCCGGTGCGGGGCTTCGGCGAGAAGTACGTCGTCTTGGGCGGCATGCGTCGGCGTGCGCGTGCCCAGGCCGAGATCTGCGAGACCGTCACGGGCCGAAGGAGGATCGCGAGCTGCGCTCTGCCTTCGCCGACCTCGCGCAGCGCCTCCTGCCACGCCGGGGTGTAGCTCACCGGAGCCTCGGGGACCTCGCGCAGCGCCAGGTCCACCAGGCCGGCCTCGAGATCCGTGCCCGCCTCCTCGAAGGCGCCGGCGCGGACGGTGAGCAGCCACGCACCGAGCGGGGTCACGGCGGCGAGCGAGCCGGACGACGCGAGCGCGCCCACCACGCGTTCGGTCGCGGGACCGGCGTGGACGGCGTCGAAGTACCGTCCGAGCAGCCCCACCGGGTCGGTGTCCGGCGCGAGCCCGCCGACCATCCGGTGGATCGCCTGGACGTGCAGCTGCGACTCGGCGAGCTCGACCATGAGCGCCATCACCAGGTCGTGGTCGCCCGGCCGGTCGCCGTTCGCGCGGCGCACCTCGTCGCGGTACGCGCGGGCGGTCTCGTAGCGGTGATGGCCGTCGGCGATGACGACGGGCGACGCCGCCACCGCGGCACGGACCTTCGCGATCACCACGGGGTCGTCGACGACCCACATCTCGTGGCGCACCCCGTCGTCGTCGTACGCCTCCTCCGCGGGAGGGCCTTCGGGGGCGAACGTCTCGGTCAGGCCCGAGGTGAGCGAGAGGCCCCAGATCGGCGAGAGGTTCGCTCCGGTCGCACGCAGGAGGTCGAGCCGGTCGCTCTTGGGCTTGGGCATGGTCTCTTCGTGAGGCAGCACGTCGTCGCCCATCGCCAGCGCGCCCACCACCCCGGTCGTGGTCGTCCCGTCGGGCGCGGTCATTCGGTAGGGGTAGAAGCAGGGCGCGGGGTCCTCCACGAGGATCCGTCGCTCGAGCCAGGTGTCGAGGAGGTCGGCCGCCGCGACGTAGCGGTCGCGGCCGGACCCGAGCTCGGCCTCGGGGAGCTCGAGGTGGATCGCGTTGTAGGCGCTGCGATGTGCGAGCACGTCTCGCTCGTGGGGCCCGACGACGTCGTAGGGCGGCGCGATCACCTGCCCGAGGTTCACCGCGCCGGTGTCGTAGCGCGCTCCTCTGAAAGCGTCGAAGCGTGGCACAGGCAAAGACTGGCACACCGGGCCACCCGTAGACTGCACTCCATGGCGGACCCCGACGCTGCGCCCGAGGCGCGAAGCCCCGAGGGAGCCGAATGGCCGGTGGGGCGGGCCGGCGAGGACCGCGTCCTCACCGTTGCCAACGTGGTCACCTTGGTCCGCCTCCTCGGCGTCGGCGTGTTCGTGTGGCTGCTCTTCGGCCCTGGCGACCAGACCGCCGCGGCCATCCTTCTCGCGGTCCTCGGCACCACCGACTGGGTGGATGGCCAGCTCGCGCGTCGCCTGCACCAGGTCTCGCGGATCGGCAAGGTGCTCGACCCTGCCGTCGACAGGGCGCTCGTCGGCGCTGCGGTCATCGCCATCATGGTGCACGGTGCGGTGCCCTTGTGGTTCGGCCTGCTCACCATCACGCGCGAGGTGCTCGTCTCGGGGACGGTCGTCGTGCTGGCGGCGCTCGGGGCTCGGAGGATCGACGTGCTGTGGATCGGCAAGGCCGGGACCTTCGGCCTGATGGTCGCCTATCCGGGGTTCCTCATCAGCCACGGGACGGCGGGGTGGCAGCAGCCGTTCCACGTCGCGGCATGGGTCGCCGGGGGAGCGGGGATCGCGCTCGCCTGGGCAGCGGCCCTCGCGTACGTCGTGCCTGCCCGCCGCGCGCTCGCAGAGGGTCGCGCGGACCGCAGACGCGGCGGCGCGCCCAAGGCGCGAGGTCCTCTGCGCGAGCCCGGGGAGGTCGGTGCGTGAAGGCGGTGATCATGGCGGGAGGGGAGGGCACCCGGCTCCGCCCCCTCACCTCCAACCAGCCCAAGCCCATGCTCCCGATGGCCAACCGGCCGATGATGGAGCACGTGGTCAAGCTGCTCCGCCGCCACGGCATGGACGAGATCGTGGTCACCGTGGCGTTCATGGCGAACGCCGTGCGCACCTACTTCGGCGACGGGTCTGAGCTGGGCGTGCGCATGGTCTACGCCACCGAGGAGACGCCGCTCGGCACCGCCGGCTCGGTGCTCAACGCTCGCGACGAGCTCGACGAGCGCTTCCTCGTGATCTCCGGCGACGTGCTCACCGACATCGACCTCACCGCCGTGATCGAGTTCCACGAGCGCAAGGAAGCGCTTGCGACCCTGGCGCTGGCCGCGGTGGAGAACCCGCTCGAGTTCGGGATCGTCATCACCCGCGAGGACGGCTCGGTCGACCGGTTCCTCGAGAAGCCGACGTGGGGGCAGGTCTTCAGCGACACCATCAACACCGGCATCTACGTCTTGGAGCCGGAGATCTTCGACTACATCCCTGCCGGGCGGCCGGTCGACTTCTCCGGAGAGGTCTTCCCCGAGGTGCTCGCACAGGGTCGCCCCATCTACGGCTACGTCGCCGAGGGCTATTGGGAGGACGTCGGCACGACCGAGGCGTACCTGCGCGCGCACCAGGACGTCCTCGACGGCAGGGTGCAGGTCGACCTCGGCGGGTTCGAGATCCGTCCGGGGGTGTGGGTGGGAAAGGGTTGCACCATCGACCCTGCGGCGACCATCGAGGGGCCTGCCCTGGTCGCGGACAACTGCACGATCGGCGCCGGCGTGGTCTTGGGCGAGTACTCGACGCTCGGCTCCAACGTGCGCGTGGCGGAGGGTGCCGAGGTTCGTCGCTCCGTGGTGCACGACAACGCGTACTTCGGGCCTGGCGCCCGGGTGGCCGGTGCCGTCATCGGACGCTCCTGCGACCTGCGCCGGGGAGCCACCTGCGAGCCGGGTTCGGTCCTCGGGGAAGGGTGCCTCATCGGTGCGCACGCGCACGTGCGCGGAGGCGTGAAGGTCTACCCCTTCAAGACGGTCGAGACCGGTGCGGTGGTGAACTCCTCGATCGTCTGGGAGTCCCGCGGCGCGCGCACCCTCTTCGGCGGTGACGGCGTGCGCGGTATCGCGAACGTCGACATCAGCCCGGAGCTCGTGGTGCGGCTCTCCATGGCTTGGGCCTCGACGCTGGACCGGGGCATGACCATCACCGCCTCGCGGGACACGAGCCGGGCGGCTCGCGTGCTGAAGCGCGCAGCGATGATCGGGTGCAATGCCGCCGGGGTGAACGTGGAGGACCTGGAGGTCGCGACCGTCCCCGTGACGCGCCACCACATCCGCGCGGCAGGCAACCAGGGCGGCTTCACCGTCCGCCTCGCCCAGGACGATCCCCAGTCGGTCATCATCCGCCTCTTCGACGAGGAGGGGCTCGACCTCGCCGAGAGCGGGCAGCGCAAGGTCGAGCGCCTGTACCACCGTGAGGACTTCCGCAGGGTGCTCGCAGGGCAGATCGGCGACATCGACTTCCCCGCCCGGGCGGTCGAGCAGTACACGAACGACATGGTCGGCGCCGTCGACCTCTCCGCCGCGCGCTCGGCCAACATGAAGATGGTCCTCGACCTCTCCTTCGGCTCGGCCAGCTTCGTCATGCCCTATTTGCTCGCGAAGCTCGACGCCGACGTGCTCGTCGTGAACCCCTACGCGCACACGACGGGGATGATGTCGGTCGACCGGCAGGTGCACGCCCACCGGGTCGCCGACCTCGTGCGCGCGTCCGGCGCGCAGCTCGGCGCGCTCATCGACGCCGACTGCGAGCGCATCGTCATCGTCGACGATGCCGGGACGGTCCTCTCGGACGACCAGGCGCTGCTCGCCCTCCTTCGGCTCGTCGTCCAGACGCGCACGGACCTCTCGGTCGCCCTCCCGGTGGGTGTCAGCCGCTCGGCGGAGTCGATCTGCGCCCAAGCCGGCGTCCCGATCGTGTTCACCAAGACGTCCGCGGCGAGCGTGATGGAGGTCGCCGCATCGGGCGAGGTGGGCTTCGCGGCGAGCCAGTCGGGCGGGTTCGCCTGGCCGGAGATCCTCCCTGCCTTCGACGCCGCGGCCACCCTCGTCGAGCTCGTCTCGATGCTCTCGCTCACGAGCCAGCCGCTCTCCAAGATCGTCGACGACCTCCCTGCGGTGCACATCGCGCACGAGGCGGTGATGACGCCATGGGAGCAGAAGGGGATGGTCATGCGCACCCTCGTCGAGCAGCTCGATGGCCAGGACCTGGTCCTCATCGACGGGGTCAAGGTGCTCGCAGAGGACGGCTGGGCCCTCATGCTGCCCGACCCCGACGACCCGGTGACCCATGTGTGGGCGGAGGGGCCGAGCGAGGCACGGGCGAGGGCGCGTGCCCAGCAGTACGCGGTGCGACTGCGCCAGCTGTTGCGGTGAGGCAGCTGGTGCGGTGAGGCAGCTGGTGCGGTGAGGCAGCTGGTGCGGTCCGCAAGGTAGGGTTCCTCCGTGCTCGTTCCTGACGACCTCCGGTACTCCACCGATCACGAGTGGGCTCGGCCCGGCGAGGGGAGGGTGCGCGTGGGGATCACCGACTACGCGCAGGATGCGTTGGGCGACGTGGTCTTCGTCGACCTCCCAGAGGTGGGCAAGGCGGTGGCGGCGGGCGAGGTGCTCGGAGAGGTCGAGTCGACCAAGTCCGTCTCAGAGGTGTACGCGCCGGTCGCTGGAAGGGTCGTCGCGGTGAACGACGCGCTGACGGGAGCGCCCGAGAAGCTGAACCAGGACCCCTACGGCGACGGGTGGCTCTGCGAGATCGAGCTGGCCGGCACGGGCGGGCTCGACAGCCTCATGGACGCAGCCGGCTACCGCCAGCTCACCGAGGGTTGACCGGCGTCGGCGGCGGCAGAACGAGGAGGCGCCCACCCTCGGAACCTTGCGTGCAGAGCGGCTACCGTGGTGGGCGTGTTCTGCCATAACTGCGGGCACCGCAACCCCGAGGGGGTGAACTTCTGCTCCTCGTGCGGTGCCGCGCTTCCCTCGGAGCGGTCGGAGACGACGGTGGCGTTCAGGCCTGTCGACGACCACGGTGAGAGTGCAGACGAAGAGCCCGCGGTCACCCTGGTCGAGGTGCCCCACGGCACGCCGGCCCTCGTGGTCAAGCGCGGCCCAGTGGTCGGCGCGCGCTACTTGTTGAAGTCGCAGGTGACCCGCGCGGGACGGCATCCCGAGAGCGACCTCTTCCTCGACGACATCACGGTCTCCCGACGCCACGCGGAGATCACGCGTGCCGCGGACGGCAGGATGATCGTGCGTGATGTCGGCTCGTTGAACGGCACCTACGTCAATCGCGAGCGGATCGAGGAGCACATCCTCGCCGCGGGCGACGAAGTGCAGATCGGGAAGTTCAAGCTCGTGTACCTGGTGGCGGGCGACGAGTGAGCAAGGGCTCATGGGGGCGGGCGCGAGCGTGGGGGTGCGGGCGATGAGCGGGCGGTCGTACCTGTCGATCGGGGACGTGCTCAGCCTGCTCCGCGAGGAGTTCCCCGACGTCACCATCTCGAAGATCCGGTTCTTGGAGAGCCAGGGACTGGTGGACCCTGAGCGGTCCCCTTCGGGCTACCGGAAGTTCTACGACGACGACGTCGCGCGGCTGCGCTGGGTGCTCCGCAAGCAGCGAGACCAGTTCCTCCCCTTGAAGGTCATCCGCGACCGGCTCGCGGCGGCCGGGACCGGCGTGCCGCCGGACACCGAGCCCGCCGACGGCGCAGGGCTCGCGGCGGACGCCGGAGCTCTCGCGGACGCCACAGCTCGCGCCGATGGCGCCGCGCCCGCCGATGGCGCTGAGGTCACCGATGGCGTGGTCACGGGTGGTGCCGAGGTCGCCGGCGCGGGCGGCCGTGCCGAGGTCGCCGGGGCGGGCAGCCGTGCCGAGGTCGCCGGCGCAAGCGGCCGTGCCGAGGCTGAAGCCGCCGGGCGGCAAGATGGAGAGGGTGTTGCTCCGGCCGTGGCGGGGAGGGAGGGGG
>JAKAQM010000214.1 GCA_021822565.1 Actinomycetes bacterium | reverse complement strand
GGCCCACCAGCACCTCGGCCAGCTGCCCCGCGACCTTGCCGAGGCCGCGTCGGCGAACGCCCGCAACAAGGTGTACTTCAACGTCTCGCCCGAAGACGCCCGGGTGCTCGCCCGCCACACCGAGCCCTACGTGAGCGCGTACGACCTCAGCCACCTCGGCGCCTACCAGGTTGCCTGCCGCCTGGTGGTCGGTGGCCAGGACCTGCACGCGTTCACGCTTCGGACCCGTCCGGTGGCCCGTGCTGTCCCCGGTCGGGCGGCCGAGGCCCGGACGGCGGCCCGAGCCCACGCCGGGCGCACCCAGGAGGAACGTCGACACGAGCTGCTCGTGCGTCGACGCCAGCACCGCCGAAGTGACGGCGGCGGGTCCCGCGGCGTCTCGACCGGCGTGCCTGGTGGCGTCTCGTCCGCCGTCCTTGAGACGCCGGGGTCGGAGGTGCAGAACCGCCGGCACCGGGCCGCTCCCACCTTGGCGTCGGAGGACCCCGACTCGTGGAGCATGTCATGACTGCTTCTTCTCCTCTCCGGCGGGGCGCCGTGCCGGCGCTCGACGCGCTCGGCCGGTTGACCGAACGCGACCGCCTCATCTGCCGGACGCTGTGGGAGCACCGGATCCTCACCACCGAGCAGGTCTGCGACCTGTGCTTCACGAGCCTCGTCTCGGCCCAGCATCGCCTCGTCACGCTGTGGCGCCTCGGGGTGCTCGATCGGTTCCGCTCCATCCGCCCGGTGGGTTCGGAGTCCTGGCGCTACACGTTGGGACCGCTCGGGGCTGGCATGGTCGCAGCCGAACGCGGGGTGGATCCGCCGCGGGCCTCGGTGCTGCGCGACCGGGTGGTGGCGCTCGCAGCCGGGCAGCGAACCGCCCACACCCTCGGGGTGAACGGCTTCTTCTGCGCGCTCCACGCCGCGGCACGCTCTCGGCCCGACGCGGCGGTGGGCGCGTGGTGGTCCGAGCGGCGGTGCGCGGCGGAGTGGGGGGACTTCGTGCGTCCCGACGCGTACGGGGTCTGGGAGGAGGGAGGCGACCGGGTCGAGTTCTTCGTCGAGCACGACACCGGCACCGAGACCCTCGCCCGGGTGGTAGCCAAGTTGGACGGCTATCGCGATCTCGCCGAGGCCGAGGGTGCGGCCCGGCCGCTGCTCTTCTGGCTGGCTCAGCCAGGCCGTGAGCCGGCGCTGCGCCGGTCACTCGAAGGGACCTCCCTGCCCGTCGTGACGGCCGCCGCCTGCACCGGCAGTCCCGCCGATGCGGTGTGGCTCGCGCTGCGCGAGGCTGCACCCCGGCGTCGGCTCATCGAGCTGGCCGAGCGGGCCACGGTGCCGAGCCGATGACCAACATCCGCTCCTCGGCCGCCGGGCGGGCCGCCGAGATTGAACATCGACACCCTCCCGGGCGGCCCGTGCCAACAGATCCCGCCCCGGTCTGCGAACCTGGCCGGGGCGGGCACCCTCTGACGCTGCGTGGACAGCTTCGCCTCGTCGGTGACGAGGCCGGCCGGGCATCGGCGGCGGCCCAGGGTCGAGCACTTGCCGCCCTGCTCGCTTCGCTCGGCGACGTGGAGGTAGGACAGGGGAAGGAGGTCTCGCCATGACCACGCCCGTCGGTCCAGCTCCCCGCTATGCCTGGTACGGACGGGTCTCGACCGAGGACGAGCAGGACCCGACGCTCAGCTTCCCTCGCCAGCTGCAAAACGCCGAGCGACAGGTCGAGGAGGCCGGCGGGCGGATCGTCGCCCACTACTACGACATCGAGTCCGGCACTGGCTCCTACGCAGCACGTGGCTCTGGCGGCCTCGCCGGCTTCGACATCGCCATCCCTCGGGACGGCGGCCTCAAGGAGCTGCTCGCCGACGCTGCCAGACGCCCGGCGCGCTTCGACCGCGTGATCGTGGAATCCATCAGCCGCCTCAGCCGCAACTCCTCGGTCGCCTTCCGGGTCGAAGACGAGCTGCGAAGCGCTGGCGTCCGGCTCTGCGCGGCGGACGAGCCAATGGAGGAGTCCTTCGGGACCATCGTGCTCCGGCATGTGAACATCGGGATCGCGCGGGGCTATCACCACGAGCTGATGGTGAAGTCCCGCCAGGGTCAGGAGACCTCGACCCGCCAGGGCTGGCACACCGGCGGTGTGGCGCTGTACGGGTACCGCTTCGTCACCCACGACCACCCCAACCCCCACAAGGCGAGCCGCGGCATCAACAAACGCACCCTGGAGCTGGACCCGGTGCGCGCCCCGGTGGTCCGTGCCATCTACGACTGGTACCTGGGCGGGGGCGTCGGGCTCCTCCAGATCCGCGACCGCCTCAACGCCGACCTCGACCGCTACCCGCCGCCGGTGCCGGTCGACCCGGCTACCGCACGCGGTGCCTGGAGCAGGTCGTCAGTCTGGGAGGTGCTCAGGAACCCCAAGTACACCGGCTACCAGGTCTGGAACCGCAGGGCGAGGAAGAAGGGCCACAACCGGACCAACCCGCCCGAAGCGTGGATCTGGTCCGAAGAGCCCGCACATCCCGCCATCGTCAGCCGCGAGGAGCACGAGGCCGTCCATGCACGCGCCCGGGCCAACGAACGCTCCCGTCAGGGCGTCCCCGCGACGACGGCACGACCGACCGCGAAGACCAAATACCTCTACCGCGGGCTGCTCCGCTGCGGGATCTGCGGGCTGCGCATGTGGGGCAACCACCGCCGCCACTCCACGTACTACTCGTGCCAGCCCTCACACCAGCGGTCGAAAGACATCCCCGCCGGCCATCCGCCGCACGTGTACCTGAACGAGCAACGCTTGAGCGACGCGCTGCTCCCGTTTCTCGCCACCGCCCTCTTCGGCCCCGAACGCACCGGGTACTGGCGCCACGCCCTCGACGCCGCCGCCGAGCCTGAACGGACCGCCCCGGCGAGAGAGCGCGCCAGCGAGATCGAAGCCGAGATCGGCGACCTCGAACGCCGGATTGGCCGCCAGCTCGTGAACCTCGAAGCCGACGACGTGACCCCGGCACTGCGGCGACGGGTCGCCCAGCGCGTCGACGAGCTGGAGATCGCCATCGCGGATCGGCGCCAACGCATCACTGTCCTCGCCGAACAGGTGGCAACCACGGCGCCCACGTTGGCCGACGTCGCCCCGTTGCTCGACCGCCTGCCAATCCTCGCCGGCGTGCTCGACGCGGCGCCCCAGGGCGAACTGCGGGCGCTGTTCGACTCGCTACAGCTCGACGTCGTCTACCAGCCGGCCGACAGCGCCCTCGATGTCGCAGCCACCCTCTACGATCTCGGCAGCGAGACTGCCCAGTCCGCCGCACCGAGAAGTGCGGAGGACTGGTACGCGCCCCCGGCAGGATTCGAACCTGCGACGCACGGTTTAGGAAACCGACGCTCTATCCCCTGAGCTACGGGGGCGGGACTTCCGCGTGAAGCTCCGCGCCAACCTCCGCGTGGACTTCCGCGCCATC
>JAKAQM010000213.1 GCA_021822565.1 Actinomycetes bacterium | reverse complement strand
CACGTGCGCGTGGGCGGGCGCTTCGAGGTCACACTGCCGCGTCTCACAGGGCGCAGGACGTGGAGCACCCCGAGGCTTGCCGGCACCTTCCACGGGACCGGCACACCGCTCGAGGTGCGCCGCTCCCCGCGGACACGGGTGCCGCGCGCCGGCTGGCAGGGCTTCGTGGTCCGGGCGACCGCGGCCGGGACCTTCGAGCTCGACGCGCACGCCCCGGCAACCGAGACGACGCAGGGGCTGCCATCGGGTGCCCCATCGCGTGCCACGTGGACCCTCGAGGTGGAGGTGACCGGGACGTGACCGACGGGGACGTGACCGACGGGACGCACGACGAGGGACCCGAGCGCGGCGAGGGTGCGCAGCCGCCGCCCCCACGCGGGCGCTCGGCCGGGGCCCGCTCGCGGCTCGTGCTGATCGCCGCCGCGCTCGCGGTCGTCGTCGGAGCCGTCGCCGCCGGTGCGGCGCTCGCCGCCGGCAGCGGACGCCCGGGGGCCGCATCGGGTCGCCCGACATCGGCCGCACCCGTGAGCTGCGGTGCCGGGACGCCCGAGGTCAGGGTCACCGGCACCGGGACCGTGTCGGTCACCCCGGACCTGCTGGTCCTGCGGCTCACGGTGCACACCACAGGGCACCAGGCGACCACGGCGCTCGGCGCCAACGACACCACGACCGCCGCCGTCCTCCACGTGCTGCGCGCCGGCGGGATCGCCGCCAGGGACCTCCAGACGACCGACTTCTCGATCTCCCCGGACTACGCCGGCACAGGGTCGACGCTCAGCGGGTACTCCGTCGACAACACAATCGTCGCCAGGGTGCACGCCATCGGCTCCGCCGGGACGCTCATCGACGCCGCGGTCGCAGCGGGCGGCAACGCCGTGCGCATCAACTCGGCGTCCTTCTCGGTCACACGCCCGCTGCACGCGCAGGGCCTCGCGCGCACCATGGCGGTCCACCAGGCGATCGCCCACGCCAGGGCCATCGCCGCCGCCTCGGGCCGCAGGCTCGGAGGCATCTGCTCCCTGCGGGACGACACGACCTCCACAACCACACCGGGGATCCTCTCCTTCGGGGCCGCCAGTGGGGCGCTCGCGCCGCGCGCCCCGGCCGTCCTCGAGTCGGGGTCCCAGACGGTGAGCGACGACGTGACCGTCGTCTTCGCGCTCTCGTAGCGCCAGGTGCGCCAGGTGCGCCAGGTGCGCCGGGTGTGCCGGGTACGCCGGGAGCATTGGGTCTGTGCGCGAGTGCGCCCCTGCTCCCCTTCTCGGGAGAGCTCGGGCCGTGAGACATCGAGCAGGGGCCCCTGAGGCCGTGCCGAGGGCCGCTACGCTGACCCGCGCGTTGCACGCCCCGCTTGGAGTCGCCGCCGATCGACGTCGCATCGCACGTCTCGACGTGGTGCGCCAGCTGCCGCTGGTGGTGACCGTCGGGGCCGCGCTCGTGATCGGCATCGTCGAGCGGGTGTGGTACCTGCAGCACGACCCGATCAACTCGGACGAAGCCCTCGTGGGCATCCTCGCCCGGCACCTGCTCGCCGGGCACGCCAACGCCTTCCTCCTCGGCCAGCCCTACGGCGGCGTCGAGCCCTACGTGGTGGCAGCGACGTTCGGCATCTTCGGATCGTCGTCGCTCACGCTCCAGCTTCCCGTCGTCGTGCTCGATGCCGCCGCCTGCGTGCTCGTGTGGAGAGCGGGGAGACGGCTCGTACGCCGGCGCGGGATCGCACTGGTCGCCGCGGCGGCGATGTGGGCCGCTCCGCAGTCCGTGGTGTGGAATTCGACCCTCGAGTACGGCTTTCGCGGGGTGACCCTTGTGTGCGGCGCCGCGATGCTCCTGCTCGCCTTGCGGATCACCCAGGACGACGGGACGCCCCTCGACGCGCCGCTGCTCGGGCTGGCGGCAGGAGTCGGGTGGTGGTCCTCGCCCGAGATCGTCTACTTCGCCGTGCCCACGCTCCTGTGGCTGGTCGGCTGGGCATGGCGCGCTCGCAGAGCGCAGGCCACCTACTGGCGCGTCGGAGCCGTGGTCGCCGCAGCGGGGGTGGGTTGCCTGCCGTGGCTCTGGGACAACGTCGCCACGGGCTTCCCCTCGCTCGCGGTGTCACGCTACGACGCACCCGCGCATCCGCTGCCGTACCTCGCACGCGTGGGCACGTTCGTGCACGACGCCTTCCCGATGATCCTCGACCTTCGGATCCCGAGGTCCGGCGCGTTCGACGTCCCGGCCCCCCTCGCGGTCGCCATCACGGCGCTGGCCGGCGCCGCGCTCGTCGGCTCGGCGCTCTGGTGCTTCCTCGACCGCACAAAGGGCGCCGCCCTCGGGTGCGCGGTCCTGCTCTATCCCTTCATCCTCGCGGCCGCGCCCGCCGGGGAGAACTGGCAGCTGGCCCGCTACACAAACTTCTTCGTCCCGCTCGCGCTCCTGCTCGTCGCCATACCTGTGGACGAGCTCGTCAGCCCTGCGCGCCGCTCGCGCCGCGTGCGTGGGCTCCGGAGGGACCAGCTCGGCTGGGGCGCAACGTTCGGGCTTGCGGGTGCGCTCGGAGCGGTGCTCGCGCTGAGCGTCGTCGCCTTCGGGATGTGGGGCTCGCTCGACGATCCCGCCGGAGCGCACCTCCCTGCGGGCTCGCCGGACGCGCCGGCCCAGGACCTCGCGAGCGCGCTCGAGCGCCACGGCGTCACCGCCGGCTACGCGGACTACTGGGTGGCGTACAAGCTCGACTTCCTGAGCGCCGGCAAGCTCTCGATCGCCGACACGCCGCCCAGCCCGGACCGCCTCCCGTCGGTCCGGGCTGCCGCACGCCGCACGCCGCACGACCAGGCGTGGATCTTCGTGCCCCCCACGCTCGCCGCGCGGACCGAGTACGCCCCGACAGCGATCATCGAGGGACCCTCGGGTCTTCCCGAGCGCACCTTCCTCGACGACCTCCACCGTCTCGGCGTCCCGAGCCGCGTCCTGCACCTCGCCGGCGCCACCGTCGTGGTGTGCGCACGCAGCGTGCCGCTCTCCGCAGTCGGGCTCTGATCCGCTGCCCTCATCGTCTGACCCGCCGACCCGCCGACCCGCCGGCTCCGGGCCTTCTGGTCCGCCGGCCGGGCGCGGCGGTGGACATGCCCATGCGCGCTGCACTAAGAGGGGCACCATGCGCGTGCTCGTCGTGGGTGCCGGTGGGGTGGGAACGGCGGTCGCGCGGACCGCGGCCAAGTGGGGCTTGTTCGAACGGATGGTGGTGGCCGACACCACGCTCGAGCGCGCCGAGCGCGCGGTCGCCGGCGCGGACGACCGGTTCGTGGCAGCGCGCATCGACGCCTCCGACGAGCAGCAGCTCACCGAGCTCATGGGCGCCGAGCGGATCGACGTCGTGCTGAACGCGGTCGACCCCCGCTTCGTGATGCCGATCTTCCGGGCCGCGCTCGGCGCAGGCGTCACCTACATGGACATGGCCATGTCGCT
>JAKAQM010000212.1 GCA_021822565.1 Actinomycetes bacterium | reverse complement strand
GGACGAGGTGGCCAGCCAGGCGCCGTAGCGCTCGACGATCTCCACCACGTCGGCTGGTTCCCCGTCGACGGGGATCTCTCGGGGCCAGGTGAGGGTGGGACGGCGGTCCTCACCGGGGCGGGCGAAGGGGCGGCGGTACTCGGCCATCTCGGCGTCGGTGAGCTGGCGTTGGATGCTGGCGGGGAGGACGGCGTCAACGAACAGGTTGCGCTCCAAGATCAGCTCCTCCCCAGCCGGGGACCGGAAGGCCTGGAAGATGTCTCGTGCCGCGTCGGGCCAGTCGTCCCAGGTGACCGGGCAGACGATGGCCTCCATGTAGACGATGGCCTTCACCGAGCCAGGGTGGCGGGCGGCCCAGTCGAAGCCGAGCGCGGATCCCCAGTCGTGAAGGACCAGGGTCACCTTCTCGGTGATGCCGACGGCGTCGAGGAAGGCGTCGAGGTAGCGGCGGTGCTCGACGAACCGGTACGAGCCGGGCCCGCTGCCCTCCAGCTTTTCGGAGTCGCCCATGCCGATCAGGTCCGGGGCGATGCAGCACCCCAGCGGGGCGAGGTGCGGGATGACCGAGCGCCACAGGAACGACGAGGTGGGGTTGCCGTGGAGGAGCACGATTGGGTCGCCCGAGCCCTCTTCGACGTAAGCCATGTGATGCCCGAGGACCTCGACACGGTGCTTGGCTATGGCGACCGTTCTGCTGTTGTCGGCGGGTCCCATCACAGGCCGTAGGCCTCGAGGAGGCGAAGCCAGACCTCGCTGATGGTCGGGTACGACGGTACGGCATGCCAGAGCCGGTCGAGGGGGACCTCGCCGACCACCGAGATCGTCGCGGCGTGCAACAGCTCTCCGGCGTCGGGGCCGACGAAGGTGGCGCCGACGATCACCTGGCGGTCCTCGTCGACGATGAGGCGGGCGTGGCCGCGATATCCGTCTGCGTAGAGGGCGGCGCCGGCGACCTGGCCGAGGGGGTAGTCGACGACCCGGACCGACATGCCGGCCTCGGTGGCTTCGGCTTCGCTGAGGCCGACGGCGGCGACCTCGGGGTCGGTGAACACCACCTGGGGGACCGCCCGGTGGTCGGCGGTCGCCACGTGGGGACCCCACGGGGCGGGGTCGAGGCGACCGGCGGCCCGGGCGACGATGGCGTCGCCGCAGATGCGGGCCTGGTACTTGCCCTGGTGGGTGAGCAGCACCCGGTGGTTGACGTCGCCCGCCGCGTACAGCCAGTTGCCGGGCACCCCCTCGACGGCCATGGTGTCGTCCACGGTGAGCCAGCTTCCCGGCTCGAGGCCGACGTGCTCCAGGCCGAGGTCGTCGGTGCGGGCCCGGCGCCCGGCTGCCACCAGCAGCTCGTCGGCTTCCACCTCGTCCCCGTCGGCGAGGCGGACGACCACTGTCCCGTCGGGGCGGCGTTCGGCGCCGGTAACGGTCACCCCGAGGCGCACGTCGATCCCTGCCTCGGCCATGGCGTCAGCGAGCAGCCGTCCGGCGACCGGTTCGGAGGCGGGGAGCAGGTAGTCGGCCATCTCGAGCACGGTGACCGCGCTGCCGAGGCTGGCCCAGGCCTGGGACAGCTCGCAGCCCGCTACCCCGCCGCCGAGGACGGCGAGGCGCGCCGGCGGCTGCTTGGCGGCGGTGGCGTCCTTGGTGGTCCACGGCTGTGCCTCGGCGAGCCCGGGGACGGGGGGAAGCGCGGGGGACGAGCCGGTGGCCACCACCACGGCGTGACGGGCGGTGAGCACACGCGTGCCGTCTGCGGACCGCACGTCGACGTGTCGCTCGCCTGCCAGACGGCCATGCCCGCGCACCAGGTCGATACCGGCGCCCTCGAGCCAGCCGACCTGGCCGGCGTCATCCCAGCGGCTGGCGAAGCCGTCGCGGCGATCGAGCACGCCTGCGACGTCGAGCGCACCGGTCACCGCTTGGCGAGCGCCGTCCACCCGGCGGGCGGCAGCGATGGCATGACCAGGGCGCAGCAGCGCCTTCGACGGCATGCACGCCCAGTACGAGCAGTCCCCGCCGACCAGCTCGGCCTCGACGACCACCGCGGAGAGTCCACCCTTGACGGCACGGTCGGCGACGTTCTCACCGGTGGACCCAGCCCCGATCACCACCACGTCGTAGATGTCCGTGCCATGGTCCTTGGCTTCACTCACTGTTGCTCCGATCGGTCGCACTCGTCGCGGACCCCAAGGTTGCCGGAGATCTGGCTACCTGGCGCCGTCACCTTGTCGTCCATGGACCCGGTGCGCCGAGCTGCAGAGCACCGATCGGGTCCTCAGCGGTGCAGCAGGCGCGCCAGCAGTGGCCGCCTGGCTCCATCTGGCGCCCCGGGGCCAGCGCCGGAGGACCCCGCCTGCTCTACCGTCACCCCTCGCCAGAACGCGACCCGCGCCGTGATCTCGCGAGCGGCCGGGCTCGGCTCGGGGTAGTACCACGCAGCGTCGGGGTTCTCCTCGTCGCCGACGACCACGCTGTAGTAGCTGGCGGTCCCTTTCCACGGGCAGCGGGTGTGCGTGGCGCTCTCGCGCAGGTACTGGCGATCGACGGCGTCGAGCGGGAAGTAGTGGTTCCCCTCGACGACCACCGTGTCGTCGCTCTCGGCGAGCACCGCGCCGTTCCAGGTCGCTCTGATCATGCACAGGAAACCCGCCGGGCGCGGCTGGCATTCCATGCTTGCACCACCAATCCAACAGGATAACCTGTTATATATGTCAAGTGCGGCAGCGAGCACAACGATGGAGCGGGCGGGGATGCGGGCGACGGCCCGGTACTTCCGGGTGCTCGGCGACCCGACGCGCCTGTCGATCCTCGACGCGCTCGCCACAGGTCCGTGCAGCGCGTCGGAGCTGGCGAGGCGCGTCTCGGCACCGCAGAGCCGGGTGTCGAACCACCTGGCGTGCCTGCGGTGGTGCGAGTTCGTGGTCGCGGAGCGTCGCGGCCGCCAGGTGCTCTACCAGCTGGCCGACACCGGCGTCTCCGAGCTCGTCGAGGCCACCCGCCAGCTCGCCGCCGGGCGAGCCGAGCACCTCGAATCCTGCGAGCGGATCGGGCCGGACTGGGTGTGAGCCGCGGCGGGGGACGCCACCTCATGGCGCGATGAGTCGAACCAATGACGTGAACAACGAACGACGAGCACAAGGAGCACGCAGATGACACGGATGCAGATCGAGGGGATGACGTGTGAGGGATGCGCGGGAAGCGTGGCCGACGCGCTTTCTGGAGCTGGTGCCGAGACGCCCCGGGTCGACTTCGAAGCCGGCGAGGCGCACTTCGACGCGCCAGGGGTCTCCACCGAAGCGCTGCGCGCCGCAGTGGAGGCAGCCGGCTACCGGGTCGTCGCCATCGACGACGCGGCGGCACCCGGCGGCGGCCCGGTGCACCGGGGTGGCCCGCGCCGGCCATCGGCGCCCGACCTCGTCGTGATCGGATCGGGCGGCGCCGCGTTCGCGGCG
>JAKAQM010000211.1 GCA_021822565.1 Actinomycetes bacterium | reverse complement strand
CCACAGCTCGTAGCCGGGAAAGCCCCGGTCGACGAGCAAGAGCATCCCCTTTTTGACCAGCCTGAGCAGCGGGCGGGCAAGGGTCGTCTCCCCGCTCGTGCACGGCCCGTGCGTAATCCAGCGATCTCGGACACCTGTTCCGGCTGATCCCGGACAGTCGTTCCGGCTGATCCCGGACGGCTGGGTGTGACGATGGTTGTTCGGTTGGTGGTTCTAGTCGATCGGTGCCGGTGGGGGGTGGAGCCTTGACCGGACGGCGGGTCGATGGTGGACGGAGGACGGGGTGGTGGGCGGAGGGGACGGGTCGAGGGATGGGGTGACGCCCGACGCCAGAGGTGCGGGCGTGGCCGTCCGGTCGGTGGGCTTATGGGTGTCGCGGGGGTCCATGACAGCGGCGGCGGGGTCGTGGCCGCTCGGGCCGGTCGGCGGGTTCCCCGAGCGTTGTTCGCTCGGCCAGCGCGCCTGGGGCGTCGCAGGTCGAAGCGACGAGCACGAGCGGGACCGCCAGCGCCGCGATGGTTGGGCGAGGCGGGCGAGGATCCTCATGCCGGGGGCTGGCGTCGTCGCATCGAGGCGCCTTTGAGGGTCATGCGGTGGGCTGCGTGCAGGGCGCGGTCGGTGACCGCCTCGGCGAGGGTGGGGTCGGCCATGGCGGCCAGCCAGGTGTCGGGGGGGAGCTGGCTGACGATCGCCACCGATCGGCGCCCGGCGCGTTCTTCGAGCACCTCGAGCAGGTCCCGGCAGCCCTCGACGCCGGCGGGGGTGAGGAGGAAGTCGTCGAGGACCAGCAGGGCGGGTCGGGCGATGGTGGCGAGGGTGCGGGCGTAGCGGCCGTCGGCCCGGCCGAGGTGCAACTCGTCGAGCAGGCGTGGGGTGCGCAGGTAGGCGGCGGTGTGTCCGGCGCGTATCGCTGCGTGGGCGAGGGCGCAGACCAGCCAGCTCTTGCCGACGCCGGTCGGGCCGGTGACGATCAGGTTGTGGCCGGCGGCCACCCACCCGCCGGAGGCGAGGGAGGCGACGGCGGGCCGGTCGAGGCCCCGGGGGGCGCGCCAGTCGATGTCCTCGGGGACGGCGGAGGGGTAACGCAGCTTGGCTGCTTTGAGCCGGGTGGCGACCCGGCGGGTGTCTCGGGCGTCGGCTTCGGCCTCGACGAGCAGGCCGAGGCGGTCGGTGAAGTCCAAGCCGGCCCACGGCCCGCCGGGGTGGTCGAGCTGGTCGGCGAGGCCGGCGGCCATGGCCGCCAAGCCGAGCTCGGTGAGCTTGGTGACGGTGGGGTTGGCGAGCATCACGCCCCCGTCCCGGTCGTGGCGTCAACGGTCGTGGTGTCTGCGGCGGCGGTCGCCTCGGCGGGGTCGGTACCACCCTCGGCCCAGTAGTCGGGGCCGCGGAGGTTCTCATGGGTTGGTGGGGCGGGCAGCGCCTCGGGTGCTCGCAGCGGGACCCGGTCGAGGTTCTCCGCGAGGATCGACTTGACCGAGCTGTAGCTGACCGCCCCCGCGGCGATCGCTCGGGCGCACGCCGCGTCGAGGCGCTCGGGGCCGTAACGTCTGCCCAGGCTCATCAGCCCCAGGCAGGATCGATAGGCGTGCTCGGGATGCGCCTTGGCGGCGAGCAGCCCCTCGGCGAGGGCGGCGACCGACGGGCCGGCGCTGCCCGCCCAGGCGACGAGGCGCGACGGGGTCCACTCGGCGTGCGCCCGGTGCGACGGCGGCATGTGCTCCGGGTCGGTGACATAACGCCGCCGGCCCCACTCCCGGGCGTGGGCGGCGACCCGACGGCCGGCGTCATACACCTCGACGGTCGACGCGGTAGCCCGGATGTCGACTTTGTGGCGGACCAGGCGGAACGGCACCGAGTAGAATCGGTGGTCGAAGGACACGTGGTAGTCGATGCTCACGGTCGCCTTCTTCCAGCTCGCCAGTTCGTAGCGCCCCGCGGGCAGGGGACGCAGCGCCGGGGCCTCCAGCTCGGCGAACAGCTCCTCCCGGCTGGTCGGGGCGCCCCTGAACGGCCGGGCGTTGACCTTCACCACCTCCGTCGCGATCGCCTCGTTCAGCTCCGCGAGGGAGAAGAACCGCCGGTGCCGGATCGGGGCGAGCACCCAACGCTGCGCGACCTGTACCCCCGCTTCGACCGCGGCCTTGTCCCGAGGCCGGCGCACCCTCGCCGGCAACACCACCGTGTCGTAGTGGGCGGCCAGCTCCGCGTAGGTCGGGTTGATCTCCGGGTCGTACAAGCATGCCTTGGAGACCCCGGCGCGCAGGTTGTCGGGCACGGTGACGGTGGCGACACCCCCGAAGTTCTCCCACGCCCCCATGTGCGCGCCCACCCACGAGCCGAGGTCCTGGCCGGGCGTCGCTGTCACGAACAGCTTGCCGGAGCAGCCGAGCACCGCCACGAACACC
Organism: Actinomycetes bacterium; assembly: GCA_021822565.1. GTDB lineage: Bacteria > Actinomycetota > Acidimicrobiia > Acidimicrobiales > RAAP-2 > JAJYVT01. The sequence continues at coordinate 1,051 of JAKAQM010000211.1, read as the reverse complement.
TCCGCTGTGTGCTCGGCGCCGGTGTCGGGATCGAACCAGGTCGCCCGGTCACCCGAGAAGTCCACGAACATCGCCTCCCCGCCGGCGTAGGACAGGCGCATCACGACATCCTGGGCGCCCAACCACTGCTCGTAGTGCCAGCAGAACTGGCTGTAACCCCACCCGTCGGGATGCGACTCGCGCCACTCCAACCACAACAGCCGCCGGGTCACCCCCTTCCTCGACTTCAGCTCCCGGTGCACCTCCCGCCAGTCCGGCACCGGCCGCGCCGCCCCCGGCGACGCCACCGGCGGCGGGAACAGCGCCGCTTCAAGCTCCTCAGCACCGACGCCCTCCGGCAGCGGCCAGCCGAGCCCGGCCGCCTCCGCCCGGCGCAGGTACTCGCCGACCGTCGAAGACCCCGCGCCCACGCTCGCGGCGATCTCCCTGATGGAGCGGCCCTGCGCCGCCAAGCGCAGGACCTCGCTGATCTTCCTCATCGGTAGCCTCTTTCCGGGCACGCGGACCTCCTCGACGTGACGTAGCCGACAGCCCGTCAGTGTCGAGGACCGCGTGTCCTTGTTGGTGGACCACCACCACCCCAGCCGTCCGGGATCAGCCGGAACCTCTGTCCGCAATCATCCGGAACCGGTGTCCGGGATCGTCCGGAATCAGTGTCCGCGATCGACCGGACTACGCAACTACGCCGCGAAGCACCGGGAGCACCAGCCGTCGGCCAAAGCCAGGCGGGACGCGGTGCTGCTGCCGGTGCTGATGGCCCTGTGGGTGGCGAACCGCAAGGTCTACGGTGTCCACAAGCTCTGGAAGGCAGCCCGGCGGGCCGGGTGTGATCTGGGGCGGGACCGGGTCGCTCGCCTGATGCGCGCAGCCGGGATCAGCGGGGTGACGAGGCGTCGCAAGACGTTCACCACGAGGCGTAACCCTACGGGGTTGCGGGCTCCTGACCTGGTGCAACGCAACTTCAAAGCGGACCGCCCGAACGCCTTGTGGGTCACGGACCTGACCTATGTGCCAACCCGCCCGGGCATGGCGTATGTCTGTTTCATCGCGG
>JAKAQM010000059.1 GCA_021822565.1 Actinomycetes bacterium | reverse complement strand
CGCGGCAGCCGGGGTCGGGGCTGGGGCCGCTCTCCTCGGTGTCGTCGAGCGCGCGCGGACCGCCGCCGCCGAAGCCCTCGCCAGGACCCCCACGATGCTCGAGCCGCTCGCACGAGCCGGTGTCGTCGACGCAGGAGGCGCCGGCTACGTGCTCTTGTTCGACTCGCTCCTCTCGGTCATCGACGGGCGCCCGCTGCCTTCCGTGGAGGACGAGGAGCCCCGCAGCAGCGCACGTCCCGGAGCCCGAGGCGCCAAGGGGCGGGCGAGCGGAGGCGAGGGCGAGGGCGAGGGCGTCCGCGAGGGCGAGTACGACCCGGGAGACCTCCGGTACGAGGTCATGTACCTACTCGATGCCCCGGACGACGCGATCGGAGCCTTCAAGGACGTGTGGGCGGACATCGGGGACTCCATCGTCGTGGTCGGTGGCGACGGGGAATGGAACTGCCACATCCACACGGACGACATCGGCGCGGCGATCGAAGCGGCGATCGACATCGGACGGCCGCACCAGATCCGGGTCACCGACCTCGTCGAGCAGGTCCAAGAGGAGCGATGGGTCCGTGACGCAGACCGCGAGCCGAGTGGGCAGCATGCGCCGCCTCCGAGAACTGCGGTCGTGGCGGTCGTCGCCGGGGAGGGCGTGGGCCGGATCTTCCACTCGCTTGGCGTCCAGAGGCTGGTACGCGGCGGGCAGACGATGAACCCCTCCACCGCACAGCTGCTCGAGGCCGTCGAGTCCCTGGACTCGCGCGACGTGGTCCTGCTGCCCAACAACGAGAACATCGTGCCGGTCGCCGCGCAGGTCGACGCCCTGACGGACAAGACGGTGCGAGTGGTCCCCACCGGGAGCATCGTGGAGGGGTTCGCCGCACTGCTCGACTACGACCCGGCGTCGGGCGCGGACGACAATGCCGAGGCAATGGCCGCCTCGGCTCGCAAGGTCGTGCCGGCTGCCGTGACCAGGGCGGTGCGCTCTGCGGAGACGGAGGCGGGCCCGGTCCTCGAAGGCCAGTGGATGGGGCTCTCACGCGCGGGAGTGATCACGATCGCGGACACTCCCGACGTCGCGGCGCTCCGGCTGCTCGACGCGCTGCTCACGCCAGATCACGAGCTCGTCACCGTCATCGAGGGCGAGGGGTCCACTGCTGCGGCGACCCGTCGCATCACCGAGTGGCTGCACGAAGAGCATCCTGGCGTCGCCGCCGAGGTCCATCACGGCGGCCAGCCCCTGTACCCCTACCTGCTCGGCATCGAGTGACCGTGACGGCCATGCCGGGGCGCACGCTTCCCCAGCTGGCGCGGATCCCGGTCACCCGTCTCCACGGCGTCGGTGACCGCAAGGCGAGGGCCCTGGGCGAGCTCGGGATCGAATCCGTCTTCGACCTTCTCACCACGTACCCGTTCCGCTACATCGACCGCAGCCGCCGCGCGGACCTTGCGGACCTTGCGATCGGGGACGAGGCGGTCGTCCTCGCCACGGTGCGAGCGGTGCGAGCCCGGCGATCGCGTCACGGACGTCCGATCGTGGAGCTGGCGGTCCACGACGGCACCGCAGGGATGAACGTGGTGTTCTTCAACCAGGCCTGGCGCGCTCGCCAGCTCCCGCAAGGGACCGAGGCGCTCTTCTTCGGGAAGGTCGACCGGTTCCGCGGCGATCGGCAGATGACGAACCCGGTCGTCGACGTGGTGGTCGGCGTCGGACCGGCGGACGGCGAGGCGGAGAGCGAGGAAGCCAGACGGCGCCGAACGCTTCGCATCGTCCCCGTGTACCGCGCCTCTGCGAGGGCGGGCTTGTCGAGCTGGGAGATCGGGGCCTGGGTCGAAGAGGCGATCCGGCGTGCGGGTCCCCTCGCGGACCCCCTCCCCGAGCGCTGGCGGCGCCAGCTCGGGCTCGTCGGCCGGACGAGGGCGGTCCATGACGTGCACCTTCCTGGTTCGACGAGGGCGGCGGCCCCCGCGCGCCGGCGCCTCGCGTTCGACGAGCTGTTCCGCCTCCAGCTGGCGCTCGTCCTGCGTCGACGCGCGCTGGAGGCCGACGCCCGCGCGATCCGCCATGCGGTCTCGCCGCGCGAGGCGGCCGGGGCCTCGGGAGGGGGGGCGACGCTCGTCCAGCGCTTCCTCGCCGGGCTCCCGTTCGCGCTCACGGGCGCGCAGCGAGCTGCGATGGAGACGCTCTTCGTCGAGATGGCGGGGCCGCTGCCGATGCACCGCCTGCTCCAGGGCGACGTGGGGTCCGGCAAGACGGTGGTCGCGGCCGCGGCGCTCCTCGCCGCCGTGCAGGGCGGTCATCAGGGTGCCCTCATGGTCCCCACCGAGGTGCTTGCCGAGCAGCATTTCTTCGCACTGCGCGCACTGGTCGAGGGGCTGTCGGTGCCCGATCCCGGCCGGCTCGGTGGCGAGCGCCCGCTCGAGACCGCGCTCGTCACCAGCCGCACGGGCGTCACTGACCGGCAGCGGCTCTGCCAGGGCCTCGAGTCGGGGACCGTCGACATCGTCGTCGGCACGCACGCGCTGCTGACCGACGACGTGCAGTTCTGCTCCCTCGGTCTCGTGGTGATCGACGAGCAGCACCGCTTCGGCGTCGAGCAGCGTGCGCAGCTCCGCGACAAAGGGCGCGCCTCGGCGGCCGCTCGCGCCCAGGGTCCCTGCGCGGGGGCGGACCCCGACCTCCTCGTGATGACCGCGACGCCCATCCCGCGGACGGCCGCGATGGCGCGCTTCGGAGATCTCGACATGGTGGTGCTCGATGAGCTGCCCCCGGGGCGGTTCCCGGTCGAGACGGTGTGGGTGGCGACGCCCGACGCCGAGGAGCGCGCATGGTCACGCGTGCGGTCCGAGGTCGAGCACGGCCACCGCGCCTTCGTGGTCTGTCCCCTCGTCGAGGGCTCACCGCGCGTCCAGGCGCGATCGGTGACCGATGAGCTGGTGCGACTTGCCGAAGGACCGCTGCGCGGGATCGCGCTCGGGCTCCTGCACGGCCAGATGCCGTCTTCCGAAAAGGAGCAGGCGATGGCCCGCTTTCGTGACGGGGCTACTCCCGTGCTGGTCGCCACGACCGTCGTCGAGGTGGGGGTGGACGTGCCCGAGGCCACGGTGATGGTGGTCGAGGATGCAGGGCGGTTCGGCATCGCACAGCTCCATCAGCTGCGCGGGCGAGTCGGGCGCAGCGATCTGCCCAGCTGGTGCTACCTCCTCGGAGAAGGCGAGACCGACGACGCGGCCGCGCGCCTCGCCGCGATGGTGCGCACGAGCGACGGCTTCGAGCTCGCCGACGTGGACCTCGAGCTGCGCGGAGAGGGCACGATCCTCGGCGCTCGTCAGAAGGGCAGGAGCGACCTCGTGCTCGCCTCGCTGCGAAGGGACGGGGACCTCCTCGACGCCGCGCGCTGCGTGGCAGAGGCGTTGACCGCGGACGACCCGTCCTTGGGCGCTCACCCGGGTCTCGCCGACGAGCTCCGTCTCTTCCTGGATCCAGACGAAGAGGCGTTCCTCTTCAAGTCCTGAGCCAGCTCCCGACTCAAGTCCTGAGCCAGCTCCCGACGAGCCCGCTCAGCTCGTGCCGCGCCAATCCCACGACGCGGCCACCGGTTGCCCCGCAAGGCGGTACCGTGGCGCGGTGCGTGTCATCGCCGGCTCGAGCCGGGGCCGCCGACTCCCCGGCCCTCTTCCCCGAAGCGTCCGACCCACCGCCGACCGGGTGCGCGAAGCGATCTTCGACGTGCTCGGATCGATGGGCGGGGTCGACGGCGCTGACGTCGTCGACCTCTTCTGCGGCAGCGGTGCGCTCGGGGTCGAGGCGCTGTCGCGCGGGGCGGCCTCGGTCACCTTCGTCGACGACGACCCGGCTGCGCTCGCTGCGGTCCGGGTGAACCTGGCAGCGACGGGGCTCGCGTCGCCGGCGGCGGCGGTCGTGCGCGGGGAGCTGCCTGGATGGCTGGACCGAGCGCCGCGTGTCGACCTGGCGCTGTGCGACCCGCCGTACGCCTTCACGGAGTGGGATGCCCTCCTCGCGCGGCTCCAGGCCGACGTCGCGGTGCTCGAGTCGGGTGACGAGGTGGAGCCGCCCCCGGGGTGGGTCGTCACGAGGTCGCGTCGGTACGGCGGTACGCTCGTCACCGTGGTCCGCATGTCCGATGTGCCTGCGGCCGTCGCGCACCGGAGCCCCCGGTGACCGTCGCCCTCTTCCCGGGGTCCTTCGACCCGTTCCACAACGGCCACCTCGAGGTCGTCGAGCGGGCGGCCCGACTGTTCGACGAGGTCGTGGTCGCTGCGGTGCGCAATCCGCAGAAAGGTGAGCCGCTCTTCAGCATCGACGAACGCACCGAGATGCTCGAGGAGTCGCTCGCGCACCTCGGGAGCGTGAGGATCGTCGGCGTCGCGACGCTGGTGGTCAACGTTGCCCGCGACGTCGGGGCATCGGCGATCGTGCGCGGCCTTCGCGCGGTCTCGGACTTCGAGAACGAGCTGCAGATGGCGCAGATGAACCGCCAGCTCTCGGGAGTGGAGACCATCTTCATCCCGACCAGTGCCCCCTACTCCTTCATCGCCTCCAGGCTGCTGCGAGAGGTCGCCCGCTTCGGCGGGGACGTCTCCGCATTCGTGCCGAAGCCCGTCGCGCTCCACTTCGAGGCCAAGTTCTCCGGATCGGCCAACGGGCAGGACGAGTGCGGAGGACCGGTGGGCTCATGACGGACGTGTTCGAAGACGCTCCTGGCGACGATGCGGCGATCGACCGCACAGGCGAGGATCTGGGAGCCGAGGAGCTCATCCGGCGAGCGATCGACGTCGTGGTCGGCGCGAAGGCGATGCCGCTGTCCGCGTCGGTGCTCGTCTCTCGGGAGGAGCTCCTCGCCGTGCTCCACGCCGCGCTCGATCGCCTTCCCGACGAGCTGCGCCAGGCTCGCTGGTTGCTGCGCGAGAAGGAGGAGTTCCTCGCCGAACGCGAGCGGGAGGCCGAGGCGCTGATGGCGGACGTCCGTGCGCAGGCGGAGCACATGGTGTCCCGTTCCGAAGTGGTCCGTCAGGCGAACATGGTGGCGCAGAGCATCCTCGACGACGCCAACGACGAGGCGCGCAGGCTGCGCCACGAGGCGGAGGACTACTGCGACCAGAAGCTCGCGGGGATGGAGATCGTGTTGGAGCGCATCACCAAGACGGTGCGTGCCGGGAGGGAGAAGCTCCAGGCGACCGCGCCGGCGCCTGCGGCCCACGAGGGGCCTTTCTCCGAGGAGGAGCCTGGCTTCTTCGACCAGGACCTTGCCTAAGGGGACGTGCTCCCCTCGCCGCGCAGATGCCCCGGCCGTGCAGGAGAAGAGAAGCCACCGTGCAGGGAAGGGAGGTACAGGTGGACCCGTTCGTGGTGCACGTGGCCAGGCTGCGCAAGGTGGCCGGCACTCGATGGCTCGAGCAGCGTCGTGGGCCGGTGGACCCCGAAGGGGTCATCGTCGCACGCTCACCCGCTGACAGCTCGGTCCCCGAGGGAGCCGAAGCCGTCTGCGAGGTGGCGCTCGAGTCGTTCGCTGGCGGCGTGATGGTGACGGGCACCGTGACGGCCCCGTGGAGGGGCATGTGCCGCCGCTGTGCCTCGCCCGTCGAAGGCGTGCTCCGCATCCCGGTCCGTGAGCGGTTCAGCGACGCCGGCACCGCCGATGGGCGCGACCATGGCGACGACGAGGCGTACCCGATCGTGGGGGACGAGCTCGACCTCGGGCCGATGGTGCGCGACGCCGTGATCCTGGAGCTGCCCCTCGCTCCGCTCTGCAGGGAGGACTGCCGGGGGCTTTGCCCCTACTGCGGCTGCGACCGCAACGAGGAGCTCTGCGCCTGTGAGGCGCCCCGGGATCCTCGGTGGGCTAACCTCGACGTGCTCCGGTCGGCCCAGTAGCCTACGCGCGGCCGTCGGGCCGGCGTTCCTTCTGCCATCCGACGGAGCGAGCCGTTCCGGGAGAGCCCCGGGGCAGGAGCTCGCCGGCCGAGGTGGCCGGCGCGGACCTGGAGTGCACTGACGATGGCCGTCCCGAAGAAGAAGACATCGAAGGCCAAGGGCCGCAGTCGACGCGCCGCGAACTGGCGCCTCGATCCGCCCCCGCGCAGCATCTGTCCCCACTGCCACCAGGCCAAGGTGCCGCACGTGGTGTGCCCGAGCTGCGGGTGGTACAAGGGGCGCCAGGCGGTCGAGGTCGACTGACGTGGCTCGCCGCCGCGCCGGCTCGGGGGAGCCGGATGCGCCCGGGACGCCGCTCTCCTCGCTGCCCGTCGCCGTCGACGCGATGGGTGGTGACAAGGCACCCGCCGAGATCGTCACCGGTGCCAGGAAGGCCGCCGAGGAGGGGATCCCGGTCCTCCTGGTGGGCGTGCCGGAGCTGATGGGCGACACCGGCGGCCTCCCGGTGGTCGAGTGCAGCGAGGTCATCGGCATGGACGAGGACCCTGCGCAGTCCGTCCGCCGTAAGAAAGACTCGTCGCTGGTGCGCACGGCCGAGCTGGTCCGTGACGGCGCAGCTTCGGCGATGGTGAGCGCCGGCAACACGGGAGCCACCATGGCCTCGGCGCTCCTGCGCATGGGGCGTCTGCCCGGCGTCGTCCGCCCCTGCATCGCGACCCCGCTGCCTCGTCTCGGGCGGGAGCCCGCGGTGCTGGTCGACGCTGGAGCGAACGCCGAGTGCACGAGCGCCATGCTCGTGCAGTTCGCGCAGATGGGTGCCGCCTACGCAGCGGCCCGCTACGGCATCGGCGACCCGTCGGTGGCATTGCTGTCGATCGGTGAGGAGCCGAGCAAGGGGACGCCACTCGTGAAAGAGACCCACGGGCTCCTCGCCGGCGGCGCCGGCGTCCGCTTCATCGGCAACGTCGAGGGCAGGGACCTCCTCCCGAGCGCGGCGGACGTGGTCGTCACGGACGGGTTCACCGGGAACGTGACGCTCAAGGCGCTGGAGGGCTCGCTGCGCTTCATCGTCCAGACGCTCTTCGGGGTGTTCTCCACGGACGCGCAGACCAGGGCAGCGTCCGAGGTGCTCCTTCCCCACCTCCTGCCGATCGCCTCGGCACTCGATCCCGAGAACACCGGAGGGGCGATGCTCCTCGGCGTCGACGGCATCTGCGTGATCAGCCACGGCTCGTCCAGCGCCACCGCCGTGCACAACGCCGTCCGCGTCGCGCGCGACCTGGCGCGGTCGGATCTCACGGGGCTGCTGGCGACCGCGGTGGGGCGCACCCGTGGGAAGACGCCCGGAAGCAGCGCCGATCCTGGCATACTCAGGTCTCGGGAGCATCCCCGCGCCCATTCGCCGACCAGGAGCCACGGTGCCAGCTGAGACCCACATCGAGCGTGGTCCCCTCGACCGCCAGGCGGTGTTCGAGCTGATCAGGGACCAGCTCGCCGACATCCTCGAGACGGATCCGGGACGCATCACCGAGGGCTCGTCGTTCGCCGAGGACCTCGATGCGGACTCCCTCGCCCTCATCGAGCTGGTCGAGGCGCTCGAGGAGGAGCTCGGGGAGCGTTCCGTGGGCTTTCGGATCGACGACGAGGATCTGGAGGACCTGCGTACCGTCCGTGACGCCGTCGACTATGTCGTCGCGAAGCTCGGAGAGAGCTGACCGGCCCCACGTGGAGGGGATGAGCGACGGCGCCGTGCGGCTCGCGGAGCGTCTCGGGTACGAGCTCACGGCCTCCTCGCTGCTCCAGCAAGCCCTCTCGCACCGGAGCTGGTGCGCCGAACGGGGCGGCGCACCGTCCAACGAGCGGCTCGAATTCCTTGGCGACGCGGTCCTCGGCCTGGTCGTCGCGGAGTACGGCTACCGCCGCTTTCCCGAGATGCCCGAGGGGGAGCTCGCCAAGGTGCGAGCGGCCGTGGTCAACGCGCGTGTGCTCGCGGAGGTGGCCGACGAGCTCGACATCGGCGACGCCCTCCTGCTCGGCAAGGGCGAGGAGGCCTCAGGCGGCCGCACCAAGCCGTCGATCCTGGCCGACGCGCTCGAGGCGGTGATCGGAGCCCTCTACCTCGAAGCAGGATGGAACCCCGCCGAGCAGATGATCCTCGAGCTCCTCGGGCCTCGCATCGAGCTGGCGGCGGCCGAGCCGGACGACTTCGACCAGAAGGGGCTCCTCCAGGAGCTAACCGTGCGTCAGGGCGAGGGCGTCCCCCGCTACGTCGTGGTCGGCAGCGGGCCCGACCACGACCGGCAGTTCGAGGCGGCGGTGTTCGTGAACGGGATCCAGCGAGGGGCGGGCGTCGGCGGGACGAAGAAGGACGCCGAGCAGGAGGCCGCGCGCCAGGCGCTCTCGGAGCTGCGGCGTGCCTGAGCTCCCGGAGGTCGAGACCCTTCGCCTGGACCTGGCCAAGGAGGTGGTCGGCAAGAAGATCAAGTTGGTCGCCGTGACGAACGGGCGCTCGGTGCGCCGTCACCCGAGCGCGAAGCAGTTCCGCTCGCTGCTCGAGGGGCGCACCATCAAGTCGGTGGGCAGGCTGGGGAAGTACCTCCTCCTCTTCCTCGACGACAAGGACACGCTCGTCATCCACCTCGGGATGAGCGGCCAACTGCTGCGCGTGAAGAGCGCCAAGGAGCCCAAGCCCAAGCACACGCACGTCGTGGTCACCTTCACCCAGGGGGACGAGCTTCGTTACGTCGATCCTCGGACGTTCGGCGAGATGTTCGTCTCGATCCCGCAGGCGGACGGGGCCGCGGCCAGTGGAGCGTCACTCCCCGTCGGCATGGCGAACGCCGACGGTGTCGCGTTGCGGCGCCAGATCCCCGAGCTCGCGCATCTCGGGTTCGACCCCATCGAGGACATGATGAGCTGGGACCGCTTCGGCCTGCTCCTGCGTCGCCGTCGGGCCGGGCTCAAGGCGTTGCTCATGGACCAAGAGTTCGTGTCGGGCATCGGCAACCTGTACTCCGACGAGATCCTCTTCAGTGCGGGCCTCCGCTACGACCGCCCATCCGACGGTCTCTCGGCGACCGAGGTCCGTCGTCTCTATCGCGCCATGGTCGAGACGCTCAACGATGCGATCAAGCATCGCGGGTCCACGCTCGTCGACGAGCAGTACCGGGACCTGTTCGGCGAGGCCGGTGACTACCAGGGCAGCCACCAGGTCTACGACCGCGAAGGGGAGCCGTGCCGCCGTTGCCGAAATCCCATCGTGCGCGCCAAAGTCGCCGGACGCTCGACCTTCTACTGCGAGCATTGCCAGGTCTGACCCTGTCGCTCGGCGGCGAGCCCCACGGGAGGCTGTCGCTCGCGAACGGCGCCGGGTCGGTCCCAGGTAGGGCGCCGGGCCGTTGGTAGGGTCGGCTGTCGATGTTCCTCAAGTCCCTCAGCATGAAGGGGTTCAAGTCGTTCGCGGACCCGACGGTGCTCGAGTTCGAGCCCGGGTTGACCGTGGTGGTGGGCCCCAACGGCAGTGGGAAGTCCAATGTCGTGGACGCGGTGACGTGGGTCCTCGGAGCGCAGGGCCCCCGCTCCCTGCGCTCCCAGAAGATGGAGGACGTGATCTTCGCCGGCACCTCCAGTCGGCCTGCGCTCGGGCGCGCCGAGGTGTCGCTCACGATCGACAACGGCTCGGGGAAGCTCCCGGTCCCCATGGCCGAGGTCACCATCACGCGCACGCTGTTCCGCTCGGGCGACAGCGAGTACGCCATCAACGGCACGCCCTGTCGGCTCCTCGATGTCCAAGACCTGCTCAACGACTCCGGCGTCGGGCGCCAGCAGCACATGATCATCGGGCAGAACCAGCTCGACACCGTGCTGACCGCACGTCCCGAGGATCGGCGTGCCGTCATCGAGGAGGCTGCTGGCGTCCTGAAGCACCGGAGGCGCCGCGAGCGCGCCGAGCGGAGGCTCGCAGCGACGCAGGAGAACCTCGAACGGCTCGGTGACCTGGTGAGGGAGCTTCGCCGCCAGATCCGGCCGCTCGAACGGCAGGCGGCTGCAGCCCGTTCGCACGCGTCGATCGCCTCGGAGCTGCACCGGCTACGCGTGCACCTTGCGGGCGCAGAGCTGGTCGCCGTCGGCGCGCGCAAGGCGCAGGCGGCCGCTCACCTCTCCGAGCTCGCCGAGCAAGAGCATCAGCTCCACGACGCCCTGGACGCCCTGGACGCGCAGGCGGCGGCCACGACGGCCGAGCTCTCCTCGAGCCGCGAAGAAGATCTCGCGGGGGCCCTCGCACGTGTTCAAGCCCTCGTCGAACGGGCGAAGGGGACGGCGAACCTGCTGCGCGCGCGAGCCAAAGCGCTCGCGCAGGCGCTCGATGCCGCGGCAGACGTCGACGTCGTGTCGACGCTCGAGACCGAGGCGGCGCGCCTCGCGGAAGAGCTTCTCGAGGTCGACCGCGACGAGATCGCCCTCGTCCCGGAGCTGGACGAGATCGCTCGGCGTGCCGCGGCGCTCTCGGCAGAGGAGGACGCACACCGGCTCCGGTGGGGCGACGGTAGCCAGCTGGACGCGTCGGCCAAGGCGGTCGACGAGCTGCGCAGGCGCGTGGAGCTCCAAGAGCGCGCCGTGGAGCAGGACGAACGTGAGATCGCGAGGCTTGGCGAACGCCTGGCGTCGGTGGAGGCCCGTGCGCAGCGGCTGGACTCGTCGATCGAGGAGCTCGACGCGCGCCGTGCCTCGCTCGACGAGGAAGCGGAGCGGCTCGGCGCAGCGGTGACAGAGGCGGAGCAGCTGCACGTGGCCGCGCGCGCCGCTGCGACGTCTGCCGAGGACGCGGCCCGAGCGGCGGACCAGGAACACCACCGTGCCGCTGCACGCGCCGAGGCGCTGGCACGAGCGCTCCACGAGCTCGAGGGCGCAGGCGGTAGGGAGCTGCTGTCCGACGTCGAAGGGGTCATCGGCTCCCTCGTGGACCTCGTCGAGATCGATGCCGGCTGGGAGGCCGCGTTCGAGGCTGCCGCAGGTGCGGCGGTGTCCGCCGTCGTCGTGTCTGGCCGAGACGGGGCGCACGCCGCCCTGGCGCGGCTTCACGGCCGAGGCGCGACCGGGGCGTTGCTCCCGGCGGGGGCTGTCCTGCGGACGGAAGGATCTCGGGGTGTGTCTCTCGACGTGCCCGCCGGCGCGCGTCGTCTTCGACCGCACGTACGCGTGCGCCGCTCGATGGGCGTCGACGTCGACGACGTCCTCGACACGCTCGTCGGTCGAGCGGTTCGAGTCGAGGGCTGGGAGGCCGCGCTCGACCTCGCGCTGGAGCGTCCCGACCTGGTCGTCGTGACCCCGCACGGCGACCGGTTCTCGGCTTCGGGATGGCGAGTGCGCTCCTCCTCCGGCATCGTCACCGCGGCAGCGGTCGAAGATGCTGAGCGGCGTGCAGCCGACTCCGCTGCCCGCGCCGAAGGCGCGAGCGCAGCTCTTGTCGAGGCGCGACGGGCGCTCGACGCAGCGGCCTCCCGTGCCCGCGATGCGACGAGGGCGTACGATCGTCACGAGGCGACGCGCGCCGCCGCGGTTGCGGAGCGACGCCGCTTGGACGAGGAGCGTGTCCGCGTCGTCTCGGAGCTCGAGGAGGGGGGCGGGGCCCGCCCCTCGCTGCTGTCCAAGCTCGAGTCGGACCGCGAGGAGCTCGCCAGCCTCGAGCTGGCCCTCTTGGACGCGCAATCGCAGGCGTCCGCTGCCGCGGCACGCGCTGCGGAGGCCGCCGCCGTCGCGGAGAGGCTGGCGACACTGAGGCGCGAGCTCGACGTGCAGCGCCACGCCCTCGACGTGCGGCGCGCGAGCGTCGCCGAGCGTCGTCGCGTGCTGTCGGCGCGTCAGCGCGAGGTCGAGCGGCGGCTCTTCGGCCACGCCGAGGAGCGCGAGGTCGCGGCCCGGCGCCGTCGGCGCCTGGAGCTCGAGGGAGTGGCGCTCGAGAGACTGCAGCACCTGGTCCGGCGCGAGCAGGACCAGCTCGACGCGGTGCTCGTTGCGCTCCGCCGCGCCTACGCCGACCAGTCCGAGCGCCTCCGCGCGGGCGCGGCAAGGATGGAGTCCATCCGCGCGCAACGCTCGGCCCTGGAGCAGCGCCAGATGTCCGCTCGCGAGCGGGCGCGTGCCGTGGACCGCGAAGCGGCAGAGGCCTCCCTGCGGGCGGACAATCTGGCCGAGATGATCGAGCACGAGCTCGGCGTCACCCCGGACGAAGCGAGGTCCGCGCCGATGCCCGACGTGCCCGAGGGCGTGACGGCGGCTGCACATGCGAGCGCGCTCGCGGCTCGCCTCGCCTCGCTCGGGCCGGTGAACCCACTCGCGCTGGACGAGCTCTCTGCACTCGAGGAGCGCTATCGGGAGCTCGACACCCAGATGGAGGACGTTCGCGCCGCCCGCCGTCAGCTGCACGAAGTCGTGCGCTCACTCGACCGCGAGATCGCAGACGAGTTCACCGCGGCGGTGAGCGACGTGAACGAGCACTTCTCGGCGTTCGTGGCGAGCTTGTTCCCGGGAGGCACCGGCCGCCTCAGCCTGACCGACCCCTCGGACGTGCTCAACACGGGCGTCGAGATCGAGGTGCGACCTGCGGGGCGCAACGTCCGGCGCGTGTCCCTCCTCTCGGGCGGGGAGCGCTCGATGGTCGCGCTGGCCTTCCTCTTCGCGGTGTTCCGCAGCCGACCTTCGCCGTTCTACCTCATGGACGAGGTCGAGGCGGCGCTCGACGACGTGAACCTGCACCGGTTCCTCGGACTGATCCGCGAGTTCAGGGATGAGGCGCAGCTGATCGTCGTCAGCCACCAGAAGCGGACCATGGAGGCCGCTGACGCGCTCTACGGGGTCACGATGGCGCCGGGCGGGTCGTCCCAGGTCGTGAGCCAGCGTGCGCACGCCGAGGCGGAGCCCGTCGGCTGACCCCGTCGGCTGACCCCGTCGGCTGACCCCGTCGGCTGACCCCGTGCCACGTTGGGGCGCCGGTCACCTGCCATCGCCCCGGTAGGCTCGCCGGTTCGTGATCGCCCTTTGGATCGCGCTCGCCGTCGTGGCGGCCGTCATGCTGGTCATGGGCACGTTCGGCTACGCGAGGAGCGCTCGGCGCCGTCGTGGCAGAGGCCCTGGCCTCGGCCCGGACGCTCGCGGCGCTGCGAGAGCGCAGAGCACGGCCCCCCCCACGACCACGCGGCCACCGCGAACACGGCCACCGCGAACACGGCCACCGCGGCCGGCACCGCCGGCCACACGGCCGCCGCGGCCTGTACCGCCGGCCACACGACCATTGCGGCCTGCACCGCCGTCCCCGGCGCCGCAGGAGATCGGCACCGGTGCGGCGCCTGAGGTCGAGGCGCCGGCCGGAGAGGCGCTGGTCGCCGAAGTGCCGGTCGCCGAGGCGTTCGTCGAGGTCGAAAGGCCGGTCGAGGTCGCGGCGGCCACGTTTCGCGAACGACTGGGACGGACCCGCGGAGTCTTCGCCGGTCTTCGCTCGCTTCGCGGGAAGGGCGTGGACCCCGCGACGTGGGACGAGCTCGAGGAAAGCTTGCTTCGGGCCGACGTCGGCGTCGCGACGACCGACGCCTTGCTCGCGGACCTCCGGCGTCGAGTCTGGCAGAAGGAGGTCACGGGCGGCGACCAGCTGGTCGAGGCGCTCGAAGGGGATCTCGTGGACCTGTTGTCGCTCGACAGGCGCTGGGGTGCCGCGGCGGGAGCCGCTCCCGTTCTCGGACGAGGGTCGGCGTCCGCCGACGAAGTCGAGGTTGCCGCCCCCATCAGCCGCGACCTGAGGTTCGACGACGAGGAAGGCGTGGTGAACGTCTGGCTCTTCGTGGGCGTGAACGGCGTCGGCAAGACGACCACGGTCGGAAAGGTCGCCCGCCAACAGGTGGCCATGGGTCGCTCGGTCCTCTTGGCCGCAGGCGACACCTTCCGCGCAGCCGCCGGGGAACAGCTCGCGATGTGGGCCGAGCGGGTCGGCGCGGGAGTCGTCCGGGGCGCAGAGGGAGGCGATCCGAGCGCCGTGGTGTTCGACGCGGTGCAGCGCGCGGCTGCCCGTGGCAACGCACTGGTCCTCGCCGACACGGCGGGCAGGCTGCATACGAAGGTCAACCTCGTCGAGGAGCTCAAGAAGATCCGGCGCGTCGCAGAGCGCCCGCCTGGGCGTGTCACCGAAGTTCTCCTGGTGCTGGATGCGACCACCGGTCAGAACGGGTTGGTTCAGGCGCGTCAGTTCACGGAGGCCGTAGAGGTGACCGGGGTCGTGCTGACCAAGCTCGACGGCACTGCCAAGGGCGGGATCGTCGTGGCGATCCAGAAGGAGCTCGGCCTCCCGGTCAAGCTCGTCGGTCTGGGCGAGGGCCCCGACGACCTCGTGCGGTTCGATCCCGCGGACTTCGTCGGGGCGCTCCTCGGGTAGCTCCTCGGGTAACTCCTCGGGTAACGGCGCCTGGGTTGGCCGTCCGGCGCGCGGGAACGACGGCACGGACGCCCGGGTAGCCTGGGGCCCTCATGTTCGACGCCCTTTCTGACCGCCTGGAGCGGATCGCCGGGCGCCTGCGCAGCCGTGGACGGCTCTCCGACGCGGACCTCGACGAGGCGTTACGCGAGATCCGTGTCGCGCTGCTCGAAGCCGACGTGGAAGTCGGCGTCGCCCGCTCGTTCGTGCAGGGGGTACGCGAGCGATGCGCGGGCGAGGTGCTGTCGAAGAGCCTGACGCCGGGTCAGCAGGTCGTGAAGGCGGTGCACGAGGAGCTCGTCGCTGTCCTTGGCGGGGAGACGCTCAAGCTCACCTACGCATCGCCCCCCCCGACGGTGGTGCTGCTCGCCGGCCTCCAGGGCTCCGGGAAGACGACCGCTGCCGCCAAGCTCGCACGTTGGTGGAAGCAGCAGGGGCGGCATCCGCTCCTGGTCGGTGCCGACCTCCAGCGTCCGGCGGCTGTCGAACAGCTCCGCGTGCTCGGGCGCCAAGTCGGGGTCACGGTGTTCAGCGAGTCGACCGACCCCGTGTCCGTCGCCCGCGCTGGGCTCGAGGAGGCAAGGCGTCTCGGGCGCGACATCTGCATCATCGACACGGCGGGCCGCCTGGCGATCGATGCGGAGCTGATGGACGAGGTGCGGCGAGTGTCCGATGCCGTGAAGCCGCACTACACGCTGCTCGTGATCGACGCGATGATCGGTCAAGACGCGGTCGCGACCGCCCGGGCTTTTCACGACACGCTGGAGCTGGACGGGATCATCCTGACCAAGCTGGACGGTGACGCACGCGGCGGAGCTGCGTTGTCGGTGAAGGGTGTCGTTGGGCGGCCGATCGTCTTCGCGTCCACCGGGGAGAAACTCGGCGACTTCGACCTCTTCCATCCCGATCGGATGGCCGACCGGATCCTCGGCATGGGAGACGTGCTGAGCCTCATCGAGCAGGCCGAGCGGGCCATGGACAAAGCGTCGGTGGCGAGATCGGCCAGCCGGCTGATGGAGGGTCGCTTCACTCTCGACGACTTCTTGGACCAGCTTCAGCAGGTGAAGAAGCTCGGGTCGCTCGGCGGCGTCATGAAGTTGCTGCCAGGCATGACGAAAGAGCTGCGCACGGCGGCGGACCAGATCGACGACCGGGAGCTGGCTCGAGTCGAGGCGATCATGCGGTCGATGACGCCCGGAGAGCGTACCGACCCTTCTGTCATCGACGGGTCACGACGGGTCCGCATCGCGCGGGGGAGCGGGACCAGCACCCAGGACGTGAACCAGCTCCTCAAGCAACATCGCGAGATGCAAAAGCTCGTGAAGGCCATGGCCAACGGCAATGGCATGCCGGGCATGCCAGGACTCGGAGGTCTCCCAGGTGGGAAGGGTCTCGGAGGTCTGGGCGGGCTGCTCGGGGGACGCAAGCAGCTGGCCGCGCTGAGGGCGCTCGGCGGGGATGCGGAAAACGACGGGGACGGCCTTGCCGGACTGCTTGGCGGAACTGGCCGGCTTCCCTCGCTGGACGCCGTCGCGACTGGAGGTCGCTCGCCCAGCCAGAGCGCTGCGCGCGTCCAGCACGGTGCCAAGGGCAAGAACAAGAAGAAGAAGGGCGGGCGGGTCACGCCGCCGAAAGACCGATGAGCCGCGTCATGTGGGCGCGGGTCCCTCGAGACCTGCGAGAATGTCGGATGAACGGCGCAGGACGGGTCCGATGGGCCCAGACGACGGAGGAAGCAGACTCGTGGCAGTGAAACTCCGCTTGGTGCGGATGGGCAAGAAGAAGCAGCCGACGTACCGGGTGGTCGCAGCCGACAGCCGCTCCCCCCGCGACGGTCGGTTCCTCGAGGTCCTCGGGACCTATGCGCCACGTGGCCGCTCGAGCACCGATGACGAGACGATCGTCACGATCGACCAGGAAAAGGCACTGCGATGGCTCCGACAAGGTGCGAAGCCGACCGAGCGAGTCGAACGGCTCCTGCGGACCTCGGGGACGCTCGATCTTCTGGCGAATGGTGGGGGGAGAGCGGCAGCACAAGCCGGG
The DNA here is from genome assembly GCA_021822565.1 of Actinomycetes bacterium. Taxonomy (GTDB): domain Bacteria; phylum Actinomycetota; class Acidimicrobiia; order Acidimicrobiales; family RAAP-2; genus JAJYVT01. The sequence goes on along the minus strand of JAKAQM010000059.1, from coordinate 346 downwards.
CCTGGCGCGGAAGCCACGCCAGCGCCGCCGGCCTCGCACACGGAGCTGGTGGACGACGCGGGTGCAGCAGCTGACGCGGGTGCAGCAGCTGACGCGGGTGCAGCAGCCGACGCGGGTGCAGCAGCCGACGCCGCCACCGGAGCAGGCTCGGTGTCCGCATGACGTCGGACGATCGAGAGCGATCCGGTTCGATCGACGGCGCTACCGCCGATCGGGAGGCTGTCCTCGAGGGCGGCAGCGAGGACCTCGACGACGAGGAAGAATTCGACGACGAGGACCTCGATGACGATGACGAGGAGCTCGACGACGACGACGAGGAAGAATTCGACGACGAGGAAGAATTCGA
>JAKAQM010000058.1 GCA_021822565.1 Actinomycetes bacterium | reverse complement strand
GCCGTCGTGACCATCACCCGGACCGTCCACCGCCTGCGGCACCTCCCGCCCGAAGTGCCGGCAGGCGCAGCAGGTGCCGGGGACGGCGCCAGCAACGCCCCAGGCGGACCCAGGGACGCTCCGGACGGCGACTGAGCACACCGAGCGTCACCGCTCGAGTTCCCACCACGTAGCGGACTCTCTCCACGGCGTCATCCGTCGACTGCCCAGCGCGTCAGACCGTCGTGGCACGATGGCAGGAGCCCGAACCGTGAACGGATCCTCACGGAGACGTGAAGACCTCGTGGCGCCCCTGGCAGGAGCCGGGCCAGTCCTCCGACGGGTGGTGCGGCTGAGCCGGCGACTGGTCCTCGAATGAACTCCGGACTGTCGGACCCGACCGATACGATTTCCCCGTGCCCACCTCGACCCTCACTGCGCCCGCGTTCGGGACCGGGATCTACAGCTTCCCTGAGGCTGCCCGGATCCTCGGCCTGCGGGCCGCGGACATGCGGGCGGGCACCCTTCGTCGCTGGGTTGCCGGGCTGACTCCGCCGAGCGTCGGCATTGGCCCCGACGAGCCGCGCCTGCTCTCGTTCCACGACTTCGTCAGCTTGGAGGTCGTCCGGCGCTTCCGCCGGTCAGGGGTGAGCCTCCAGAAGCTCCGCAAGCTGGAAGCCGCACTGGCCCAATCACTGCCGGGGGTGGCCCGTCCTTTCGCGCAGCGGCTGTTCTTCACCGACGGCGCCGCGATCTGGGCCGACTTGGCGACGGACGGCGCAGAGCCGCAGGTCATCGAGCTGGTCGGCAGAGGTGCCGGCCACTACGTGTGGCTGCCTGTCATCGAGACGTTCGCCGAGGAGATCCGCTTCGGGGCCGAGAACGAGGCGGTTGCCTGGGAGCTGACCGACCGTATCGAGATCGATCCGAACATCCAGTTCGGCGAGCCCGTCGTGAAGGGCACGCGCCTCCCTATCGCCGTCATCGCGAGGGAGCTGGTGTCCCACAGCGTCGAGCAGATCGCCGACTGGCACGCGATCGACGTGGAGGACGTGCGCGGGGTCCAGGACCTCCTTGCCAGCTGAGCCTCGATTCCTGTTGGACGAGAACTTCAGTCATTGGCTGGGGGAGCTGCTTCCTCGCTTCGAGTACACCGTGCAGCAGGTCCAGCGAATCGCCGAGCTCGGCGAGCCGCATCCGAAGTCCAGGGGCTTCGGCACAAGGCGAGCGACGCGGAGATCGCCGACTGGTGCGCAGAGGAGGATTGGATCCTCGTCACGTCCGACCAGGACTTCCGGAGCCGGGAGCTTCGCGTCCGTGCGTACCTCGGCCGGGGAGTGGACGTGATCCTCTGCACCCGCCAACCGTCAGGCCTCCGCGAGCAGCTCGAGCTCATCGTCTTGAACTACCCACGCTGGCTGGAGGTGATCGCGGGCTCGGCACGGCACCCGCAACTGTGGCTCCAGCACCGGCGGGACGGCCTCAAGGTCGGCCGAACCTGAACATGATGGTGTCCGGGCGTTACCGTCGCGGGCGATGAGCAGCGAGACTTCGCCATGAGTCCACGTGCGCCACGCTCGGGGCCTGAGGGGCTCGACGTGCTGATCGAGAAGCTCGACCCCGAGGACCTGCGCGTGATCGTCGGCAAGGCCGCCGAACGCCACGAGGACGTCGGTCGGGCGGTCCGCCTGGCGGCGACCCGGGGATCGGGGGATCTCTCCCGGTTGAAAGCGGAGATCGACCGCGGGCTGCGGACGACCCGGTACCTCGGCTACCGGGAGAGCGGCGGCTGGGCGATGCAGGCGAGGCCCGTTGTCGAGGCAATCGGCGAGGCGGTCGTCTCGTCGCCCACGGCCGAGCTGGTCGCGCTGATCGAGCGGGCGGTCGGGCACGTCGTGAAGGTGATCCTCAAGGCGGACGACTCCGACGGGCTGATCGGCGACTTGGCGCGTGAGCTGCTCGACCTGCACGCCCGGGCGTGCGACGCCGGGAATGCGGATCCGATCAAGCTGGCCCGCTGGATGGTCCGGTTCCGCTTCGACGACCAGGACTTCTTCGAGGTGGACCCGGTCCGCTACGCCGACGCCCTGGGCGATCTCGGGCTCGCGGCGTACCGCCGCGAGGTGAAGCAGCGGGTCGAAGCTGGTGGTGGCGACTCGTTCGCTGCCACCTACGCCCAGGAGCGCCTGGCCGTGCTCGACGCCGACGCGGAGGCCCTTGTCGGGCTGCTGGGCGGTGACCTGAGCCGGCCGTACCAGTTCATCAGGGTCGCCGAGGCCATGGTAGAGCTGGGCCGCGACGACGACGTCTTGTCCTGGGCTACCCGGGGGATCGCCGAGACGAGCGGCTGGCAGGTCGCCCAGCTCTACGACCTGGCCGCCGGGGTCCACGCCCGCCGGCAAGAGGACCAGGAGGTGCTCCGGCTGCGCCGCGAGCAGCACCAGCGGATGCCCTCGTCGACGACGTACGGCCTCCTGCGCGCCGCGGCCGAGGCCGGTGGGGTGTGGCCGGCGGAGCGCCCAGCGGCCCGGGCGGTGCTGGCGGAGCGCGACCCGGGGGGCCTGGTCGACGTACTGCTTGCCGACGGAGAGCCTGAGGCTGCCTGGCAGGTGCCCGGAGCCCATGCCGACTGGGATCCGGGGCCGCAGCGGTGGGTGCGCCTGGCCGAGGCCCGTGAAGCGTCTGAGCCGGGCGATGCGCTCGACGTGTACCTGCGCCTCGCCGACCTCCAGCTCGAGACGACCGGAAAGGCGGCCTACGTGCGAGCGGTGGCGATCCTGAAGAAGGCGGCGCAGGCAGCCCGAGCGGCGGATCGCCAGGGTGAGTTCGCCGCGCACCTGGCGGCGTTGCGGGAGACGCACCGGCGGCGGCCGACGTTCATCGCCGTCCTCGACAAGGCCCGGCTCGGGTGAGGCGGTTGGAGAGGATCGTCGAAGTGACGGCGGTTGCGGGTGCGGGCGAGGCCGGTTCAGGTGACGATGACGAAGCGGGCCCGTTCGGCACGGAGCATCTCGAAGGGCGTGACGTAGCGGACGCCGACGCCGATGCAGGCATTGGGGATCTTGATCTTCTTCGTGGAGTGGGCGACGACCTCGTGGGTGACCACCACGTGATGGTGGGCATGGGCGTGGGCAACCAGGTAGTAATCCGCGTCTTGCAGGAAGGTCGCGACTGCCGCGGGCTCGTACCCGGCGCCGTTGGCCCAGGTGCTGGTGGCCTGCAAGCTCGGCACCACGGCGGCGTCGGCTTCGAGGAAGAAGGCGTCGGGTCGCTCGTTGGCCCAGGTCGCCAGGTCGTCGTCGACGGCGTCGAGCTCGATGGCGACCTTGTCGATGCTGAAGACCGTTCCCGCATTGTGGGCGTGATCGATCCAGTCCCAGAACGCGGGGCAGAAGTCGAAGCCGTAGTGGCGGTTCTTGGCTTCGATGAAGACGTTCGTGTCGAGCAGGTAGGCCATCAGCCGGCTCCGAGCCGGCTGGCCAGCTCCTCGAAGGTCGACAGCTTCTTGAGCCCCAGCATCTGGAAGGCGTCGCGGTGCAGGGTCTGGCCTTCGAGGGTGCTGACGATCACCGCGCGGGCAAAGCGCTTGGACACCCGAGCTGGCTGGGTGTTGAAGAAGTTGCCGCCGGTCCCTGATCGCTCCCCGAGGATGGCCATGACCCTGGTCAGTTCCTCCTGGTAGGCAGTCCGGTACTCGTCCCAGCTCAGCCGGCCAGCGTCGTGGACGCGGCGGAGGACCACGAGGGTGCTCACCTTGAACCTGCGAGCCAGCGACTCCAGCTCGTCGGTGACCGCCATGTCCGGGGATAGTGCGTCGCGCAGCGACCCCACGGGCACGAGCACTTCGGCGGCGACCTGGTTGCACCAGCGCTCGACCGGGTTGGTCGGCGTCGCCCCGAGGTCGGCGTCGTCGAGCGCGGTGTCGCCCAGGAACAGGTGGACGAGCTCGTGGGCAAGCGTGAAGATCTGGGCCGCCTTGGTGTCGGCACCGTTCACGAACACCAGCGGGGCGAGCCCGTCTACGAGGGCGAAGCCGCGGAACTCCTCGGGGTCGAGCTTTCGGTGCGTGTTGGCGCCGACGACCCCGCTCACCATCACGAGCACGCCCAGCTCCTCGGCATGGTCGACGAGGGTTCGCAGGGCATCCGACCAGGTGTGACCGCGCTCGCTCGGACCGAACCTGAGGGTCCCCCGGATCTGCTCGGCGGCCTCGACGACAGGTACCGAGGTCGTCAGCGACCCGACGAAGCCGACCGGATCTTCCCTGGTTACCTGGGCGAAGTCCCGGTACCACTCCTGTCGCTGCTGACACTGGAAGATCGTGTCGAGGAGGTCGGGACTGGGGCGGGACACGCCGGCGTCGTCCATCGTCCGGTAGTCGGGGATCGGGACCTGCTCCTCGGGGGGCTCGGCAAGGAACAGGAAGCCGATCGGCGTGTGCGTCGCCCGGGCGAAGTCTTCGAGCTGCTTGAGCGTCGGAGTCCGCTCTCCGCTCTCCCACTCGGTGAGCTTGGGGAACTTGTGGGTCAGGTCGTCGACGCCCAGTCCAGCTCGCTCGCGTGCCCATACGAGCAGGCGAGGCCTCACGGCGGCGCGTACCGGGGCGGTCATCCTGCGACCGTACCGTCGGGCTGTGACGGGCTCGATCCCGAGGCGAGGGCGTCAATGAGCCCCCGGTCGAGGGCGGCGACGATCTGGCGGTAGAGGTCGCCGACCTCTAGCGGACAGTCGGTCTGCTGCGCGACCCACCTGCCCTTGCGGATCTTGCTGTCGCCAACCTCAGCCTTGGCCTCCGCCAGTTTCCCGGGAGCGGCGCCTTCGATGAAGCCTTCGACGGCCTCTCCGCTGCCGGTCCAGCTCGTCGCCAACGTGAGCACGCCGTGGCGAGCACCAAGGTCCACCTGCTCGTCCCAGAGTGCCTGGGTCATGCGGCGCGTGTCCTTCCCACCGCCACCCGCGCGATCGGTGAACTGCTTCAACTCGGGGAAGTCGATCCCGGCTTGCTCGATCTGGCGGAAGATGTGGCTACTCCAGTTGGTCTCGACGTCGAATGACTTGCCGTCGCAGACGACGACCCACGGGATGCCGAACCCGTGCAGGACAGAGAGGATGGTGCGGAACCCACTGTCTCCGGGTGCGCTGTAGAAGCCGATATCCCTCGCTGCCGGTGCGCCTAGTTCTTCGGCCGCCATGCTCTTGGCGCACCAGATCGGAAGCGCCCCTTGCTCGGTTGGGCCGGAGACGATGACCGCGCCGCGGGAGAAGAGCAGGGCCCGGGCGTCGGCCGAGAGTGCGAACTCCTGCGTGATCTTGGCCACGTCCGCTGCGTCAGGCGCTCGACCCAGGCGGCGGGGACAGGAGCTTCCGTCGTCATTACTGATCCGAAGCAGACGCGTCAGGTCGCCAGCTTCCTCCATCGGTACGAGATGGGGAGAGTGGGTGACGAGCAGGACTTGCCCCGGCACTGTTCGCAGGGCTTGACGCAAGGCGGTCTGCCAAGTGGGGTGCAGCGACACGCCGGGTTCGTCGAGCACGGTGAGCCGATCGGGCGAGCTCACGAGCGCTTCGGCGAGGACGAGTGCCTCCCACGTCCCAGCACCGAACAGCTGGATGGGACGCTCCCGCCGAGGCGGAACCCGGTCGTCGGTCGTGTTCCAACCGATGATCGTGATGATGGTGCCGGGCTGGCTCCCGTCTCCCCCTTCGTTGCCTCCACTGGTGACCGCAACCTGGCCTGCCCCTATCGGTGCGGTGGCGGCAACCGGCGTCCGCGCTGCAGCGAAGGTGACGTCAAAGGCACGGCCCGGCGCCACTTTTTTGAACTGTTCACGGATCGCATCGAACGCTTGGCGCTGCTGCAACGTGGCGCCGTTCTTGAGCTCGAACAGGCGCAGCGGCAGGAAACCAGGGTCTCGCGGTGGTACCGGGCCTGCGAGGAGTTCCCACGGGTAGATCCCGGCACGCCAGGGGATCGTGCCACCGACGCCGAGGCCACGAAACTGCTCACCCAGGACGACCAGGCTCTCCGTGAGGTTGAGGCGCAACGCGCGTGCAAGCCCGAATGCCTGTTGGCCACCCGGCACGAACACCCGGAAGCCGAGCAGGTTGGCGGCAGCACGGAACGGCTCGTGTTGGTCGTTGACCGCGCCGGTGCCGAGTCGGACAACCAGGTTGGTCAGTCTCTTGTCGGCTGGCGGACAGAGCGCGCTGAGCACGAAGTGTGGGAGGGGATCGGGCAGCGGTGGCGGCGGGCTGGGATTGCCGCTCAGGCCGAACAGTGCCTCGGAGAGTTTCGTCTCGGAGGTCGTCGGGCCAACGGCGGCGCCATGAGCAACGATGCTGGCCCAGTAGCTCGGCGTGAAGAGGACCCAGTCGTAGAGCGACCCGTCTACCTCGAACTCGTACCGCGCTTCCCAGAGGGCATCGTCGTAGCCGGGATGTCGGAACGCCAACGTGCCGCCAAACAAAGGGAAGAGGGTTCCCTCGTCTACCTCCTGACTGACCCACGCTGCGAGCTGCGCCTTCCGATCCTCGTCTCCGGCCTGAGACTCGTCAGAGAGGGTCGCCAGGAGTGCAGCTCGAACGAACGCTACGACCCGCGTGCGCTCGGGAGGGGTCGTGAACTGCACCCCGAGGCGGATCTCCATGGGGGTGCCCGGGGCAGAGCCGTCGTGCATGGCCTGCACGTACGACGAGAGCATCGCGTCCGCTGGGGTCGGAGGTGCAGCGCCTGACCGGCTGCGCTCGTCGGCCCAGTCGACGAGCTTGGTGACCAGGTCGAGGACGCGGACGATGTTGGTCTTGCCTGCTCCGTTCGGACCCACCAGGACCGTCAGTCGGTCGTCGAAGTCCAGATGGAATTGGTCGAACGACAGCAAGTTCGACACGTGAAGGGATGACACCCTCACTCTGTGCCCTCGCCTCCGTGGCCGAGAGACAGGGCGATCTCCGCGAACTGGGCTAGCGCGGCTTCCAGGTCCTCGATGATCTCGGCGGCGATGAGCTCAGGCGCGGGCAGGTTGTCCGCGTCCTCGAGAGACTCGTCGCGTAGCCAGAACACGTCGAGACTCGCCTTGTCCCGGCCGACGAGCTCCTCGTACGAGAAGCGGCGGAAGCGCTCGGATTCCACTCGCGTGGTGCGGTCCTCGGCTCGGTACACAGCGATGAAGTCGGCAAGGTGCTCGTCGCGAAGAGGGTTCTCCTTCAAGGTGAAGTGCTGGTTGGTCCTCAGGTCGTAGACCCACAGCTCCTTCGTCCACGGCGTCTCGGACGCCGGCTTGCGATCGAAGAACAGCACGTTTGCCTTGACGCCCTGGGCGTAGAACACCCCGGTCGGAAGCCGCAACAGGGTGTGCACGTCGCACTCGTGGAGGAGCTTGCGACGCACCGTTTCGCCGGCTCCTCCTTCGAACAGCACGTTGTCGGGAACGACGATCGCCGCCCGCCCCTCGATCTTGAGGAGGGTCTTCACGTGCTGGACGAAGTTGAGCTGCTTGTTCGACGTGCTTGCCCAGAAGTCGTCTCGTACGACAGTGAGATCCTCGCGCTTGGCCTCGCCATCCGCGCCGACGACGGTGACCGATGACTTACGACCGAAGGGGGGATTGGTGAGCACCATCTCGAAGCGGTCCCCTGGATCGGCTTTGAGGGCGTCGTCAACCCGGATGGGGCTCTCGGCGTCCGCTGCGCCGATCCCGTGAAGTAGCAGGTTCATTGCACACAGGCGCGCCGTGTTGTCGACGATCTCCCAGCCGTGCAGCGCGTCGTAGCGCAGGTGCTGCTTCTCGTCGGGGTCGAGCAGGGGGTTGGAACTGACCAGGTGGTCATGGGCGGCGAGCAGAAAGCCTCCGGTCCCACAGGCGGGGTCACAGATCGTCATGCCTGGCGCGGGTCGCATGACCTCGACGATGGCCTTGATGAGCGGGCGTGGGGTGAAGTACTGGCCCGCACCGGACTTGGTGTCCTCGGCGTTCTTCTGCAAGAGACCCTCGTAGGCATCGCCCTTCACGTCCGCGTCGAGGATCATCCATCGTTCCTGGTCGATGAGGTCGACGATCAATCTTCGGAGCTTCGCCGGGTCCTGGATACGGTTCTGTGCCTTGCGGAAGATCACCCCGAGCATCCCGGGATGCTTGCCGAGGTCGTTCAGCATCTTGATGTAGTGGGCTTCGAGCTCCTCGCCGTCTCGATGGAGCAAGGACTGCCAGTCGAGTCCGCAGGGCACCACGGGCTCCCTGTTGAACGGTGGCCGGGTCTGCTCGTCGGCCATCTTCAGGAACAGCAAGTAGGTGAGCTGCTCGACGTAGTCGCCGTAGGAGAGGCCGTCGTCGCGCAGTACGTTGCAGTAGTTCCAGAGTTTCTGCACGAGAGCCTTGGGGTCAGTCATGCCCGTTGCCTCTGCCGTAGCTTCGGTGCGTCCGCTCGCGCGGAAGTGATGCGAGCCAATAGTTCGGGCGCAGGTTCATCGGGCGGATCCTGTGAAACGAGGCGACCGGAGAACGCTCGAGCGAAGATGGCCCTTCGCAACGCGTTGGAACGAGCGAGCGCGCTCTCGATTGATCTCGATAACGACTGGGCGATTGTGGTCTGCCGTTCGTACTCGTGCAGCCGCCGAGCCTGCTCCTCTACGGGCGGAAGTGGAAGGGGAAGAGCCGCGAGCTTCGTACCGTTGATGTTCGCCTGGCCCACCTGCTGCGTTCGAACCGACGCCGCCCACCTTCGGCCTGCGGGGCTGTTGAGGTAGAGGGCGACCCATCTCGGGTCGCATGCATCCGTGAGTCGCACGCGGATGAGATATGACGCGAAGCACGCTGCTCCGTCCTCACCGGAGTAAACGGCGGACTTCCCAACCAGCTCCGGACTGTTGGTGCGATTGAACAGCAGGTCCCCGCGGCGAAGAGCGAACTTCGACGCGTCGGGATCATCTCGGGGAAGGAACTTCACGCCTGCTGATAGATCGACTTGGCCGCCCTGAATGTTGCCCATCCGAACGATCGGCATCCCGTCCTCGTGATCGTCCGTGGCCTTTGCTGACGAGCCGTAGGTCTGGTCCTCGGTGACATCGGACAGCGACTTCAACGGCCAGTCACCGGACAGTGCACGCACCATTGCCGCGGCTTTCAGGTGGTTTACTCGGCGTTCCGCCGACGTGAGCGCGCTCGACCCCGCATCCAGCCGCGAGAACTGCTCCTCGATGACCGCGACGATCCGCTGTTGCTCGCGGATGGGAGCCACCAGAAGCGGACATGCCTCCAGGTCGGGCCTACGGAGGCTCGGGACAGCGGTAGACGAGTCAAGGGAACGAAGCTGCGCGTCGCGAAGCTGATAGGCAAGGAAAGCGGGGTCGAAAGGCGGTGGCACGCGGACGAAATACGTCGTGTCGATCGGCCAGCAGGCGTCCCGGAGAAGGTGGATGGCACCCGCGTTCCCCTTGCGTCCAATAACGATGACCGGGCCGGGCACTAGAGATACTGAGTGTCGACCGATAACTCCGGCCGACCCAACGACAGGGACCGCGCCCGACTCGGTTCGCTGGTTCGCCGATAGGCCCTTTCCATACTCGACACGACACACCTCGCCGAGCGTCGTATCGACCCAACCTTTCGGAAGCACGTTCATGCCGCCAGTACCTCGGTCAGCTCGTCAAGGAGGGGTGTCAGCTTCTCGCCGAACAGCTCGTACGCCTTCCCAAGTCCGCCGTGCTGGACGAACGGCACGCCTTCGAAGTCCTCTGGGTGGATCACGAGGGATGCGGCGATGTGGTCGCGGATGCGCCCGAGCCACACCAGTTGCTCGTCGGTGAAGGTGCGACCAGCGGTCTCTTGCTGTGTGATCCAGGTTGAGAAGCGCCCCTGGACGAGGTCGGGGAACGGAACAAGCTCGTTATCTTGCGAGAGCGCGAAGCGGACCAGGGAGACGATGTTCGTCAGGACGTGTCCCGGTGACCCGTGGACCCTGGAGCGGTCGAGGGTCTCGTACGCCTGCCAGAGCTGCTCGGGCGTCCAGCGATACGGTGGTCGGCCGATTGCGTGCGCCAGCTCCTTGATCTCCTTGAACGTGAGGCGCTGCGAGTACGGCCGGCTGTAGAGGATCTGCAGGGCGGTGATCTCGTCCTTGTGCTCCTCGATGAAGGCCTGGAACGACTCGACGGTGTGCCGAGCGCGATCTGTAGCGTCGCGCGAGAAGCCGGCGTCGAGGAGGACGTCCTTGGAGGCTTCGTCGATGAGCTGCTCGTAGGACCGACGGACATCGATGAGCTTGGCTCGCAGCTCGGGATTGTCGAACGGCCGGGCGGCAGCCTCGATCAGCTCGGCCTTGGCCGCGGCGACCTCGTCAAGGCTCGGCTCGTCTTTGCCGGTTGCCCGGCAGGCTTCGGCAAGGTGGCGATCGGGGTCGAGGGCGTCGACGAGGAGATGGGCCAGGTCCTGCAGTCGGACGCCGGCCGCCTCTTCGAGCTCTGCCCGGTCCTCCTTCGTGATGCTGTGGTCGAGCCGGGCGATACGTGCCGCGACCGAGGAGATGAGATCGGGATCGCGCTCACCGTAGGCGAGGCGCTGGAGGAGCTTGTCGAAGGGCACCCCTGGCTGGCGTTCGAGCGGGACCGTGTCGTGGAGATCGGCCTCGGTCACCCCGACGGCGTCGACGATGACGAAGCGATCCTTGATCCGCGCGTCGGGGGTGACCCCTTGGAGGTCGGTCGGGTTGATCACCCGGACGCCGCGGCCCTTCATCTGCTCGAAGAAGTTGCGGGAGCGGACCATGCGCATGAAGAAGACACATTCGAGGGGCTTCACGTCGGTGCCCGTCGCGATCATGTCGACGGTGACCGCGATGCGGGGGTTGTAGCTGTTGCGGAACGAGGCGAGCAGGTCCTCGGGACGCTGGCCCTGGGAGCCAGAGCGGTAGGTGATCTTGGCGGCGAAGTCGTTGCCCTTGCCGAACTCCTCGCGCACGACCTGGACGATGTCGTCGGCGTGGCTGTCGTCCTTGGCGAAGATGAGGGTCTTCGGCACGTGCTCTCGTCCGGGGAACATCTCGGGCAGCTTCTCCCGAAAGGTCCGGATGATGGTGCGGATCTGGTCCTTCGCGACGACCGTGCGATCGAGCGCGGCGGGGTCGTAGGTGACGTCGTCGTCGAGCTTCTCCAGGCGGACCGCCCGGGTCTGGCGGTCGCGGAACTTGGTGACGAGACCGGCGTCGACCACAGACCCCTGCCCGGTGATCTCGGTTGCGATCTTGTAGACGTCGAAGTCGACGTTGACGCCGTCGGCCACGGCTTGGTCGTGGTTGTACTCCATGACGAGGTTCTGGTCGAAGAAGGCGAAGGTCTGCTTGCCGGGCGTCGCCGTCAATCCGATGATGAAGGCGTCGAAGTAGTCGAGGACCTGGCGCCACACGCCGTAGATGGAGCGGTGGCACTCGTCGACGATGATTACGTCGAAGGCCTCGATGGGAAGCTTCGGGTTGTAGGACACCTCGACCGGGGCCTTGGGCTCCAGCTCGAAGGCCGAGGTCTCGTCGAGCTCGGGGGCCATCTCGGGATCGCCGCGAAGGATCGAGTACAGGCGCTGGATGGTGGAGATCACGACCCGGGACGGTTTGTCGATGGCGTTTGTCTGCAGGTGCTGGACGTTGTAGAGCTCGGTGAACTTGCGGCCGTCGTCGGGGGTGGTGAAGGCCTGGAACTCCTTCAAGGTCTGGCGGCCGAGGTTTGCCCGATCGACGAGGAACAGCACCCGGGCCGCATCGGCGTGCTTGATGAGCCGGTAGCAGACGTTTGCTGCGGTGAAGGTCTTTCCCGAGCCCGTCGCCAGCTGGATGAGTGCTCGGGGACGGAAGTGGACGAGGGACTCCTCGAGGTGGCGTATCGCCGTCTCCTGGGCGGGCCAGAGCCCGGTCGAGGAGAGTGGGGGTAGCTGGAGGAGGCGCTGGCGCAGCGTTGCCTGCTCGATGCCGCCGAAAGCTGACCAGGCGCGCACCCAGCCAGCGAGGGTCTCGGGGCGGTGGAAGGTGAAGACCTGGCGGCTGGCAGGCTCGGGATCGAAGCCGTTGGTGAAGCGGGTCTCGACGCCGGTCGACTCATAGGCGAACGCGAGCGGCTTGGTCAGCGCGGGGACGGTGTCGGGGAGACCCGTCGTGTACTTCGCCGACTGCCACTCGACGCCAGTGAGCGGGGTGCCCTTCTTCTTCGCCTCGATGACTCCAACAGCCTTGCGGTTGACGAAGAGCAGGTAGTCGGCGTCCCCGTGGCCTTCGAGCATGGGGAACTCGCGTACTGCAACGCCTAGGCCGGCGCCGAGGTTCATCTGCTTGTGGCGTTGAACGATCCACCCGCATTCCGTGAGCTGGCGGTCGATGTCGACGCGTGCTTGGGCCTCGGGGCCGAGGTAGTCCTCGGCGTCAGGCACGACGAAGAACCGCCGCTGCTCGTGTGCTGTCGGTTCGTGCCATCGCGTTGTTCCTGGGTGTCCTTGTCTCGGGGCTGCCGAAACGGTCGGTGCTTCCTGATCGCAAGGCTACTGACGCCCCGGTCCCCGAGCCCGGACTCCACCGCTGCGGCAATCCCGACGTGGCGCCCTGTGGGTGGCCCGCATCAAGCGGCGCCTCAGCGAGGCGACCTGTGGTCTCGGTCACCAGTGGTCGCCGACCGACAGTGTGAACCGCTCACGCCGCCGTCGGCTGCGAAGCCAGGTGTCCTTCTCGGGCGGTGGTCGCATCCTGGTGGGCCGGCCCCGGTAGCGGCGGTGGAGGGTCTGCCACGACATGTCGGTGAACTTGGCGAGCAGCCGCCACGAGCAGCCGTCCTGGTTGGCCTCGTAGATGGCCTGGTGGAGTGCCAGCTCGGTGTCGCGGCGCATGGCGCACAGCGACTCGATGAGCGCGGCCCGATGGGGGGCGAGCCGGGCTGCCTGGCCCCGGGCGAGAGCGGCTTCGATGGCGCGGCCATCGTGCTCTAACCCTTCGGCAGCCCGAGACCTGGTCACGTAGGCGCTCATCGTTCTCCCAGGTTATCGACTTCTTCTGTCTCGAATCCGGACGCCTTCTCGGACGTTGGCGCGAGACCCCCCTGTTCTATAGATGCGTTCGCGCGGTCGCGGGCGCCCCAAAGCACCGGCCCACCGGAGGAAGCCCCTGCCCATGCCCCCTGCCCATGCCCCCTGCCCATGCCCCCTGTCCCCTGCCCATGCCCCCTGTCCCCACCGCACCCCCACCGAGCGTCCCCAACAGCCCCCTCAACCGGTTCCTCACCCACCCAGGCGCCTGGTGGCACCATCTCGGCCACGACGCGGCCCACCTTGCCAGAGCTGTCCTGCCGGTCGTCCTGCCGATCCTCGGCGTGCTCGTGGCGCTCGCCGTCCTGGCCGCGCTCGTCAGACTGCTGGCTCGCCTCCGTGCGCCCGCTGGCGGCCAGCTCGTCGAGGTGGCCGTGCCGGCTGCCGTCGAGGCGAAGGCCGCGCTCGGCTTCTGGCGCAACCTGCACGCGGTGCTCTCCGGGACCGGCCGGCGCCTCGGTCGTCCCGGACATGTCGCCTTCGAGATCGAGAGCGCTGCTCACGGTCTCGGCCTGCGCTTCTGGGTGTCTTCCGGCGTTCAAGTGCACGCGGTGGCCCGGGCGGTCTCCTCGGCTTGGCCGGGCGCGCAGTGCCAGGTGCGCGACGCCGAGGTGCGCCGCCTTCTCCGCCCGGTCGCCGCGGTCGGGGAGCTGCGCCTCGGCGCACCGCCGTGGCTCCCCCTCGGCACCGACCATGTGGTCGATCCGCTTCGCACCGTGATCGGCGCCCTCGGCTCCTGGGACGGCGACGAGCAGGGACTGGTCCAGGTCCTCGTCCGTCCCGCCGGTGCCCGCTCAACCCGCATGCTCATCCGAGCCGCCCGGTCGCTTCAGACCGGCCGACCAATGGCCCCCCTGCCCCGTCTGCTCGCCGCCTGGCGCAACGCCCCGGCCCGACCGTCGCCTCACGACCCGATGCGCTCGGCTGACGTGCGCCACGCTGTGGCGAAGGCGAGCGACCTGCCCACCTTCGAGGTCGCCGTCCGCTTCGGGCTCTCCAGCTCGGGGCGCGGGCGCCATGCGCTCCGACGGCTGCGAGCGCGTGCCCGGGAGCTGTCCGCCGCGTTCGGCGTCTACGCGGGACGCAACCATCTCGTCGTTCGGCGGCAGCTGGGATGCCGGCGGCGCATCGAGCGCCGGGTGCTCGGCCGTGGCGAGGTGCTTGGGCTCTCCGAAGTTGCAGCGCTCGTGCACCTGCCGGTCGACGGGCAGGCGCCAGGGCTTCGCCAGGCGCGCGCGGCGGTGGCGCCACCGGCGGAAGTCCTGGCCGCGATCCAGGCGGCTCGCGGCGAGCGCTCGGAGGACGACGATGCGGCGGTCTGACGGCTCCAGCCGCGTCTCCGGCGTGCGGGTCATCGGCGAGAGTGAGGTCGGACCCCGGCGCGCCGTCGCGCTCGGGGTGGAAGACGGCCGCTACCACGCCCACGTGGTCGGGGCGACGGGATCGGGCAAGTCGACCCTCCTCGCCAACCTGGCTCTGGCCGACATGGCGGGCGGACGCGGGGTCGTCGTGATCGACCCGAAGGGTGACCTGGTGGACGACCTCCTCGCCCGGCTCCCCGAGCAGGCTCTCGGCCGCCTGGTGCTGATCGACCCGAAGGAGACCGAGGCCCCGCCGGCGTTGAACGTGCTGGGCGGCGAGCCCGCCGAGGTCGCCGTGGACCATGTGGTCTCGGTCTTCGGCCGGATCTTCGCGGCCTGGTGGGGACCGCGGACCGACGACGTCCTGCGCTCGGCGTGCGCCACCCTGCGGCGCCTGCCGGGCGCCACGCTCGCCGATATCCCGGTGCTCCTTACCGACCGGCGCTTCCGGGCGCCGCTCGTCGCCACGCTGCCGGAGCGCTCGGAGCTCAAGGGCTTCTGGGACGGCTACGACGTCATGACCCCGGCCGGCCAGGCCCAGGCGATCGGGCCGATCATGAACAAGCTGCGCGCCGTGTTGGCCCGGCGCTTCGCCCGGGACCTCTTCGGCTCGGCCGCCTCCAGCTTCAACATGAAGGCGGTCCTCTCGGGCGGGGTGCTCTTGGCCCGGCTCCCCAAGGGCATCTTGGGCGAGGACACCGCTCGGCTCGTGGGGGCGCTTCTCGTCGCCTCGGTCTGGCAGGCGGCGACCGCCCGGGCCGACGACCTGGCCCGCCCCGACGCCACGTTGTACGTCGACGAGTGCCAGAACTTCCTGGCGCTGCCGACCGCCGTCGACGACGTCTTGGCCGAGGCGCGCGGCTACCACCTCGCGGTCGTCCTGGCCCACCAGCACCTCGGACAGCTGCCGAAGGACCTCTTCGAAGCGGCCTCGGCGAACGCCCGCAACAAGGTGTACTTCTCGGTCTCCCCCGAAGATGCCCGGGTGGTCGCCCGCCACACCGAGCCGTACCTCAAGGCCTACGACCTCAGCCACCTCGACGCCTACCAGGTCGCCTGCCGCCTCGTGGTCGGAGGCCGCGACCTCCATGCCTTCACGCTCCGGACCCGGCCGATGCCGCCTGCCGTGCCCGGACGCGCTGCCGAGGCACGGGTGCACGCACGGAAGAACGCCGGGCGCAGCCAGGCCGACCGGCGCCACGACCTCCTCGTCCGACGTCGCCGTCATCGCACCAAGACCGACGGCAGCCCAGGCGGCGTCTCGTCCGGCGTCTCCCCCGGCGTCTCCGACGGCGTGCTTGAGACGCCGACGCCTCCTCGCGAGAACCGCCAGCGCAAGGCACTCCCCACCCCGGCGTCCGAGGACCCCGACTCCTGGAGCAATCCATGACTATCGCCTCTTCTCCTCGGCGGGGCGGCGTCTCTGCGCTCGACGTCTTCGGCCGCCTCACCAGGCGCGACCGTTTCCTCTGCCGGGTCCTGTGGGAGCACCGGGTGCTCACGACCGAACAGGTCTGCGACCTGTGCTTCACGAGCCTCGTCTCCACCCAGCACCGCATGGCCGCCCTCTATCGCCTGTGCGTCCTCGACCGCTTCCGCCCGCTGCGACCGACGGGCTCGGAGTCCTGGCGCTACACCCTCGGCGCCGTCGGCGCCGCCCTCGTTGCCGCCGAGCGTGGCGTGGACGCCCCGCGAACCTCGGTGCGGCGCAACCGGGTGGTGTCACTGGCCGCCGGGCAGCGGACGACCCACACGCTCGGGGTGAACGGCTTCTTCTGCTCGTTGCACAGGGCTGCTCGTGAGCGCTCCGACGCGGCGCTCGTCGCCTGGTGGTCCGAGCGACGTTGTGCCGCAGAGTGGGGCGAGCTGGTCCGCCCCGACGCCTACGGGATCTGGGAGGAGGACGGCCAGCGCGTCGAGTTCTTCGTGGAGCACGACACCGGGAGCGAGCCGCTCGGTCGGGTCGCCGCCAAGCTTGCCGGCTACCGCGACCTGGCCGAGGCCGACGGCGTCGCTCGGCCGGTCCTCTTCTGGCTCGCCCAGGCTGGCCGCGAGCCGGGGCTACGCAAAGCGCTCGGCGCCACCACGCTCCCAGTGGCGACGGCGGTCGCCGGAACGGGCAACCCGGCCGACGCCATCTGGCTCCCGGTCGGGCAGGAGGCCCCGCGACGGCGCCTTGCTCAGCTCGCGAGGGCGGCAGCGGGCTCCACCCGATGACGGCGCGACCCCTGGCCGCCGATTCCCGCTCCCGCCGTTCGCCAGAGGCAGCCGAGCCCGAGCACAGCAGCACGACCCTGGGTGTCCGCTGCCAGGTCCACCTGATCAGCGGCCAGGCCGGCAGGGCGCTCGCCGCCGCCCAGGGCCGGGCGCTGGCGGCCCTGGGCGCATCGGTGGGCGAGGTGGAGGTAGAAGGAGGCGAGGAGGTCTCGCCATGACCACGCCCGCCGGTCCGTCACCT
>JAKAQM010000210.1 GCA_021822565.1 Actinomycetes bacterium | reverse complement strand
CATTGCCCTGTGTCCTCCGTTCTCGCTCGTCCTAACCGCAAGAATCGGAGGTGCAGGGCACCAAGTGGTGGATACCTATGGGCGGGTCACCTGTCTGGCACCGCCCCACGCCTCAACGCGAAGAGCCACGAAAGGCGCAGGCGGCTTCTCGTTCGCCGGCTTCGGCACCGCCGTCGCCGGGACCGTCGGGCTCGTCACAGGGAAGGACTTCTGCGTGGCGGAAGGCACAGGGACCATCGTGAAGGTGTCGACCGGCGCTCGCACCACCATCAGCGTCAGCTCGACCAGCTCGGTGTCGGACCTCCACCCCGGCGACCGCGTGGCCGTCGTCGGCAAGAAGAACGAGAAGAAGAACGGCACAGTCTCCACGACGAGCGTCTCGGGCTCGGGGAGCACAGGAGCGAGCCCGAGCCGGGCTCCCTGACGACGATGCGGCGTAGGTCGTCCAGTCGGGCTCCTCGTGCCGCAGGCGCGTGCCCCGAGGAGATGGAGATGCTACAGGGGCGCGAGAGCCGGCATCCCCAGGCAGGACGTTGGTGCTGGGGTGCGGCCGAGCGCTCAGGCGATCAGGCGTTGCGCAGCTTCCGAAGCACCGATTCCAGCGCTGCGCGCTCGTCGTCGTCGAGGGGTTGGATCAGGTAATGCTCGAGGACGGCGCGGTGCGACGCCGTTGCCTCGTCCACCTTGGCTGCGCCAGCCGCCGTCAGGCGGACATAGACGCTGCGCCGGTCCGTCGGGCAGCTCGAGCGCTCGGCGTACCCCGAGTCCACCAGCCGGTCCACGAGGCGGGTGATCCCCCCGGAGGTCAGTGACACCTCGCCGGCCAATCGCGTCATCGTGGTGAACCCGC
Source organism: Actinomycetes bacterium (assembly GCA_021822565.1). GTDB lineage: Bacteria > Actinomycetota > Acidimicrobiia > Acidimicrobiales > RAAP-2 > JAJYVT01. The sequence goes on along the minus strand of JAKAQM010000210.1, from coordinate 2,677 downwards.
CGGGGGACCGTCGCAAGCGGATCATGGCGTCGTACCAGCTGAGTGGCAGCCCGCAGGCCTCCTCCATGTGGGCGCCGAGAACCCGGGTGATCCGGGCGTGGACCTCCACCAAGAGGCCCATCAAGGTGATGGCGTGCTCCTCGGCGGGGTCGAGCGGGGGAAAAGGAGGGCCGGTACCGGACCCGTCGCTCGCCAGACCGGCAGGGGAGCCGGCTGGGCTTGCTCGACGCACGGTCGACCGATCCTGACTTGCCGCTCGTGTCGGCACTCCTGGAGTGTATCTCACCTTGATGATCAGATATTGACATGTATCTGAGTGCTCAGATACAATCCCACCCATTCGGCAGGTGCGTGCTACGCGCGTCCGTCGAGCGGCGCGCCAGACGGGCGACAGAGCCGAGCGCACGAGCACCCGAGCGAGAACATCCGAGAACGAGCGAGAACATCGGAAAAGAGAAAGAGGTATGCCCATGTCCGAGCAGACCACCGCGGTCAAGCTGCCCACGCCGGGGACCTACACCGTCGACCCCGCGCATTCCGAGGTCGGGTTCGTGGCCCGGCACCTCATCGGCTCGAAGGTCCGTGGCCGGTTCACGAAATTCGAAGGGACGATCGTCATCGCCGACCCGATCGAGCATTCCTCGGTCGAGGCCCAGGCCGAGACGGCGAGCATCGAGACCGGCGTGCAGATGCGCGACGACCACATGCGGACCAACGACTTCCTGGACGCCTCCAACTTCCCGACGTTGTCTCTCGAGAGCACCGGTCTCACCAAGGTGACCGATACCGAGTGGAAGCTCGCGGCCGATCTCACGATCCGCGGTGTGACCAAGTCGGTCGTCTTCGACGTCGAGTACCACGGCTCGGGCCCCGGTACCCAGCCCGGGTCGGAAGTGCTCGCCCTCTCGGCTTCGACCGAGATCGACCGGCGCGACTTCGGCGTCTCCTTCAGCGGCGTCCTGGAGGGTGGCGCGATCGTGGTCGGCAACAGGGTCCGCATCGAGCTCGAGGTCGAGGCCGGTCGCCAGGGGTAGCCAACCCGAGGTGCAGGTCGACCAGCAGGTCCGCCAGCACCGCTCCGGCTTCTCGAGGACATGGCGCTCGCGGCCCGTGGCGAGCCCGCGGGCCATCGCGGGCGCCGACAACCTAGCGTTGCAGGACGGCAGGCGGTGCGCTTGCCGACCGATGTCACAGCCGGCCTTGAGGAGGCACGATGACCCTTGGTGACAAGTCCCTGCACTTCCAGGGCAAGGGGACGGACCTGAACGTCCTGCAGCAGAGGATCGAGGACTACCTGAAAGCTGAGGGGTTCACGGTGCAGTCGTCTGCTCCGAGCAGCCAGGGGCTCGTGCTGCAGGCCAAGAAGGGGGGGTTCCTCCGAGGGGTCGTGGACGCGGATCGGGCACTGACGATCATGCTCAGCGGCGCGCCCGACGACTTCACCGTCCGAGTCGGGATCGGCAAGTGGCTGGAGCACCTGGGCGTGGCCGCCATCGAGACGCTCCTCATCTCCGACCTGTTCTTGGTGATCGACGTCGCCGACACCGCATGGAATTTCGAGGTCGAGGACAAGCTCGTCAAGCAGATCGAATCGCTCGTCGGCTGAGGCCGTGCGCTCGACGGCCCCCAGGGCCCGTGCGCTCGACGGCTGACGACCCCGCGCGCTCGACGCCTCCCGGGGGTGGCAGCGCGCCCTCGGTAGGGTGACGGTCATGAAGTCGAATGAGATCGAGACGAAGCTTCGGGGCCGTCAGTTGCTCTCCGACCCGCGGCTCAGCCACGGGGTCGCGTTCACCCGAGAAGAGCGGCAGGTTTTCGGGCTCGTCGGCCTGCTCCCGCCCGCCGTGCTCACGCTCGAGCTCCAGGCAGCTCGCGCCTACCAGCAGTTCTCGGCGCAGCCCGGGGATCTCGCGAAGAACGTCTACCTCACGTTGCTGCGTGAGCGGAACGAGGTCCTCTACTTCCGGCTGCTGCAGGACCACCTGAGCGAGATGCTGCCGATCGTCTACACGCCCACCGTCGGGGAGGCGATCCAGCATTTCAGCTCGGAGTTCCGTGGCACCCGAGGGGTCTATCTCTCCGTCGACCACGTCGAGGACGTCGAAGCGTCGCTGCGTGCCACCGATCTCGGGCCTGACGACGTCGACATCATCGTCGCGACGGACGGCGAAGCGATCCTGGGGATCGGCGACTGGGGCGTCGGAGGCATCGGCATCTCGATCGGCAAGCTCTCCTTGTACACGGCGGCCGGCGGGATCGATCCCGACCGAACCCTCCCTGTCGTCCTGGACGCCGGCACGAACCGGCAGAGCCTCCTCGACGACCCGTTCTACCTCGGCAACCGGCACCCCCGGGTGGACGCGCCCGTCTACGACGACTTCGTCGATGCGTACGTGGAATCCGCCAGCCGTCTCTTCCCCCGTGCGCTCCTGCACTGGGAGGACATCGGGGCGGCCAACGCCCATCGGGTGCTCCATCGCTACAAGGAACAGCGCCTGACCTTCAACGACGACATCCAAGGGACCGGGGCCATCGCCCTGGCCGCCATTCTCTCGGCTCTGCGGATGAGCGGCGGACGCCTGGGGGACCAGCGGGTCGTCATCCACGGCGCCGGTACCGCAGGGATCGGCATCGCCGAGCAGCTCGCAGCTGCGATCGGAGACGATGGCGCGACGGA
>JAKAQM010000057.1 GCA_021822565.1 Actinomycetes bacterium | reverse complement strand
GAGCGGGCCCGGGCGCTCGGGCGACGCTGCGCCGGCTCGACGGCGAGCTCACCGTCGCGATCCCCGTGGTGGGCAGGATGGCCGAGCGCCGGATCGTCTCGGGCGTCATCGGGCGCCTCGACGTGGAGGCGGCTGCGGTCCAACGATGGCTCGGGCGCCGCGATCGGCGCTGAGCTGGCCGCGGGGCCGGGGGCCGAGGAGCAGGAGGGCCGCAGGGCCGGAGGTCGGAGGTCGGCGGCGGCCCCCCTCGGAGGGCCGCGGGGCCTACGAGGGGGTCGGTGCGGGTGCCGGTGAGGAGGTGGACGCCGACGAGGCGACGGGCACGGCAGGCACCGCGATGCCCACGGGCGTCTCGAGGGGGAAGTGGCACGCCGCCGTGTGGCCGTTGCCGAAGTCCATGATCGGCGGCTCCTCGACGGCGCACTTCTCCTCCGCCCTCGGGCAGCGCGTGCGGAACCGGCACCCCGAGGGCGGGTCGACCGCGGACGGCAGCTCTCCGCGCACGCCCTTCGCCTGGAGCTTCTCGCGTGCCTTCTCGGGATGGGGATCCGGAACGGCATCGAGCAGGCCGCGGGTGTAGTGGTGCGCCGGATGGTCGTAGACCTCGTGGGCCGGCCCGGTCTCGACCAGCTTGCCGAGGTACATGACCCCGATGGTGTCGGCCATGTACCGCACGACGCCCAAGTCGTGGGAGATGAGGACCAAGGTGAGCCCGTGGCGGTCCTGGAGGTCCTTCATGAGGTTCAGGATCTGGGCCTGGATCGACACGTCGAGGGCGGAGACGGGCTCGTCGGCGACGATGAGCTTGGGACCGAGCGCGAGGGCGCGAGCGAGCCCGATGCGCTGGCGCTGACCTCCTGAGAACTCGTGGGGGTACCGCTCGACCGAGGCACGGCTGAGGCCGACCTCCTCCAAGAGCTCGTTGACGCGGCGGCGCTGGTCGGAAGGGCTCCCGATGTGCTGGACCTTCAGCGGTTCGCGGATGATCGTCCCGACCCGCATGCGGGGGTCGAGCGAGGCGTAGGGGTCCTGGAACATGAGCTGGACGTCACGGCGCAGCCGGCGGAGCGCAGCGCCGTGCAAGCCCTGCACCTCCCGGCCCTCGAAGCGGATCTTGCCGCCGTTGGCCCGCTCGAGCGCGACGACGAGGCGGCCCACCGTCGTCTTCCCGCAGCCCGACTCGCCCACGAGGCCGTAGACCTCACCCTGCTTGATGCTGAAGGAGACCCCGGAGACGGCCTTCACCGAGCCGACCTTGTGGCGGAAGATGCCGCCCTTCATGACCGGGAACTCCTTCACCAGGTCGTCGGTGCCGAGCATCTCGGGGCGTGCGGTGAGCTCCGTCGCCCTCGAGGCGAGGAACGCGTTCTCCTGCTCCTCGGTGCTCCGCACCTCGACCGAGATCGAGCGGTGCTCGACGTTGACCGGGTGGAAGCAGGCGAAGCGGTGCGGCACCGCGCTGGCGATGTCGGGGTCGGTGGTCTCTTCGAGCGGAGGCTCCTCCTCGCGGCAGCGGTCCGTCGCGAACTGGCACCGCGGGTTGAAGCGGCAGTTGGTGTGCGTCAAGGAGAGATCGGGCGGGAGCCCGGGGATGCTCATCAGCCGTTCGGTGCGCTTCTGGTCGAGCTTCGGCACCGACGCCAGGAGCGCGTCGGTGTAGGGGTGCCGCATCCGGGCGAAGAGCGCGTCGGTGCTGGCCTCCTCGGCGATCTTGCCGGCGTACATCACGATCACGCGGTCGGTCCGGCCGGCGATCACCCCCATGTCGTGGGTGATGAGGATGACGGCCATGCGAAGGCGTGCGCGCAGCTCGTCGATCAGGTCCAGGATCTGGGCCTGGATCGTCACGTCGAGGGCGGTGGTCGGCTCGTCGGCGATCAGCAGCTTCGGGTCGCAGGCGAGCGCGATCGCGATCATCACGCGCTGGCGCAGCCCGCCCGACAGCTCGTGCGGGTACTGGTCGAGGCGCTCTGCGGGGCGTGGCATCTCGACGAGGCGGAGCACCTCGAGCGCGCGCTCGCGCGCCTGCTCCTTGGTCACGTCGCGGTGGAGGAGCACGGCCTCGGAGATCTGCCTGCCGATCGTCATGGTCGGGTTGAGCGAGGTCATCGGATCCTGCGGGATCATCGCGACCTCGTTGCCGCGGACGTGGCGCATCTGCTTCTCGGAGAGCTTGGCGATGTCCCGGCCGTTCAGCACGATGTTGCCGCCGCTCACGTGGCCGTTGGTCGGGAGCAGCCGCATGATGGAGAGCCCGGTCGTGCTCTTGCCGCACCCGGACTCGCCCACGATGCCGACCGACTCGCCCTCCGCGACGAAGAAGGTCACGTCGTCCACCGCCACGACGTTGGCCGTGCGCGTGTGGAACTCGGTGCGCAGCTGGTTGACCTCGAGCACATTGCGGTCTGGCATCGGGGCGAATCTAGCTCCGGGAACCACCGTCCGCCCAACAGGCGTCCTCGGCTCAGGTGCCGGTTCGCGCGCGGCCGCAAAGGGCAATGGACGGCCTGCGTGTCCGAATTTCGTCGTCTCGTGAAGGGCGCAATCCTGGGTGCCCCGAATCTTCCAAGCGAAGATCGCCAATTCGCCGATCAACGTTCCGATCCCGCCATCCAATGCGCCGAGATCGCCGGTCGCCCTCGCATCTTTCCGTTGCGTTGAAGCAACACTCCATGTTACAGTTCCGCAACCGGCCGCCGATGGTGACCGTGCAGTAACGTGCAGCGAGCAGGTCGGGCAGAACAGCAGGGCGGGTGCCGTCAGTGAGGTTCGGGCAGCCGTCCCCCTGCAACAGGAGGTGGCGGGTATGGGCACTACGCGGGAGCGCTACAGGATCTTGCGACGGCTCACGACGGCGGGGGCCGCGCTCGCGCTGGCCGTCACGGGCTTGGTCACCGTCTCGGTCGCGGCACCCTCTGCGGGTGCGGCGACAAAGTCGGTGGTCACCGACGCCGGCGAGACAGGATCGGCGCCGAACTACATCTTCCCGATGATGGGGCTCACACACTTCGGGGTGAACAACATCGACTACTTCCAGTACTACATGTACCGGCCGCTCTACTGGTTCGGCAGCCACGGTTCGATCACACTGAACAAGCGGCTGTCGCTCGCGACACCCCCCAAGTTCTCCAACGGGGACAAGACGATCACCATCACGCTCAAGAAGTACCGGTGGTCCGACACAGAGCCGGTCGACGCGACAGACGTGCTGTTCTTCATGAACCTCTGGCACCAGGACCCCACAGACTACGCGGCGTACTTCCCGGGCCCGGGGCTCCCGACAGGGGTGAAGTCGATCAAGGTCACGAGCCCCACGACGATCACCTTCACGATGAAGACGCCGATGAACCCGCACTGGTTCCTCTACAACGAGCTGTCGACGATCACCCCGTTCCCGCTCGCCTGGACACGGACGTCGCCGACGGCGGCTCCCGGCTCGGCGGGATGCTTCAAGGCGCCGTTCACAACGACCACATCGAAGGGCCCGAACGCCGCGAAGTGCAAGGCGGTGTACGGCTTCCTCTCCGAGCAGGCGGGGTTCAACCCGACAAACCCGAAGCAGACCATCAACGCCTTCCCGACCTACGCGACGAGCCAGATCTGGAGCGTCGTGGACGGGCCCTGGAAGCTCACATCCTTCACGCCGACAGTCGGCTTCGTGATGGTGCCGAACCCGAAGTACTCGGGCCCGAACAAGCCCAAGATCAAGAAGTACGTCGACAAGGCGTACACGTCGACACAGGCCATGTTCAACGCGCTCGCGAGCGGCACACTGGACGTCGGGCACCTCGGCGCCACAGAGCTGAGCGCGCCGGCGAAGAAGCCGGGCAGGCCGGGCGTGCTCCCGGTGCCGGGACCGAACCCTTCGAGGCTCTCGACATACAACCTGGAGCCCGACCCGACATGGGCGATCACATACATCCCCTACAACTTCAACTCGACGGGTGACACAGGGAACGCGGGACCGATCTTCCGCCAGCTGTACTTCCGCCAGGCCATGCAGCACCTGGTCGACCAGACACTGATCGTGGAACGGCTGGTGAAGGGCTACGGGATGCCGAACTACGGCGTCATCCCCGACGCGGTCAAGAGCGCCTTCTTGACCAAGACATCCTACAAGAACCCCTACCCCTACAGCGTGTCCGCGGCCAGGGCGCTCCTGAAGGGGCACGGCTGGAAGGTCGTGCCGGGCGGGGTCGACATCTGCGAGAAGCCGGGCACGGGCGCGGGCCACTGCGGAAAGGGCGTGAAGAAGGGCGCCAAGCTCGACTTCACAGTCGTCTACTCGACCCAGCCGACCCTGAACAAGACAATCACGGACACGTTCAAGAGCTCTTGGGCGCAGGCGGGCATCCGCGTCAATCTCTCGAGCGCGACGTTCAACACCGTCTACGGCGAGGCGACCCCGTGCCCGAAGGGCTGCAAGTGGGAGATCAACGACTGGGGCGGCTGGCTGTTCTCGCCGGACATCTACCCCTCGGGAACAGAGCTCCTGGTGAAGGGTGCGGCGTCCAACTCGGGAAGCTGGGCGACAAAGACGAGCACAGCGCTCATCGCCAAGACGCTCACCGGCAAGACAACCCTCGCCAAGTTCGCGAACTGGGAGGAGAAGCACCTTCCCTACATCTTCGAGAACAGTGGTGTCCGGCTGTTCGAGGTCCACAAGGGCTTGAAGGGCGTGGCTCCGATGGATCCGCTGCTCACGCTCACACCGGCGACATTCCACTGGGCGTGACCGCACCCACGGCGTGAACGGGTGGACCCCTGGGCTCGGCGACGGATCGCGTGCGTGAGCGCCGATGATCGGGTACCTGATCCGGCGCGTCATCCAGGCGGTCATCGTCGTCCTCGGCGTCGTCGTCATCGTCTTCCTGCTGTCGCGCCTCATCCCGGGCGGCGAGGCGCACGCCGTCCTCGGCCCGAAGGCGACGCCCGCGCTCGTTCGTGAGTTCAACCACGCCAACGGGTTCACACAGCCGCTGTGGGTGCAGTTCTGGCACTACCTGATCGGGCTGCCGCTCCTCCACCTGGGCTACTCGTACAAGTACACGGAGCCGGTGTGGGACGTGATCTCGACCCGGCTGCCCAAGACCCTCGTGCTCGTCGGCACGTCGACGCTGCTCGCGCTCGCCGTCGCGGTCCCTCTCGGCGTGCTCCAGGTCGTGAGGAAGAACAAGCCCAGTGACTACGCGCTGACCGGGCTCGCCTTCGTCCTCTACTCGATGCCGTCCTTCTTCCTCGGCACCCTGCTCATCGAGTGGTTCGCGTTCGACGCCAGGCTCCTCCCGGTCTCTCCGCCATCCAACGCGTCGCCGTTCGCGGTGTGGACCGACCCGAAGGGGTTCATCCTCCCGGTCCTCACGCTCGCGGCCATCACGGTCGCCGGGTTCAGCCGGTACATGCGGTCCTCGCTGCTCGACGCCATGGCGGAGGACTACATCCGCACCGCGAGGGCGAAGGGCGCGAGCGGGCGCCGGGTGCTCTACGGGCACGCATTGCGCAATGCGCTGATCCCGATCATCACGCTGATCGGCCTCTCGCTTCCCGGGATCGTGAGCGGAGCGGTCATCGTGGAGGACCTCTTCAACTATCCGGGCATGGGACTTCTCACGGTCCAGGCCGCGGAGAACGCGGACATCCCGACGGTGCTCGGGACCACGCTCGTGATCACCGTCGCCACCGTCGTCGGCTCGCTCGTGGCGGACATCCTCTACGTGCTGGTCGATCCGCGGATCCGCTACGGGGGCACATTTTGACCGGCGCGGACGACGGCGTCGGGGGCACACCGGCGTTCGGTGCGAGCGCGACGGAAAGCCCGGTCGCGGTCAGCCTCGACCTCGTCGTGCCGGCGACCGCAGCGGAGGCGGGCGAATCGCCCGGAGCCCCCGAAGGTGGCGAGGCTCAGACCTCCGGTGGGATCGGGCGCCAGATCCTGCGGGTGTTCGTCGAACACAAGCTGGCGGTCGCCAGCCTCGCCTTCATCGTGCTCGTCATCTTGTTCTGCTGGGTCGGCCCGGTCGTCTACCACACGAACCAGACGAACCAGCAGGCCGCCTTGTTCAACCCCGAGAACGCGCCGCCGGGAGCGACAGGGGGGAAGTTCCCTCTCGGCACGACACAGACCGGCTTCGACGTGCTCGGACGGCTGATGTTCGGCGGGCAGGCCTCCATGACCGTCGGGCTCCTCTCGGCCCTGGTGGCGACGGTCGTCGGCGTCGCCTACGGCGCCGTGGCAGGGTTCTTCGGCCGGTGGCTGGACGCCTTGATGATGCGCATCGTGGACATCGTGCTGTCGATCCCGGTCCTCTTCTTGCTGATCGCGCTGGTCACGATCTTCCACAGCTCCGAGATGCTGCTCATCTTCGTGATCGCCGGCGTCAGCTGGCTCGTCCCGGCACGCCTCGTCCGCGGCGAGACGCTCACGCTCCGCACGCGCGAGTACGTCCAGGCGGTCCGGGCGATGGGAGGGGGCGGGGGCCGCATCATCGGCCGCCACATCATCCCGAACGCCGTGGGGACGATCGTGGTGTTCGCCACCTTCCAGGTGGCGACATCGATCCTCATCCTCGCGGCACTCGGGTTCCTCGGGTTCGGCATCCCTGCGCCCGGCACGGACTGGGGCACGATGCTCTCGAACGCCGTGGGGACGATCAGCAACGGCTGGTGGTGGGAGATCTACCCCGTCGGCGCCCTGATCGTCCTCGTGGTCGTCGCGTTCAACTTCATCGGTGACGCCCTGCGCGATGCGCTCGAGGTGCGCACGCAGCGTCGCTGACGGACCCCCAGCCCTCGCCGGACCTGGGCACCGCCCGGCTTGGCGCTCCGCCGATTGACACGTCTGTTGCGATCGGCTATACTCACCGCCGACCTTGGGCAGCCGGACGGCCATCTTCCGTCGCGGACTGATGGAGGAACCCACCGAGCAACTGACGACCTCGGCATCTCACCAACCGGCCGCACACCCTACGGCGCAACTGCCAGGACGGGACCTGCCTTCCGCACACCGTCCGGGGAAATGCATGCGATGGCCGGCGCCACGCACGACACCGAGAAGGAAGGCGTTCACCACGCCTGACTACGGGAGGTGCAATGCGCACGCGCATCGCACGGGACGCGGCGCGAGTTGCCGCGAGATCCGTTCATCAGTTCCACAAGTTCCACACGTCGTTCCGCGCGTTCGAACAGCGACCGATCGGCCGAGCGCGGCGGTTGGCCGGACCTGCCCTGATGGTCTTCGCACTGGTCGGCGTCGCACTGATCGCTGCGGCGGTCAGCGCCGCGGCCGCCCTGGGGCCGAAGACGCCCCGAGCCGGGTACCGCTACCGGTTCTCCCACGACGCGACCGTGGTGAGCCTCACCGTGCCCGAGGGCGGGAGCGCCAGCGCGTTCGGTGCCCGGGAGCGGGCGTTCGGCGGGGCGCGCTGGCTCGAGGACTGGAAGGCGGCGCATCGGGTGGCCGCACCCCCTCCGCCCGCACCCCCGCCACCGGCACCGGCACCCGCGGCGGCACCGGCACCGGCACCGATCCTGTCCGATGCGACGAGCACGACAACGCCCGACTGGGCATGCATTCGCGTGCACGAGTCCGGCGACAGGTTCAACTCGCCGACAGCACCGGGCGGCGCGTACGGGTTCCTCGAGGGCACGTGGCTCTCCCTCGGCTACTCCGGCTGGCCCTACGAGGCCTCACCGGCCGTCCAGAGCCAGGCTGCGCTCTTCCTCTACAACGAGCTCGGCTGGCAGCCGTGGAGCACCCGCTTCGTGTGCGGGCTGTGAGGCGGCGTGTCGTGTGCGGGCTGTGAGGCGGCGTGTCGTGTGCGGGCGGTGAGGGGGCGAGCCGAGGCCACTCAACCGAGGCGCGCAGGGAGCCTTCGACTCGCGAACAGTGCGATCAGCCCGATGCCCGCACCGAGCAAGAAGGCGAGCGCCACGCCGATCCTCGGCCCGAGGCCGAGCGCAGCAGCGGCCACGATGGCCCCCGCTCCTCCGGTGCCGAGCGCTTCGCCGAGGGTGTCGGAAACCTGCAGTCCCGACGTCGCCTTCCCTGCCTCGCCTGGCGCCGCCTTGTCGAGGGTCGCAAGCGAGAGCGGTGAGTACGCAAGCCCCATGCCACCGCCGGCGATCCCCCAGGCGATGACCCCGAGCCATGCGGGAAGCGACGGCAGGAGCGTGGCCGCCATCGTCCCCACGCCGGCGAGCATCACGCACGTGCCGGTCCGGACGAGCCGGCGGGGACCGAGCCGGTGGACCACGCGTGCCTGGATCCACGAGCTCGCCGTCCACGTGAGCGTGGAGGCGAAGTACGCCACCCCGGCGAGCAGCGGCGCCGCGTGGCGGACCGTGGTCAGGGCATAGGGGACGTACGCGTCGCCGGCGTAGAAGGCGAGCGTGAGCAAGCCCCTCGTGAGCACCGTGGCCGGCAACCCCTGCCTGGCGGTCAGCGTGCCTGGCGGCGTCACGCGCCGCAGCGAGATCGCGAGCAGGAGCGCGCCGCAGGCGACGCCGGGGACCACCACCGCGATCCGGCCGGTCGTGGCAGCGCCGAGCACGATCGCGGCCCCGGCGATCACGCCCAGCACGGGCAGGTAGGGAACGCCGGCGTCGCGCACCCGGGCAGGCGGCGGGATGGAGCGGAGCGCCCGCGCTGCACCCGTGCCGGCGAGCCCGACGACCGGGATCAGCCCGAGGAAGACCCAGCGCCAGCCGAACTGGACCGCGACGACCGCAGCGGTGGCGGGCCCGACCAGGCTGGGCACGACCCACGCCGTCGCGAGCACCGCGAACATCTTCGGGCGCACCTGCTCGGGGTAGGAGCGGGAGATGGCCACGTACGCGATCGCAGGGACCGCACCGGCGCCGAGTCCCTGCAGCGCCCGTCCAGCGACCAGGACGGGCATGCTCGGTGCCATGCCGCCGACGAGCAGGCCGGCGCCGAAGAGCGCCAGCGCGGCGAGCATCGGGGGTGCGAGCGGCCCGCGGTCCGCGAGCGTGCCGGCGGCGACGATGCCGAGGAGCCCCGAGAGCATGAAGGCGCTGAACACCCAGCCGTACAGGCTGAGATCGCCGAGGTGGCGGACCACGATGGGGAGGATCGTCGCCACGGCCATGGCCTCGACGGCGACGACCGTCACCGCCAGGGAGAGCCCGCTGGTGAGCTGGCGGCGTTCGGGGGCCCACACGCCGTCGCGGCGCGTCGTGCTCGCGTGATCTCGGCGGGTCGACAGCACCATGTGAGGCTACGTGCGCGCCGGCGCCGCGCTCGAAGGCCTCGTCGGGCGCGATGTGGGATCATTCCTCCGACCGGTGGCCGAGCGGGAGCGATGTCCAGTGGGTGAGGCGGCTGAATTCATGTTCGGTGCCGTCGTGAGCTGTGAAGACGGCGAATGCGGCGAGCTCGAGCGCGTGCTCGTCGCGCCGGGCACGGTTGTCGTCACGCATCTCGTGGTCGCGCCGGGGCACCGGAAGGGTGAGGGGCGGCTCGTCCCGGTCGATCTGGTCGACACCGCGGTCGCACGCGCCGTGCGGCTCCGCTGCACGCTCGCGCAGTTCGACGCGCTCGGCCCCGCAGAAGAGGCGGTGCTGCGCGGAGGGCTCGCTGTGGACTGGGAATCGCAGGCGGCCGAGCAGCAGGTGATGGAACGCTACTGGGGCTCGGGGAACCCGGGGCTCGAAGGGCCGGAGCGTCCGACGACAGGGATGCACATGGAGCAGCGGGTGGTGGACGAAGACCACATCCCCGACGAAGCGGGGGAGATCTCCGAGGGCCAGCGTGTCCACGCCAGCGACGGCCCCATCGGGCGAGTGGACGGGGTCGTCGCAGACGCGAACGACCACCGGATGACCCATGTCCTCCTCGAGGAAGGGCATCTGTGGGGGCGCAGGGAGATCGCCGTCCCGGTCAGCGCGGTGAAGTTCGTCATCGATGACGGGGTGCACCTGAGCCTGACCAAGGAGCAGGTCGGCTCGCTGCCCCCCGTCGCCCCGCGGCGCTGAGGTCGGTGGCCTCGGCCAGCAGCTCCAGTGAGCGCACGCGTCCTTCGGGGGTGGGCGACTGCAGGGCCACGATCACCTCGTCGGCCTCGGCATGGGTGGCGAACGTGGCCAGGGCGCCGGCCGCTTCGCTGGGCGTCCCCACCGCCGAGTAGGTGAGCATCTGGCGGACGTGCGCGCCGGCTGGCGAGGCGAGCAGGGCGTCGGCCTCGTCGTCGGTCGTCGTCCGCCCTCTGGCGACGAGCCACATGGCCCGCCGGCGCATGGTGGTCCGCAGCTCGTCGGCGGCCACGTCCGCGTCGTCGGCCACGATGACGTTCAGCCCGGCGATGACGTACGGGCGCTCCTGCTGCGCAGAGGGTCGGAACGTCCGCCGGTAGAGCGCCACCGCCTGCTCCAGCGCAGCAGGGGCGAAGTGGGAGGCGAACGCGTACGGCAGACCGAGGAGGGCGGCGAGCTGTGCCCCGAACAACGAGGAGCCCAGGATGTACAGCGGCACGTGCGTACCCCGCCCCGGGGTGGCCTGCACGCCCGGGACGCGGCTCTCGTCGCCCAAGTAGCCCTGCAGCTCCAGGACGTCGTCGGGGAACCGGTCGGCGGCCGTCGGATCCCGGCGCAGCGCCGTCATGGTCGCCCGGTCCGAGCCCGGTGCCCGCCCGAGCCCGAGATCGATGCGCCCGGGGTGCAGCCACGCCAAGGTCCCGAACTGCTCGGCGATGGTCAGCGGGGCATGGTTCGGGAGCATGACGCCGCCGGCACCCACCCGGATGGTCGTGGTGTGGTCGGCGACGTGCCCGATGAGCACGCTCGTGGCCGACGAGGCGATCCGGGGCATGTTGTGGTGCTCGGCGTACCAGACGCGCGTGTAGCCGAGCGCTTCTGCTCGCTGGGCGAGGGCCACGCTCGCGCGCAGGCTGTCGCCTACGGGCTCCCCGGGGCCGATCGGGGCCAGATCGAGGACGGAGAGCGGCGGGAGCGTGGGCGGTGCCCCTAACGGACGAGCTGGCGGTCCGGCGTGATGCGCAGGATCACCCGTTCGCTCCCGATCGGGTTCGAGTAGGGCGCGCCGTGGTACTTCTGGCTCAGGCGCTCGAGGTGCTCACGGGCCTCGTCGCCGGCGACCGTTCCGGTCACCCTGCCTCTCACCTCCGCGTAGTGGTAGGGGTTGTCCCTGTCGAAGATGGTGACGGTGACCCTCGGGTCGCGTTGGACGTTTCGGTACTTCTGGCGTTCGACCTCGGTGTTCACCAGCACCTGGTCCTCTGTGGCGTCCACCCACATGATGTGCGTCTGGGGCTGGCCGTCGGGCAGCAGGGTGGTGAAGGCGGCGAAGTTCTTCCCAGATGCCAGCTCCTTCACGGTGGGGTCGAGCATGCCGACAGGGTAGCGGCCGTCACCGCGGCGCGCCGACTGCGGCAGCCATCCGGGCGATCGCTTCGGTGAGCACGGTTGCCGAGGTGGCGAAGTTCAGGCGGGCGCAGTGCTCGCCGCCGGAACCGAAGGCCGGTCCCGAGCTGAGCAGGACCCGTGCGTGCTCGTAGAGCCATGCGGCCACACCCGCTCGCACGCTGGCGTCGCCGCGCGAGGCGTCGGCGTCCGCGCCAGCCGTCGCAGCCCAGGGCAGGTCCGCGAAGTCGAGCCACGCCAGGTAGGTCGCCGCTCCGGGGTTCCATCGAACCGACGGCAGGTGGGCGGCCAGCAGGTCGCCGAGCAGGGCCCGGTTGCGATCCAAGCCCTCCACCACCGCGTCGAGCCACTCCCGCCCGTGGCGCAGGGCAGCGGTATGGGCCAGTGCCCCGAGGTGGCTCACGCCGTGGCCCACCTCCTCGGGCAGGCGGGCGAGGTCGGCACCGGCCTCGGGTCCGGCGAAGGCGACCGCAGCCTTCAACCCGGGAAGGTTCCAGCCCTTGGACGCAGAGACCAGCGCGAAGCCGCTTCCTGCACCGCGCACCGTGAGGTAGGGCGTATAGGTCGCCCCGGGCAGGACGAGCGGCGCGTGGATCTCGTCGGCCACCACGCGCACGCCGGCCGCCTCAGCGGCGGCGGCCACGGCGGCGAGCTCGTCATACGAGTGGACCGTGCCCGTCGGGTTGTGCGGATTGCACAGGAGGAACGCGCCCCGTCCTCGACCGGCTGCCGAGCGGAACGCGTCGGCGAGCGCGGGGAGGTCCAATCGGAGCTCCGCGGTCAAGGGCACCTCGACGACGCGACGGCCGAGATGCTCCGCGAACGCGTAGAAGGGCGGGTAGACGGGCGGGGTCACGACGACCGCGTCGCCCGGTCCGGTGAGCACCTTCAGCAGCTCGACCGCCCCGAGCATCACGTCGGGCACCATCGCGCTGCGTGCCGGCTCGAAGCCGCCCGAACCCCAGCGGTCCCGCGCGAACGCGGCGTAGGCCTCGGCGTACTCCGCGCCGAAGGCGTACCCGGTGTCGCCTCGGTCGAGCGCCTTGCACAGCGCCTCGACGACGGGGCGTGCCGGCAGCACGTCCATCTCGGCGACCCACAGGGGCAGTACGTCGGGATCTGCCGCCCGCCACTTCGCGCTCGTTCGCTGCCGAAGCTGTGCGATATCCAGGTCGAAGGGCGGCGTGTCGGTGACCACCGCCCGGACGCTACCCCGAGACGGCGGACAGCACTGCGAGGCGTGGGTCGCCCGCGGCACCGAGCTCGACGGTCACGCCCATCGTGCCGAGCATCCGGGTCATGCCGGCACCCATGTGGTTGGCGACGACGACGTCGACGTGGTTGCCGCGGAGGAAGCGCGCCACTCGTGCATGGTGGGCGCCCTCCCCTCCGGTGTCGTGCAGCACGTCCCACTCCACCCCGACCTCGTGCCAATCGGTGATCCCGCCATCCTCGACGGTCGCGAGGGCGACCCGCGCCGCTCGCCCCCATCGGGGGTCCACGGCACCGTCGCTCCCTACGGGGACACAGACGATCATCTCTGGGCGCGCTCCTTCCTTGGCTCGATGGGTGCCGGCCCGGCGCGGCGCGTGCTGGAGCCGGGCTCGGGTGCACGTACGTCGTTGGGCGTCCCGAGAAGCTCGGGCGGCCTGAGCCCGAGCCCACCGGTGAGCTCGGCGGGCCGGCTTCGGGCTGTCTCTTCGAGCGCCCACGCGATCTGCCGGAGGAAGGATCTGACGGTGGCCCTGGCGACGTGGACGAGCAGGACCTCGTCGAGCACCAACCCGGCACGCCCGAGTGGCGGACGGTAGCGACCGGCGAGGGAGAGCTGCGACCGGTCGGGGTCGATCGGCACCACGCGCAATTCGCCTTCGAGGCGCGGGAAGAGCGCGGAGGGCCCCGTCGCCTCCCAGGTGACGGGGATGGCCAGGGTTCCCTCGGTGTCGCGTACCGGTCCGAGATGGACCCCGACCGTCTTGCCGAGCCAGGCGGGCCCTCCGGGGCCGACGCGCACGCGGACGGCCTCTCCCTCGGCCGAGGCTGCGCTGGCGTGACGCGCCAGCCAGGAGCCGCTCGCCTGGAGCCGTTCGGCGACCGTGGCAGCGCCCAGCTCGATCTGCACGTCGTCGAAGACCGCCACCGTCGGCACAGCCGATCGCGCTGAGGTCGTCGGGGACGTGCCCGCGTCGACGTCCTCGCCCTGGGGCGTCAGGTCGGCAAGGCTCGTGGTTGCCAGCACCGATCGGAACGCCTCGCTCGCCCTGCGCCACACGTCGTCGAGGGGAAGGGCACCCTCGGGCCGCCACTGGCCGTCAGCGCCCGGTACCACGTGCCCGGTCGCCTGCGTGCCCTCGCCGGCTTCGACCACCTCGAGGAGGCTCATCCGCTCGGGCGGGCGGGAGAGCCGGTACCCGCCGTGGACGCCGAACGAGGAGATCGCCAGGCCACTGCGGACGAGGTCGCCCAGGATCTGGGAGACGAACGTGCGCGGCACACCGGTCTCGGCTGCGATCTGCCGCAGCTTCTTGGGTTCGCCCGACTCGTACGCGCGGGCCAGGGCGAGCGCCGAGCGGACGACGTAATCGCCACGTTTCGACGGTGCGAGCTGCACCGGACAACGGTAGCACTCAACGTTGGAATTCCTACTGCACGATGCGTGCACGATGCGCCCCAAGCCATGCGCGCACCGCGGCGGTCAGCCGGTGCGCTCCGAACGGTGCTCCTTCTGGCGGTGCTGGCCGGTGAGACGCTGCAGGAGATCCCGGTCTTCGGTCCCGAGCCGGCGAGCTGCTCGGTTGGCGGAGGCTTGGGCAGCGCTCGAGTGATGGCGCTCGGACAGCACACTCAAGTTGTGCTCGGCAGCCTCGAGCCGGGACTTCAGCTCGTCGCGTTGGGCCTCGACCGCCCTGAGCTCGGCCTTGGCCCGCGCGAGCTCCCGCTCGGCCACCGCGTTCCTCGTCTCCAGCCGTTCCATCCTGCGCTTCGTCCAGCCGACAGAGCTGGATCCGTGCTCGGAGTCCGAGATCACCTGCGTCACACGGGCGAGCAGCGCAGCGGCGAGCTCGTCGTAGTCGATGTCTTCGGAGGCGCCGGGGTGTTCCGCCGGAGCGGCCAGCGCAGGAGCCGACGCCGGAACGGGCGCCGGGCTCACGCTGCCCGACGCCGGGCTCGCCGCCGGGCTCACGCTGCCCGGCGCCGGGATCGGGAGCCGGAGCTCGTAGGTGCGCCGTCCTCGGACGACGCGGTCGATCTCGCCATCGCGTGCCATGGCAGAGACGAGCTGGATGAACGCGCTGTCGTTCCCCCCGTAGCCGACCGCGCGTTTCAGGGCGGCGGTGGCTCTCCCGTGCGGGTCGCTGATCGACCCGTTCGCCGACAGGAAGTCGACGATGTCCTGTCGGGCACCTGAGCGTCGTGGCAACGGAGCACTCCTTCTCTCGAGATGAGGTGAATTCGCTTCTGCTGACTTTTCCTGCATCACTGGCGCCGCGGTATCGACGCGGAGACGCGCGAACCGGGAAAGCTTGTGACTGCGTTCACAACATGATACCGGACCGCAGTGCACGACGCCGCTCTTGTGTCGATGCCCGCTTCCACATCTGGGCCCCGAGGCTTTAGTCTTCAGTGATGAGCCGATTGGGCGCGAAGGTGCGCTCGGAGCCTTCACCCAGGGCAGCGAGGCGGGGCGGTGGTGAGGCGCGGGCGCGCCATCGAGCACACGGGCGCATGTCGTTGGCGGCTCGGGCCGCACTTGCCGGCGGCGGCGTGGTGGTGCTGGCCGGGCTCGCGGTCGCGCTCGTCTTCGCGCTCGGCCGACCGCACCTCGTCGTGTCGTCGAAAGGCGAGGCGCTGGTCACGGTGCACGCCGGCGGCCTCGACAGCCAGGTCGGCCAGGTTCGTGCCACGAGCGCCGGACGGCCGCTCCCCCTGCGCAGGGCCGAAGGCGGCTTCGTGCCGGTGGATCGCCTCGCCCAGGGCGAAGTCGTCGAGGTGAGCGCCGTCGTGAGCCCGCCGAGCTGGCTGCGCTGGCTGCTCGGCGGACCGGTGACGAGCTCCACCACGGTGCGCGCGCCGGCGGCAGCCCCAGCGGCGTCCGTGGTCATCGCGCAGAGGGCCGGCGAGGCGCCGGTGCGCTTCGACGCCCCGGTGAGCACCGTCGCCTACGCACAGCCCGGCGGCGTCACCCATGTCGTCCACCTCCCGAGGCCTGCGTCTCTGGTCGATCTCACGGTGCAGGGGACCGTCGGAGGGTCCCTGCAGGTACAGGCGGCTCCGAGGCCCTGGGAGCGGCTCTCCGCACGAGCGAGCACCTTGTCGTGGTTCTCTCCCCCGGCGAACGATGACCCGGTCGCCCTCGTCGAGCCCGCTCCGGGGAGCGTGACGGCCTCGTCGGACAGCCCGGTCAGCCTGACCTTCGACCACGCCGTCTCGTCGGTGCTCGGTACGTCGCGCCCCACCCTCACGCCTGCCGTCGCCGGAGCCTGGAGCCAGCCGGCGCCCAATCGTCTGGTCTTCACTCCGAGCGGGTTCGGCTTCGGTCCGGGGACCTCTGTGACGGTCCACTTCGACCGGCCCGTGGCGGTGGCCGCCAGTACGGCTGCGACCACGACCGGAGTGACCACGACGGCTGCGGTCACGACGGCTGCGACCACGACCGGAGTGACCACGACGGCTGCGGTCACGACGGCTGCGACCACGACCTACTCCTTCCAGGTGGCGCCGGGATCGCTGCTGCGCCTCGCCCAGCTCCTCGCCCAGCTCGACTACCTCCCGCTGCGCTTCGTCCCCAGTCCCGGCGTGGCCCTGCCGGTCACGGTCTCCCAGGAGGTCTCGAGCATCTCCGCGCCGCTGCAGGGGAGCTTCTCGTGGCGGTGGTCGACAGTCCCGAGCACGTTGGCGGCCCAGTGGACACCGGCCACATTGAACAACGTCATGGTCAAAGGGGCGCTGATGGCCTTCGAGGCGAACCGGCCCACATCCACCTATGACGGGTACACCCTCGACGGGGAGAGCGTGAGCCAGATGGCCGACGCCTCGACCTGGGACGCGCTCGTCGCGGCGGCCGTCGCCCACCACGCCGACCCGAACCCGTACTCCTACGTCTACGTCACCAAGGCGCTGCCCGAGACCCTCACCTTGTGGGAGAACGGGGCCGACGTCCTGACCGCCCTGACCAATACCGGGATCCCCCAGGACGCCACGGCCGACGGCACGTTCCCGATCTACGCCCGCTTCACCGTCGACTACATGAACGGCACCAATCCGACAGGGACGCCATACCACGACCTGGTGCACTGGATCAACTACTTCAACGGCGGCGACGCGGTCCACGGCTTCGTGCGTGCCTCCTATGGATTCCCCCAGAGCCTGGGCTGCGTGGAGCTGCCGGTCGCCACCGCGCAGGTCGCGTTCGCCCATTTGGCGATCGGCGACCTGGTCACCGTCGCCGGCTGACGGCGATCCTGAGGGCGCGTTCCGGCTTCGCCCGACCGCTTCGGCCGGCAACCTCGGTGACAACCGCGCCCGGCCGCTTCGGCCGGCACCGCGGCCGTGTCGCGAGGTACGATGCGCGGCGAGTTTCTTGGGGAAGGGGAGCTCGCTGGACGGCATCGAGACCGAGGCACCGCTCCGAGCGCTCGGGGATCCCAGCATGCTGGTCGACCACGTGGTGGGGGAGGCGCTGACGCGCCTCCCCTCGGCGCCGGGGTTGCGAACTGCTCCAACATAAGTCAGTAATACACAACGAACACCCGTTCTAGTGATACGATCAACCGATGAACCTGACCGAGTGGGCACG
>JAKAQM010000209.1 GCA_021822565.1 Actinomycetes bacterium | reverse complement strand
CAACCTGACGCCGGTCATCACCAAGGCCGAGCCCACCGAGCCGAGGATCAACGACACGTTCCTCGAGTACGCACAGGACCGGGGGTTCCTCGTCGATGCCGCCCGGGTCCGTCACCCGAAGGACAAGGCTTAGGCAACTGACTGCACCTCCTGTTGGGTTGGGTGGGAAGACGTAGTGCGCGAGCTCGGGGTCATCGCTGGCGCCGGGGTCGAACGTAGCCTGCTGCACGCCGTCGTGCCGCGTATGCACCGGTCCGACAGGTCACTCCGCAGTACCTGCGGAGCTGCCCTTGCTCGGCCCGCTCGATGATGGGCTTGCCGCACTTGGCGCAGGGGATCATGGCCGTCGGTTCGGGCGGCGCGTAGAGGCGCTGGCCCTTGTCGTTGTAGGCGACCGAGACCAGCTGACCGCGCAACGCGCGGTCCTTCACGGTCTGGGGATGCACACGGAGCGCCACGGCCATCTCGTCGAGGGTCAACATGCCCTTCCGACGAAGGCGATCGAAGCGGGGCTCGAGCCGGTGGGCCTTGCGGATCTTCCAGACCATCCAGATGCTGAACCTCTCGCCGACGGGGGGTTGGTGGCCGGCTGCGTTGAGCGCATCGGCGATCTCGGAGTCGGTGTGGTCGTCGAGCAGTCGGTCGATGTCGGCCACGACAGCGTGGTCGAGCTTGTGCAGATGGGCGGCCGGAAGTGGACGTGGAAGACGCAGGCTCTGCGTGCCGCCGCCTCTGAAGCGGACATGAACGAGGAGGTCGTCGCCTTTGATGAGGGTCACGTCCTCGATCAAGAGTCGGGCCATGCGCTTGCGCTCACGAGCCGGCGTGCGCGGATCGCGCCACAGACGCGGGAAGTCGGTCGCCAGGGCGAGCACCCGCTCTCGACTCTCGCCGTCCAAGAGGGTGTCAGCTGCGCGCTGGCGTTCGTAGTCCTCCTGCGCCGCGTCGAGGGCGCGCAGCTTGTGGTTCCACTCGGCCTCCAAGGTGGCGGCCACGAGGCGGTTGTCCGGATCGACGCGCAGGTAACGGCGCTGGGCGAGCTCTGCCTCGTAGCGTGCCCGCTCCACCTGCCGGTGGCGCAGGCGGTCGGCGTCCTCTGCCCGGCTGGTGAGCTCGTCTTGGACGCTCAGCGCGACCTCCAAGGCCAACGGGCTCACGGACTCGACGAGCAGCTCGCCGACGGCCCGGTCGATGTCCGCGCCCAAGATCCGCTGGCAAGGGGGCTCCGCCCGCTGGATCCCCTCGCGCTGGCAGCTGTATTGGGGAAGGAGGTCGCCGCGGCGCATGTAGTAGCGCACCGTCATGCGTCCTCCGCAGCGCCCGCAGATGGCGAGCCCCTGGAGGAGTGCCGGTCCTTCTCGTGGCGGGCCGGCCCTGCGGTCTGCGCCATAAGCAGCGGCGTTGGCGCGAAGCTTGGCCAGGTTCTCCTCGTAGTCGGCCCACGTGATGTAGCCGGGATGCGCGTCCAAGATGAGGGTGTGCCAGCGGTCCCGAGGCAGGCGGGTCCGAGATCCATTGCCCTGCAACGTCTTCTTGGCCTGAGTCCTGCCATAGGCGAATGCACCGGCATAGCGCGGGTTCTTCAAGATGTTGAGAGCTCGGTAGTGCAGCAGCGATCCCCAGACGAGCTCGCCTCTGTGAGGACCAGACTGCACCCGGCGTGGGAAGAGCAATCCCTGCTCTCGAAAGCTGCGCACCGTGGCGGTCGCCGATCCGGTGCGGCGGAAGGTCTCGAAGAACTGACCGATGGCCTCTTGGACGGAGCGGTCGGGATCGAGCACCACCTTGCCCGCGGCGTCGTAGACGAGGCCGACGGGCAGGGGGACCTCGAGCTCGCCACGGCGCGCCTTGGCCAACTGGCCGCCGATGAGCCGTGCCCGCAGCACGTGCAGCTCTGCCTCGGACATGGTGCCCTTCATGCCCAAGAGCAGCCGGTCGTTGAAGTGCGACGGGTCATAGAGACCGTCCTCGTCCAAGATGAGGGTGTCGGTGAGCGCGCAGATCTCCAAGAGACGGTGCCAGTCCGAGGAGCTACGCGCCAGGCGGGAGACCTCGAGCCCGAGCACCACGCCGACCTCGCCCATGCCGACGGCGACCACCAGGCGCTGGAAGCCAGCCCTGTCCGAATCGGCTCCGGACTGACCGAGGTCGGAGTCGACGACCACCACCTGGTCGGGTCGCCACCCGAGCGCCACAGCCCGCTCTTGCAACGCGTACTGGCGCTTGGTCGACTCGGTGTTCTCGAGCACCTGGCGCAGGGTGCTCTGCCTCACGTAGAGGTAGGCCTGGCGCGACAAGTGCACGGCGGTGATCTTCTGGTGGGCTTCTGCGTTCATGACGCCGCCAGCCCGGCGTCGGTCCTGAGTGCCATCTCGGTGATCAGACAGACGACCTCTTGACCGAAGCCCGCCGCCAAGGGCCGCTCACGGCCGGAGAAGACCGGCGGAGCCGGCGGGAGTGGGCTCCAGGCCCCAATCCACGCCGCCAGGCCCTCAGCGAGGAACAGCGCCAGATTGCGCGGTGCCTCCAAGAGCGAAGAGCCCGTCGCCGTCGCGCGCATGATCTCGTAGCCCGCGCACAGCTCGACCACAGATCGACCGGTCATCGAGTCGACCTCCTCTCGCCTTTTGGGGGCCGCGCCAGAGCACGCTCGACGCTTCGTGGATGGACGCGCACGCCGAACTCGGCGTGCGCGAGCTCGACTAGGTCGAAAGAGGTGAGTGACGGATCCGCCGTCACCGCCTCCCGCAGTCGCTCGACGACCTCCTCTGAGAGCTTGTGTGCCCGTCTGGGCCCTGGTCGCTTGGGCAAGAGCCCCAAGATGCCCGCCTGCTCGTAGGCCGCCTTGGCCTCGTAGAACGACGGCCTCGAGAAGCCGAAGGCGGCGGCCGCGTCGGTGACGGTCGAGCCGTCCTGTCTCGCTTGGCGAAGCATCTCGTACTTCACCTGGACGAGGTCGCGTGCGTCGAAGAACTCCGAGGTCGCGAACTCCGAGGCGACGACCGCCTCGGGTCGGGGATTGAGCGCCCGGGCGGCGCGCAGCGCTTCCTCCTTGGGATCCGGTCTCTTCGCTGCCATCGTGCCCTCCCTTGGATCACATGGATGTAAGTATCATTATGCCGGGCGAGGTGAGCATGTCAAGGACCTACACCCGAATATCCCTAGTTGCAACCACTACAACTGGGACAATCTCGGTCGTCTCCAGATAATGCCTCGATGTGTGCGGCGCAATCTGCCTTACAGCGGCGGCGTAGTTCGCCTTACACGGCGAGGCGGCTTCTCGGCGCGCATGCTGTCCAGCAGGTCCGCAAGGGCGAGCAGGTCCTCGGTGCGAAACAGCGACCGCCCGGCGGAGAGCACTACGAACGCGTCGGGTTCTTCCACGTCAGTCCAACTCGCAGGCAGCGACCGGACACGCTGGTCACCGGTCTCTCTGAAGAACACTCGGTGCTCGCCCCATGTGTGGGCGAAGCCGACCAGTTCGTACTCCTCGCCCCTCAGTGGATGGAACGGGTGGGTCACACGGAACCGCTGCCGATCGCTGCTGGATCGAGCAGTCGACGGTGCACGATAAG
>JAKAQM010000208.1 GCA_021822565.1 Actinomycetes bacterium | reverse complement strand
CGCACCGTGTAGCCGACGTCTCGGATGGCGTCGACGATCGCCTGTGGTGAGACCCGATCGGGGTCGAAACGGACCAGCGCCTCCTCGTGCGCCAGGTTCACCGACGCCTCTGCCACCCCGTCGAGGCCGGTCGCTGCCTTTTGGATCGTCGACACACAGAACGAGCAGGACATCCCGCCGATCTTCACCTGCAGGCTGCCCCGCGACCCGCCAGTGCCCTCGTCGACTCGAGGCGGCGCTTCGGTGTCAGCCGACCGGTTCATAGCCGACCTCGGCCAACCGCCGGCGCAGGCCCGCTTCGTCGATCTTGGTCTCGTCGTAGGAGACCCGGACCTCGTTGCGAGCCGCGTCGGGCCGCACCGACCGTACGCCGTCGAGGCGCCCCAGCGCTGAGCGAATCGTGTGCTCACAGCTCGCGCAGTGGATCTCTTGCACCGCAATGGTCGTCACCGCCATCACCGTCACCTCTCTTGCTCGACGCCTTTGGGGTTGCCGAGCAACGCCAAGCTCACCCTAAACCTTCTATTCGAATGGAAGGTCAAGAGCAGAACGGGGGACAAGTTGCCTGTCTCACGCCGGTGCTGCGGGGCATACGAGGGGCGTTCCCGGCGTCGGCGACGAGCACACGCATCCGCCGATAGGAGGTCCTTGCCTGGCTGATCAACGCCTATCGCGCCGCATGAGCTGCCTGGACGGATTATCGGTCCCAGCGGGCACCGAGGAAGTCTCACGTCTCGGACAAGAACGCGACGAAGTCGCGAAATGCGCGACTGACAGCGCAGCCGGGCTTCGCACGATGCCCGCCGTGACCAAGCGGCACGAGACCATCGAAGAGCGCCTCGAGCGATTCAGCCCGCACCGACTCAGCGCCCGGAGCTGGGCCAGCGCTCGTGACGACGCCGTGAGTGCCGTCCTTGCCGCCAGCCCGAGCGACGAGACGAGCGCCGTCTGCCTCATCTCCCGGCTCTGCGCGTTCCTCGCCGCGCACCAGTCGTGGGCGGGCGAGGACGCGCCCGACCTCGCCGTGCTGTTGATCCCCGCGTCGATCGACGCCTTCGTGGCTGAGCGCCTTCGGCGCGGTGAGCGCAGAGGCACCGTCGGCCTCTACCGCAGCGACCTGCGGCGGATCGCCCGGGCGATCGGGACCATGGCACCGGTTGCCCCGAGCGGCGGGACGAGGACGTGCGCGCCGGGGGTCGCCTTCTGGCGCGTCGTGGTGGACGAGGGCCCGTTCACCGCCCTGGTCGCCGCCTACGAGCGGGCCGCAAGGCGAATGCGCCCCGTCACCCCTTCCCGCTGGGCGCAGGTGGAAGCGACGACGCGCCTCTTGATCGGTGCCTTCGGGCCGCCGAGCCGGACGTGGCTCTCCTCCCAGGCCGGGTATCTCGCCCGGTTCTGCGTGTGGGTGGCGAGCCGTCCCGAGCGAGACGACCGCGACGCCGAGCTCGGAGCCGAAGAAGTCCTCGAGCGCTCCTTGGTCGAGCGCTTCCTCGCCGGCGCGATGGCCGACCAGCCCGGGGCGAGCCGCTCGACGGCGCGCTCGGTCCTTCGCCGTGCCGTCCAGAACCTCTCGGCCGCCCCCAAGCCCGAGCGCATCGCCCACGCCCCGGTGCAGCCGTCGGCCCCGGTCCCCCTCGGCGCGCTCCTGGGTGCCGCCGGCCTGCGCAGTGCGCGCACCCTCGCCGACTGACCTCGTGGCGTACTGCCCGGCGCCCACACCAACAGACGCCGCGCGCCTGCTGCGGACGGTCGAGGACCAGGGCGCAAGTGCCTGGACCACGCTCGGTGGGGGAGCGTCATGATCCGGCGCTGCGCCCTCGACCGCACGCTCGAGGCCATCAGGCGCACGGGGATCCATCGCGAGCTGGAGCTCATGTTGAACCCGATCGGCACCGGCCGGCCCCGGCAGCTGAAGGTCGACGTCTTCTTGACCGGCGTGGTGCTCACGGTGGCCGACAAGCGACCACTCACGTTGGTGAACGTCCACGCCACGCTGACCAAGAACCTGGCGCTCTCTGCCCGCATCGCGCTCGGCACCGAGTACCGCCCGAAGCCAGATGCTCGCCCACGATCGCTCTCGATCCGACAGGTGCGTTACCTGCTCGAGGCGAGCGAAAGGAAACTCGCCTACACCGAGGGACGTCGTCCCGACCTCGACCCCGAAGATCGCGAGGCGCGAGCCGAGGCGCTCCAGCACGTGCTCGACGAGATCATCGAAGCCTCGCTTCCCGCCGACCTTCCCCGTCCAGGGTCGCTGGCGCTGGATGAAACCGCCATCGAGTCGTGGGCGAAGGGAAAGAAGCACCTTGCACGGTCCTCGGCCAAGACTGGGGGCGCAGACGAGAAGTCGGTCGGCGCGGACGAGGCGTGCGTTGAGGAAGACGTGGCCGACGGTCTCGACGAGGTGGCAGGCGAGGGGTACTCCTTCGACCCCGACGCGCGCTGGGGATACCGGACCCGCACCTACGACAACAAGTCGAAGTCCTGCTTCGGTTACGGGCTCTACAACCTCGTGGGTGTCCCCGAGGTGGGCGAGGACCCTTCCGCGCTTGCGAAGCTGACCTACGCGCTGGCGCTCCGCCCGCTGGCGACCGACGTCGTCGAGCCCGGGCTTGCACTCCTCGATGGCTTGGTCGCACGCGGCCACGCTGTGCGATTGTTGCTGAACGACCGCGCCTTGTCCTACATGAGCGCCGAGCGGTGGGCCGACGAGCTGCGACGCCGCGGCATCGACCGGGTGTTCGACCTCCACCCTGCAGATCGCGGTGTCCGGGACTTCGAGGGCATTGCGATGATCGACGGCGCCCCCCACTGCAGGGCCGCACTCGAAGCGCAAGCGGCACGCCACGACCTTGCGTTCGACGACCTCGCTGTCGTCAACCGTCCGGTCAAGTTGGTCCTCGGCCCGGCTCGCAAGAGGGCATCCCCCGAGGAACTGGCCAATCACGAGAAGGCGGAGCGGGAGCTCGAAGAGCTCAATGCGAAGATCGCCATCCGCCAGCTCGCCGCCTTCCGGCGCGTCCAGAACGCCCGGCCGACGGCGAAGGACCAGGGCAAGGAGCGCTGGGAGTGCCCGGCACAAGCAGGCAGACTGGTCTGCGCCAACTGCCCGGTCTCGGCACTGCTGCCGGATGGAACGCCCGAGGTCGAGCATCCACCAGCGATGGTGTCGGCGCCCACGTGCTGCACCCAGCGCACGGTCACCATCCCGGGCACCGTCACGCCGAAGCTCCGCCAGACGCAGTACTGGGGGAGCCCCGAGTGGATCGAGTCGTTCTCCAGGCGCACCTACGTCGAGGGCTTCTTCGGCAACATGAAGAACCCGTCGGCCGAGAATGTGCGACGCGGATGGTGCCGGGTGGTCGGCATCGTGAAGACCTCGATCCTTGCCGCCTGCGCGGTGGCCGCGACGAACATCCGGCTGCTGCGGTCATGGGCTGAGACACGTCGCAAGGGGGGCCGGGACTTCACCGACCCGCTGTGCGCGCCCGACGACCCCGACCACGGCTTCGAGGAACTGACCGCAGCTGCGTCAGCAGAAGTGCGCGGCCGGCTCTTTCCATCGCGTGCCGGTCCGCT
>JAKAQM010000207.1 GCA_021822565.1 Actinomycetes bacterium | reverse complement strand
TGGCCAGCGGCGAACCGGTCGACATCGAGCCGCCGGGGACGCTCCGGGCGGTCTTCTTCGGGCTGGGGTCGGACGGGACGGTCGGCGCCAACAAGAACACCATCAAGATCCTCGGCGACGAGCAGCGCTACGCCCAGGGGTACTTCGTCTACGACTCGAAGAAGTCCGGGTCCGAGACCGTGTCGCACCTGCGGTTCGGCCCCGAGCCGATCAAGGCGCCGTACCTGGTCGACCACGCGGGGTTCGTGGGCTGCCACCAGTTCGGCCTCCTCGACCGCGACGAGGTGCTGGCGCGCGC
The DNA here is from genome assembly GCA_021822565.1 of Actinomycetes bacterium. Taxonomy (GTDB): domain Bacteria; phylum Actinomycetota; class Acidimicrobiia; order Acidimicrobiales; family RAAP-2; genus JAJYVT01. The sequence continues at coordinate 3,294 of JAKAQM010000207.1, read as the reverse complement.
GGCTCGCGGGGCCACCCTGCTGCTCAACTGCCCGTACCCCGCCGCGGAGGTCTGGGACCGCCTGACCCGGCCCGTCCAGGCCCAGATCCTGGAAAAGGGCATCTCGCTGTACGTGATCGACGCTGCCGGCATCGCCCGCGAGCTCGGGCTCGGGGGCCGGGTCAACACCGTGCTGCAGGTGGGCTTCTTCGCCATCTCGGGCGTGCTCGAGCGGTCGGCGGCCATCGCGCGGGTGAAGGAGGCGATCGAGAAGACCTACGGCCGACGCGGGAAGGCGGTGGTCGAGGCCAACCTCGCGGCCGTCGACCGTGCCCTCGAGCGCCTCGAGCGCGTCGAGCTGCCGGCCGAGGTCACCTCCGTGGCGGAGCCGCCTCCGCCCGTCCCGCCCAGCGCCCCGGAGTTCGTCCGCACGGTCACCGCGGTGATGATGGCCGGGCACGGCGACGAGCTCCCGGTGAGCGCGCTGCCTGCCGACGGCACCTGGCCGAGCGGCACCGCCGCCTACGAGAAGCGCAACGTCTCGGACCTCGTGGCCGAGTGGGACCCGGACCTGTGCATCCAGTGCGGCAACTGCAGCTTCGTGTGCCCCCACAGCGTGATCCGCTCCAAGTACTTCGATTCGTCGTCCCTCGAGCAGGCGCCGCCCGGCTTCCCGTCCGCGCCGCTCGCCGCCAGGGGGCTGCCCGGCACCGTCTTCTCGCTCCAGGTCTACGCCGAGGACTGCACCGGCTGCGCGCTGTGCGTCGAGGCGTGCCCGATCACGTCGCCGACCGATCCGTCCCGCAAGGCGATCAACCTCACGTGGCGCGAGGCGATCGTCGGCGCGGCCAGAGCACACGTCGCGTACTTCGAGTCCCTCCCCGCCCCCGAGCGTCCACGGGTGGACTTCGGCACCGTCCGGGGCACGCAGTTCCTCACGCCGCTGTTCGAGTTCTCGGGTGCCTGCGCGGGCTGCGGCGAGACCCCCTACCTGAAGCTGCTCTCCCAGCTCTTCGGCGAGCGCGCGATGATCGCCAATGCGACGGGCTGCTCGTCGATCTACGGCGGCAACCTCCCCACCACGCCGTGGGCGGCGACCCCCGAGGGGCGGGGCCCCGCGTGGTCCAACTCGCTGTTCGAGGACGACGCCGAGTTCGGGCTCGGGTTCCGCCTGGCCGCCGACCAGCACCTCGCCCTCGCCCGCCAGCGGCTGGGCGAGCTCGCCGACGTCGTCGGCGCCGACCTCGTCGACGAGGTCCTGGCGGCGCCCCAGCGCACGGAGTCCGAGCTCGAGGACCAGCGCCGGCGCCTCGCCGTGCTGCGGCAACGCCTCGAGGGTGCCGAGCGGCCCGAAGCCGCCGACCTCGCCAGCGTCGTCGACCACCTGCTGCGCCGCAGCATCTGGATCGTGGGCGGCGACGGGTGGGCCTACGACATCGGCGCAGGCGGGCTCGACCACGTGCTCGCGAGCGGTCGTGACGTGAACGTGCTCGTGCTCGACACCGAGGTGTACTCCAACACCGGTGGCCAGGCGTCGAAGGCGACCCCGCTCGGCGCGGTCGCCAAGTTCGCTGCTGCGGGCAAGCGCACGGAGAAGAAGGACCTCGCGTTGCAGGCCATCGCGTACGGCAACGTCTACGTGGCGCGCGTGGCGATGGGGGCCGACCCCCAGCAGACGCTGCGGGCCTTCCGGGAGGCGGAGGCCTACGACGGCCCGTCCCTGATCATCGCCTACAGCCACTGCATCGCCCACGGCATCGAGATGCGCGACGGGCTCTCCCAGCAGTACCGGGCGGTGGCGAGCGGGTACTGGCCGCTGGTGCGCTACGACCCGGTGCTGCGGGCCGCAGGGGCGAACCCGTTCCTCCTCGACTCACCCAGGCCCCGCATCCCCCTCGCCGAGTACACCGGACGGGAGCTGCGCTACTCGATGCTCGCCCGGTCCCGCCCGGCGGATGCCGAGCGTCTCGCCGGCCTCGAGCAGGCGGCGGTCGACCAGCGGTGGGACACCTACGAGGAGATGGCGACCCGGCCTGCTGGCCGCTTCCCGGCGGACGCCCGCAGGGAGCCCTGAGATGGACCTGTCCACCCGTTACCTCGGCCTGGCGCTCGCCAACCCGGTGGTCGCCTCCGCCTCACCCTTGTCCCACACGGTCGAAGGGGTCCGCAGGCTCGCCCGGGGCGGGGTCGGCGCGGTCGTGCTCCACTCGCTGTTCGAAGAGGAGCTCGACGAGGAGATCGAGCGCCAGGCGCGCCTCGTCGAGGCGGGGACCGAGAGCTTCGCCGAGTCGCTCACCTACTTCCCCGACGTGCCCGGCGCCGATCGTGGCGCCGCGTACTACCTGAGCCTGCTCGAGCGCGCGGCGGCCGCCGTGGAGATCCCGGTGATCGCGTCGTTGAACGGGGCGACGCCGGGCGGGTGGACGAGCTACGCGCGCCAGATGCAGGAGGCCGGCGCGGCGGCGCTCGAGCTGAACCTCTACGCCTCGCCGGCGGCCCCCGGCACGTCGGGGCGCGAGATCGAGGCGCGCCACGTCGACATCCTCGAGCGGGTGAAGGCGGCGGTGTCGGTGCCGGTGGCGGTGAAGCTCTCGCCCTACTACACGTCGGTCGGCGAGGTGGCGCTCCGGCTGCGCGACGCCGGCGCGGACGGCCTCGTGCTCTTCAACCGCTTCCTGCACCCCGACGTGGACCCCGGAGGGGTCGCGGCCGTCCCGTCGATCGGGCTCTCCCACCCCCTGGAGGGCCGGCTCCCGCGAGCGTGGATCGCCCTGCTGCGCCGGCACGTCGACGTCGACCTCGCAGGGTCGACGGGCGTCGAGGGGGCCGAGGATGTCGTGCGGTACCTGCTCGCCGGCGCGGACGTCGTCATGACCACCTCCGCGCTGCTCCGCCACGGCCCCGAGCACGCCCATGTCCTGGTCGAAGGGCTGGCGAAGTGGATGGGAGGCAGGGGCTTCGGGAGCCTCGGCGAGCTGCGCGGCCTCGTCGCCATTCCCGTCGGCGACGATGCGGCGGCCCACGAGCGCGGCGCCTACGTGGCGGCGCTGCGCGAGGCGAACGCGACCCTGGAAGGACCCTGGTGAGCCGGCCGCGCGCAGCCCGAGGGCGCGCGACCCACCCGGACCGAGACCTCGGCAAGGAGGCGCCATGACCACCACCCCCCGCTACGTGAGGTTCTTCGACACGTTCGGCATCGACGACGTGCCATCGGTCGGCGGCAAGAACGCGTCGCTCGGCGAGATGTACCGCGAGCTGTCGCCCAAGGGCGTCCGGGTGCCCAACGGCTTCGCCATCACCGCGGAGGCCTACCGC
>JAKAQM010000206.1 GCA_021822565.1 Actinomycetes bacterium | reverse complement strand
GCAGCGAGATGAACCGCCAGTCCACCCGGTAGTCCCGCTGGCCGGCCACGAGGCGCACCCACTTGCTCGTCATCCACGCGAACGGGCACACCGGGTCGAAGTAGAAGTCCAGATCGGCCATCACGCCCCTTCCGTTCCAGCCGCACGCACCAGGATGTTTCCGGGCACTGGAGACGCCGACGGACCAAGCATGCCCCACGCGCTCATCGGGACGCGTGGTGGCTTCCCCACGCCCACATGGGGCGCACACTGACGAGGGCGACGACGGCGAGGCAGGCGAGCGCCCCGGCGACGCTCGCCGGAGCGCCGGCGAGCACGCAGGCGAGGAGCGCCATCGCACTGGCGGTGGCGGCGGCTGCCGTGCCGACGATGGCCGTCGGCCACGGCGCCGGCGTGCCGGGACGCTCGAGTCGGGCGATCCGCCAGCGCAGATGCTCGGCGCCCCCGAAACCTGGTGCCACCGCAGGGGTATGGCGGCCCATGAGCGTGGCCACATGGACCAGCGCGGACACGAGGGTCTCGGTGCCCACGACGCGCGCCGCCTCGTCGTCGGCAGCCGCCTCGAGCTCACGGCGAAGCGCATCCCACGCCTGGCGCACCGGCGGGAAACGGCTGTAGGCCGCCGCGATCGCCCCGCACACGAGCAGCAGCCGAGGATGCCCGAGGCGCACGTGCGCGGCCTCGTGCTCACACACTGCCCGACGCTCCGGGCCGGCGAGCGGGGCGAGCATGCCGGAGGTCACCACCGCCCGGCAGCGCCACAGCCCCGACGCGAACGCGGCCGGATGCTCCGAGGGCACCACCCACACCTCCCCGGCGCTCGTGGGGCGCCGCGCGGACCCCGATAGCGCCAGCCCCCGCATCTCGGCACGCCGGGCGGCTGCGGCCTGGCGGAGCCCGTGGAAGGCGAGCACGCCGAGCACGAGCGCCCCGGGCAGGTCGCCGAGGAGCTGCCACTGGCCGTGGTCGATCCCGAGGAGGCAGTTCCCGCCCGAGGTGCGGATCCCGCCGAGCCACGACCCGAGCGCGCTTCCGGCGCACGCCAGCCACACCGCGGGCAGAAGGGCCCAGCCGAGCAGGCTCACCAGGTGCGCACCCGCCGCGGCCCGAGGCGAGGCGCCGCCGCGGCGCCCGGCGAGCACGGAGAGGCCGACGAGCACGGCGAAGAAGCCGAGCCCGACGACTGGAGCGCTCACCGCCGGCGCGCCCGCTTCATCGCCGTGGCCAGCTCGGCCATGAGCTCGGGGTCGTCGAGGTCCTCGACGAAGTGCGCGAGGGCCGCACGGGGGTGTGCCGTCGCCGAGAGGAGGGAGCGGATCGCCTGCGCGGTCAGCTCGTCAGGGTCGCCCGCCGCGCGGTAGACGTGGCCCTTCCCCTCCTCGACGCGCTCGACGAGCGCCTTGTCGACGAGGCGGCCGAGCACCGTCATCACCGTCGTGTACGCCCGGGACTCGTCCCCCAGCCGCTCGAGGACCTCGCGCCCCGAGAGCCAGGTGCGAGCCGACCAGAGCACGTCGAGGATCTCGCTCTCGAGGTCGCCGACACGGCGCCCCGCCACCACCCGCCTCGGCATCGGCCATCACCTCCTACGAGCTCCTAGCGTACGTGAGAGACCGGACGCCGCCCCGGTGCCGCGGTGCCGCGGTGCCGCGGTGCCGCGGGCGCAGTAGTCGGGTCATCCCCCGCTACGCCGCGCAGCACGAGAGCTTCTCCACGTCGCGGGTGAAGGTCTGGGCGGCGAGCTTCAGACCCTCGACCATGGTCAGGTAGGGGTGGAAGGTGGCAGCCAGCTCGGCGGTGGTGATGCCGTGGCGGATGGCGAGCACCGCCGTCTGGATCACGTCGCCCGCGCCCTCGGCGAGGACGGAGGCGCCCAGCAGCCGGCCGGTGCCGGCCTCTGCAACGAGCTTCACGAGACCTGCGGTGTCGTGGTTGACGAGCGCCCGGGGGACCGCCTTCAAGGGGAGGACCGAGGTCTCCACCTCGTAGCCCGCCGCGGCGGCCTGCGCCTCGGTGAGCCCGGCCGATGCGATCTGCGGGGCGGTGAAGGTCACCCGGGGCAGGCCGGTGAAGTCCACCCTGCGACCCGCTCCCAACAGCGCGTTGTCGACGGCGAGCGCGCCCTCGTAGGCCGAGACGTAGACGAACTGCGGCGCCCCGGTCACATCCCCTGCGCCGTAGATCCGGGGGTTGGCGGTGCGCAGCTCGTCGTCGACGACGAGCGCCCCGCGCCCGTCGAGGGCGACGCCGGCTTCTTCGAGACCGAGCCCCTCGGTGTTGGGGCGCCTGCCGGTGGCGACGAGGACCTCGTCGCAGGCGAGGTCGCGCTGGCGCTCCCCCACCGAGATGGTGACCTCGACGTGGTCTGCGCTCCGGCGCACGCCGAGGACCTGGGCGCCGGTGTGGACGGCGGCCCCCTGGGTGGTGAGCACCGAGGTCAGGACCTCGGAGACCTCGGGCTCTTCGAAGGGGGCAATGCGCTCGGCCACGTCGACGAAGGTGACCTCGGCTCCCACGTGGAGGAAGAACTGGCCGAGCTCGAGCCCGATGGCGTTCGCCCCGATCACGACCAGCCGCCTCGGCACGCTGGTGAGCTCGAGGGCGCTCGTGGAGGTGAGGTAGCCCGCCTCTGCGAGCCCGGGAACGGGGGGTGCGGCAGGCGAGGCGCCCGTGGCCACCAGGTACACGCGGGCCCGGATGCTGCGGCCGTCGACCTCGAGCACCTCGGGGCCGCTGAAACGGCCGTGACCCGCGATCACGGCGAAGCCGTAGCCGGAGACCAAGTCGGCGTACTTCATCTGGCGCAGCTCCCCCACCAGCTCGTCCTTCTGGGCGACCAGGGCACGGAGGTCGACCGGCCCCGAGCTCGTCGTGAGCCCTGCGAAGGGGTGGTGCCCGGCCGCCCAGGCGAGCTCGCCGGCGCGAAGAAGGGCCTTGGAGGGCACGCAGCCCACGTTCACGCAGGTCCCCCCCAAGGTGCCATGCTCGACCAGCGCCACCGAGTAGCCGGCCTCGGAGGCCTTGATCGCCGCGGCGAAGGCGGCCGATCCGGCGCCCACGACGACGAGGTCGTAGTCGAAGCTCCCGTCCGCTCCCTCCTTCGAGATGCCCGTGCCGAGGAGGCGGAGCGTCCCGGGCCGGTAGCCCGCGCCTTCGACCGCCGACCGCAAGGCGTCCGCGGCGATCCCCCCGGGCCAGGCGAAGCGCGCCTCACCGCCCCGCCAGGTGACCGACACGTCTTCGGCTCCCGCGCCCTTCAGGGCGGCGGTCACGTGGCGCGCGCAGTCGTCGCAGGTCATGCCATTCACCTCGAGGACGGCCGGGCGTGCGTTCGTGTCCATGGACTGGCTCTCCTTGCTCTGGCGTAGCTCTGGCGTAGCTCTGGCGTGTGCACATATCCTAGCAACGGAATATGAGGATGTAACGAGGGCTTCCTCGATACGCTCGGGTGTGACCTGGATCCTCTTTGCCCTCGGCGTGGTGATCGCGCTCTTCACGGCGGTGACATCCTCCCCGCCCTTACGGACGGGGCTTCCAGCCTCCCCCGTGCTGTCTCTCATGGCGCGAGGACAAGAGCCGTGGGCACGGGTTGTGCTGGGTTCGCCCGAGCCGCTCCGTCGCCAGTGGG
>JAKAQM010000205.1 GCA_021822565.1 Actinomycetes bacterium | reverse complement strand
GCCCGGTCGTGCGGCCCACGGCCACCGGGAAACCGGCGGTCCTGTCCGAGCAGCGAATGAGGGACACCGGGACCCATGGGGCCAGAGGGCAGTCGCACCTGCGGCGCAAGACCCGACCGGCTGAACGGACTACCCCGGTGGACCAGGTGGCTCAAGACCGTTCGGGGTCACCCACAAGGCGGGACTCAGTTCCGCTGAGTGTTTAGGAACGGTGATGCCATGCCCAGTCGGCCCGACCGGTCGGCGGGCAGACGTCCGAGCCGGAAGGAGAAGAGCCCCCATGCCCACCTGGTTCCACGAGAGCGACGCAGATCGGAGCGCCCTCGAGGGCCAGCAGATCGCCGTCCTCGGGTACGGGAACCTCGGGCGCCCGGCCGCCCTGAACCTGCGCGACAGCGGCCTCGAGGTGGTGGTGGGCAGCCGTCAGGACGCCGATGCCCGACAGGCCAGTGAGGACGGCTTCGAGGTGCTTGACCTCGCGGACGCGCTGGCGGGCGGCGACGTGGTGTGGTTCGCGCTTCCCGACGAAGTCGTGACCGACATGCTCTCCCCCGCCAATTCGCTGCGGCCTGCACCTGGAGCCCTCGTGTGCTTCTCGTCGGGGTACCCGCTCGCCTTCGACCTCGTGAAGCTCCCCGACGACGTCGACGTCGTACTGCTCGCGCCGCGCATGATCGGCGCACGGATCCGAGCGCTCTACACCCAGGGGAAGGGCTTCTACAGCTACGTGTCCGTCGACCAGGATGCGACGGGTGACGCCCAGCGCCGGCTGCTCGCGCTCGCGTCGGGCTTCGGCACGCTGCGCTCGGGCGCCCTGCACGTCTCCGCGGCCGACGAGGCGGTGCTCGATCTCTACGTCGAGCAGACCGTGGGACCGCTGCTCGGCGCGGCGGTGCTCTCGGCGTTCGAGGTCGGTGCTGCACGAGGCCTTCCTCCCGACGCGCTCGTCCTCGAGCTGTACCTGTCCGGGGAGATGGGCGCGACCTGGGACGCCTTCGCCGAGCGCGGGTTCTTCCCCGGCGTGCGGCTTCATGGCCACTCGGCAGCCTTCGGGGGCTTCCTCCGGCTGGCCGACGTCGACCAGGAGGCGCTGCGACGGCGGTTCGCCGACACGCTCGAGGACATCTCGAGCGGCGCGTTCGCCCGGCGCTTCCAAGAGGAGCTGGCCGCGGGGTCTCCCACCAAAGCGCTGATCGACGCCATGATCGAGGGCGACGACCCGCTCTCACGCGCCGAGGCCGAGGTGCGCGCGGCGGGGCAGGGCGGCGCGGCTCGATCCTGATGCGCCGCTGCGGCACTCACGGCACAGCGGCGCCCTCGTCATGGCGCCAGACGCTCGGCGCGCCAACCGCCCCCCTCTCGCAGGAACCGGATGCGGTCGTGCAGGCGGAACGGCTGCTCCTCCCAGAATTCGACTGCAGAGGGGATGATGCGGTAGCCGCCCCAGCGTTCCGGCCGTTCCGGCTCCGAGCTCCCCAGCGCTGCCACCGCGGCCTCGAGCTCGTCCCTCGTCGCGACGACCGAGCTCTGGTGCGAGGCGACCGCACTGCGCCGCGACCCCGCGGGGCGGCTCGTCCAGTAGCGGTCGGACTCCTCTGCGGTGGTCTCGACGACCGTCCCGCTGATCCGCACCTGCCGGTGCACCGGCACGTACCAGTGGAGCACCACCGCCGCCTTCGGGTTCTGCTCGATGTCCCTGGCCTTCTCGCTCCCGTAGTCGGTGAAGAACACCACGCCCTCGTCCCTCCCGCGCATGAGCACGTAGCGTGCCGAGGGCTCGCCGTCACGGCTCGCCGTCGCGAGGCACATCGCCTCGGGCATCGGGTCCCCGGCGGCACGCGCCGCCTCGAACCACTCGTCGAGCTGGCGCAGCGGGTCTCGGTCGAGATCGGTGAGGTCCATGCCGGCCAGTATCCACCACCCGGCGAAGCTTGGTCGGCGAGGCGCGGTCGGCGAAGGCCGGTCGGCGAGGCGCGGTCGGCGAGCCTGGCCGCTGACGGTGCGCGCACCGGCGGCGGCTCAGGGAGCGGCGACGTCGGCTCGGCCCGTCTCGAGATCCTCGTAGGCGGCGGCGAACCTGCCAATCGTCGCCATGCACACGTCGGTGCTCTGGAGCGAGCCGAAGGAGAGGGTGTGCAGCCACGTCGCGAGGCCGAACGCCGGCGTGCCGCGGTACCGCTCCCACGCCGACACCGGCGAGGGCGGTCGCACCCCACCACGGCCGAGGGCGTCGAGGTAGGAGCCGAGAAGCTCGCGCTCGTGTCGGCGCCGGTCCTCGACCCCGAGCGCGCTCACGACGAAGTAGCCCACGTCGTGGGACCAATGGCCGAGACGCGTGAGTTGCCAGTCGAAGAGCCCGGTGCGCCCGTCGGCTGCGATGTAGGCATTGCCCAGGTGAGGATCGCCGTGCAGGACGGTACGGGGCCCTGACGCCGCGATCGCGGCGCTGCGCCGGAACTGGTGCGAGAGCGTGCTCGCGTCGGCGCCTCGGGGTAGGTGCCACTCCCCCGCCAGGCGCTCGCTGGCCAGCCGAAGGCCCCGCGAAAGGCTCACGACCGAGATCGCGCCCGAGACCGGCCCGAGGCGCCAATGCCCCAAGCACCCGAGCGTCGGGGGTATGGGCCGCTCCCAGTACGACGCGTGCAGCGCGGCGAGACCCTGGAGCCCGCTGCGGACGGCATCGACCGAGAGCGGCGTCCGGGCGTCGCAGGGAACCCCCCCTGCGGCCACCACGTCCTCGGTCACCACCACGCAGGCGGCACGGCGCCGGTCCACGCCACCCGCGAGGAAGGCGGGATGGGCGAGAGGGAAGCTCGCGCCGGCGTCCGCCAGGCGTGCCTCGGTCCACAGCGCCCCGAGGGCGAGCAACGCCATGCGGTGCAGGGGCCTCCCCGGCCCCTTCACGAACACGGAGGACGGGCCGCCGGCGCCGGCCAGCGACAGCGCCACGCGTGCCGTGGCGTTCGTGCCCTCCCCCACGGCGCCGACCTCGAGGTCCCGGACCACGATCCCGGGGTACCACCGGCTGAGGGCGGCGCTCATCCAGGCGGGGTCGAGGTCGGACCATCGGCGCGGGACCGAGAGCACCACGACATCCTTGCGCCACGACGAGGGGATCACCGGCAACGGCGCCACCGCGGGGTGCCGGTGCGCACCCGGGCGCTCCTAGGCGCGAAGGTCTCTGTCGACCACCATCGAGGTCGCTGCCGGAGCGTCCGCCGGCACGGCGGACCCCTTGCCGGCCGGCACCTTCACGGGCTCGAGGCCCGGAGCGCTCTCCGGCGTCGAGGGCTGGGGAACCCCGGCGATCTTGTAGACCTCGGAACCGTCCACCGTCTCTTCGGTGAGCAACAGGTCGGCGAGCTGGCGGAGCTGTGCGCGGTGCTGGCGCAGGATGTCGACCGCCCGTTGCTCGGCCTGGGAGAGGAGCGCCGCCACCTGCTCGTCGATCTTGGCCTGGGTCTCCTCTGCAAAGGGCCGGCTCGACAGCCCGGGGCCGCCACCGCCCAGGAAGACCGACCCCCCTTCGGGGTAGCCGATGGGACCCAGCTCCTTGGACAGTCCGAACTCGCGCACCATCTTGATCGCGAGATCGGTCGCGGACGCGAGATCGTTGGCCGCGCCCGTCGAGCCCTG
>JAKAQM010000056.1 GCA_021822565.1 Actinomycetes bacterium | reverse complement strand
CCGGCCAGCCGCTCCAGCCCGGCGATCTCGTCTTCTTCGGCACCAGCGACAGCGCGGTCGACCACGTCGGGCTGTACGTCGGCACCGAAGGCGGCCAGGCGGTCATGGTCGACGCCCCCTACACCGGCGCCGACGTGCGGGTCGAGCCGTTCCCGACCACCATCGGTGCACCTTTCGGGGACCTGAGCTACCTGGGGGCGACGATGCCGGCCGGCCCGTAGGCCTGTCGAGTGATACGGGACGAACACAGGGGCCGACTGCTCGGAACTCGCTGACCGGAGGTCACAGGTCTCACCTTCATGGCACGTTGCAGCCTTCCGGCTGGCCCGTCATACTCCGCGTGCGTCCCACAATCGTGATGTTCCCGGGCTCCGGGGTAACCCGTCAGGCTCGTAACCAAGCAGGCGGAGGTTCACATGGTGCCCCCGCCACCATTAAGTCTGGTTCTTCGCGCCCTTCTGCCTATGCACAACGCCGTCACCAGCGGGTTCGCGTTTGGCCTCCACTCGAAGATCGAGTTTCTCGGGCGTTTTTTCTCGGGCGTTGATCAACTTCTGCCTACGCTGCCTATGCAGGGTGGGCACTTCGGAGACGGCCGGCACGCTGGCGGTTCGCGGGAGACGGTCGACCTCGAAGGCGAGCTGCCTATGCGTGCCCAGGGCATGCGTAGGCGGTGCCTACTCAGCGCGAACGCCGCCATGTTCGCAATGTAGGGGCCGTGTGTTCGAGTCCATTCACCTCCACCGCAAGTTTTGGATCTTCGCGCCTTTCGGGCTGACCGTCCTGGGCTTTCGTGCTGTTTGGTGGCATTTCCATGGGGTTGTCCACAGGGTTTATGGACTCGTTTATCGACTCCTGATCACCCTGCCCTACGCAGCCCTACGCAGCCGATCTCGGCGTCGCATGGGCCGCACGCTGGGGTTTCGCGGTCGCTCGTATCGAAGGCGGCTCTCGTGTCCCGGTCTGCCCTACGCAGCCCTACCGCAGCATGGGGCAGTGCCCTACTCGCCGAGATGGGCTCGAAGTTGGGCTGGTCTCGGAGGGGGTGGTTCTCGGGTGGGTGATGGGCCCCTGAATGCCGTGGTCCCGCAGCATCCCTGTCCTCATCTGTCGGTTCCTCACGGCTCGTTCTCGTCGGTGAGGACGACGATCCCGCTTGGCGCGTCGAGGAGCGCCATGGTGCGCCGGGCGGCACCCTCGACGTGGATCCGCGGCGGCGTTGGAAGCCCGTCGGGGTAGTAGGTCCCCGGGCCGTAGAGCTGGCCGTAGCGGACGACGACACCTCCGGCATCGAGGACGAGACGCTCGTGCTCGGCCACTGCGTCGCCACTTCCCGGCGGCGTCCAGGCGATGCTCTGCGCGAGGAAGCGACGCGTGCCGGCCGCGGCGCCGGCGGCGAGCAGGTTGCGGGTCCCTTCGGTACGGATCCGGTTGTTGGATGACGCGTAGCCGGCGATCTCGTCGAGTTGGTCGGGGAGATCGGTGAGCTGGTGCATGACGGGGTCCGGGGCGAAGCCGACGACGGCGTCGACGAGCGCGCCTGCGTCGAACACGTCACAGACGACCGGCACGGCACCGAGGGCCGCGATCGCAGAAGCCTTGCCGGGCGAGCGGGCCACGCCGGCCACCTCGTGGCCGGCGCCATGGAGCAGCGCCAACAGCCGGGTGCCGATGACCCCGGTTGCTCCGGCCAAGAACACCCGCATCACGACTCACCCTCGGGGCCGCGCCCATCGGTAGTGTCGAAGTGCCGGCTCCAGAGCTCGGAGCAGACCGAGATCGTGTACTCGAGATAGAAGTCTTCGCGGCCGCGTTGCTGGGCCGATCGGTGCTCGGGGTCGTCACGCCAAGCTTGGTGGTGGGCGATGGTGTCGAAGGTGACCAACGACACCCGTTCTCCGTCGGCGGCGACGAAGGTCTTGAAGTCGGCGAACCCGGGCATCTGGCGGGCACGGGCCTCCATCGCTGTGGCGAGCTCGGCGTAGCCATTCGTCTCGGCGTTGTCACGCAGGCGCGAGCGGAAGACGGTGACGACGGGCTCGACAGTACCGGGCTCCATGGGGACAGCTTCGCCGATGGCGACGCCGCCGTGGAGGAGGACGCCGAAGCACCGAAACGAGACTGACGTCCCTGGGACACGCCTCGGCGTTGGCTGGCTTGGAACCGAGCGGTCTGAAGTTCAGAGGTCGGCCCGCGGACCGCTGGCGCGAACCTGGCGCAGGGGTGTGGACGCCCGACCAGAGGCCTGACGCTTCAGCCGGCGTCGGAGATGCGCGCTTCTCGAAGTGTTTCTCGGGGCTTGCTCAGGATCCCCTGTGCGGGCGAATGCAGACAGTTCGAGGAAGTCTCCCCCAGGTGCGTGCCGTCTGAGCGTCTCAGGTGAGCCCGTCGCGTCGGCACTAGACTCAAGTACTCATGAGAGCAGTTGAGGCGGCCGTGGGCTCGGGCGGTCCTGGCACCCGGGAAGCCAAGGCGGCGCTGTTCGACGCGCTGGCTGAGGTGGCGGGGGCGCTGTCGGCGGGGCGCCGGGTCGAGATCGTGGACCTGTTGGCACAAGGCGAGCGCTCCGTCGACGAGGTGGCAGTTGAGATCGGCCAGAGCATGGCCAACGCCTCCCATCATCTGCGTGCCTTGGCTCGCGCCGGGCTGGTGCGCTCACGCCGCGATGGCACGAGGATCTACTACCGCCTTGCCGGGGTGGAGGTCGAAGAGCTGTGGTCGGCGCTGCGTACGGTGGCTGCAGCAGACCGTGACGATCTCGGCCGTTTGGCCGGTGCCTATCTCGGTCCGGTCGAGGACCTCGAGGTCATGGGACGCGACGAGCTGCTTCGACGGATCCGGGCGGGCGCTGTGACCGTGCTCGACGTGCGCCCGGTGGGTGAGTATCGCGCCGGGCATATCCCCGGGGCGCGCTCGGTGCCGCTCGACGAGCTTCCGGAGGCGATCGGGCAGCTGCCCGCTGACATTGACGTCGTGGCCTACTGCCGCGGGCCGTACTGCGTGTTCGCTCCGGCAGCGGTGCGTGCTCTGCGTCGCGCGGGGTTTGTCGCCGAGCGGATGGAGGACGGCTTCCCCGAGTGGCGTCGGGCCGGGCTGCCGGTTGCCGTCGGTGACGACCCGGGCAGGCTCCCTCGCCGGCTGGAACGCTCCAGTCGGCAGAGCGTCGAGCACCGCCGGGGAAGCCCAGGTTGATCCCGACGAGGAGCCGAGGAGTTCGATTGGCGCTGCTATAATCAAATACTCACATGAGGACACGAGTAGAAGGGGTCAGCACGGGGATGGAGATCCGCTCGCTTCGTAGCGCCGAGCTCGGCAATGCCGCCCATGTCGTGATCGAACACGAGTCGGGTGTGGCGGTCGTCGTCGACCCGGTGCGCGACATCGGCCAGTACCTCGATGTCGTCGCTGCCGAGGCGGTCGAGCTCTCCTGGGCGTTCGAGACTCATGTGCACAACGACTTCGTCTCCGGTGCGCGCGAGCTCGTGGCATCGGCCGGTGTGCGCCTCGGGGCGAGCGGTGATGCCGGGTTGCACTATCCCTACGAACGCCTCGGCGACGGCGACGAGATCGAAGTCGGCTCATGGCGAATGCGGGTCCTCGCCACCCCCGGGCACACTCCCGAGCACGTCGCCTACGTCCTCGTCGACCCCGCCGGAGAGCCTCAGGCACTGTTCTCCGGTGGAGCGCTCATGGTCGGCACTGCGGCACGCACCGACCTCTTCGGCCCGGCACTCTCCTGGCGCTTTGCCCACGACTTGGAGCGAACCCTGAAGGAGAAGATCCTCGAGCTCCCCGACCACGTCGTCGTCTACCCGACCCATGGCGGCGGCTCGTTCTGTGCCGCCGGAGCGGGGAGCGAGCTGACGACCACGATCGGTGCCGAGCGAGCCGCCAACCCACTCGCGACCGCCCGCTCCTCCCGCCAGTTCGTGATCCGAGCGTTGACCGCGGGGGCCTACCCCTCCTACTACGCCCGCATGCGCAGCCTCAACCAGGCCGGAGCCCCCTTGCTCGGACCAGAGCTCCTGACCCCACCGCCGCTCGACATCGATGGACTGGACACCTGGCTCGCCCAGGGTGCGCTCGTTGTCGACGTGCGTCCGCCCGGCGCGTTCAGAGCCGGCCACATCGAAAAGAGCGTGGCCGCTGGAGCAGACGGCAACGTCTCGGGTTGGGTCGGCTGGCTGGTCGGTCCCGAGCGCCCCCTCGTGCTCGTGGCAGACGCGGGGGGCTCGGGTGATCGCGACGGAGCTGGCAGGGCCCAGGTGGCCGAAGCCACCCGCCAGCTCGTGCGTATCGGCTACGACCGCGTCGTCGGTTTCCTCGAAGGTGGGATAGAGACTTGGCGCGCAGCGGGGCGCGACGTCGTGAGCTACGAGACCATCTCGGCCGCGACCCTCGCGAAGCGCCTCGACGCCGACGAGCTCCTCCCTGTCGTCGACGTCCGCGAAACCGCCGAGTGGCACGCCGGTCACATTCCAGGCAGTGTCAACATCCCCGCCCACGACATCCCAGATTCCAACGCGGAGCTGCCCCGGGGGATGGCACTGGCGGTGCACTGCGGCCACGACTACCGCGCCACGCTCGGCGCCAGTCTCTTAGAACGCGCGGGCTACCACCAGCTCGTCGTCGTCGACGATGGCTGGGACGCCTGGGCGGTCCTCGGCCACGACCACCCGTGAGCGAGGAGACGCCGGCCGGGCACCGACTGGGGCTCCGGGAGAACTGGTGGCAGTTCTCCATCTTCACCGCCATCACGCTTCTGATCGGCATGACCATCGGCGTCGAGCGCGTCGCCCTGCCCCCGCTCGCTCGCCACGCCTTCGGGATCACCTCGGTCCTTTACACCGTGAGCTTCATCTCCGCCTTCGGGGCGGTGAAGTCGGTGATGAACCTGGTCGCTGGGCGTCTGTCGGATCGCCGAGGCAGGAAGGGCATCCTGCTCGTCGGCTGGGCGTTCGCTGTGCCCTATGCGCTCGTCATCATCTTCGCCACCGCGTGGTGGCAGGTGATCGTGGCCAACCTGTTCTTGGGGGTGAACCAGGCGCTCACCTGGACGATGTCGGTCACCGCCAAGATCGACCTGGTGGGCCCGACCAACCGCGGGCTGGCGGTCGGGGTCGACGAGTCGGCCGGCTACATCGGCGTCGGTCTCGGCGGCTTCGCCGCGGGGTTGCTCGTCGCCTCCTACGGGCTGCGCCCCACCCCCTACCTGCTGGCCATCGGCGTCGTCGTCCTCGGAGCGCTCATCACGGTCGGCCCGGCCAAAGAGACGCTCCCCTTCGCCCACTCGGAGTCGGCCGCCCAAGCTGCCCGCTCGGCACCTGCGCAAACCGACAGGGTCGAGGCTCCCGCAGGGTGCCACGCCCCGGCACCGCGGCTCCGCCGGCTCGCCGCCTACATGAGCTGGCACGACCGCTCGATGCTGGCGGTGTGCCAAGCAGGCCTGATCAACAAGTTCGCTGACAGCCTGGTGGCGGCGTTCTTCCCGCTCTACCTGGTTCGCCAGGGGGTGTCGCTCGTCGAGGTTGGTCTCCTCGTCGGTGTCTACGCCTGGGTGTGGGGGCTCGGTCAGGTGGCCGCCGGAGCGCTGGCCGATCGAGTCGGGCGCAAGCTGCCCATCACCGCCGGGACGTTTCTCATCGCCGGCGGCCTCGCCCTGTTCGTCGCCACCTCGGCGCACGGCGCATGGTTCGCCGGAGCGGCGCTCATGGGGGTGGGCATGGCTCTCGCCTATCCCAATCTCATCACCGTCGTCGGCGACACGGCCGATCCGGCCTGGCGGGGCGGCGCCCTCGGCGTCTACCGGCTGTGGCGTGACGGCGGCTACGCGCTCGGGCCTCTCGTGCTCGGTGGGATCGCCGTGGCCGGCGGCATCACGGCGGCCATCTGGGCCGGTGTCGCCCTCGTCGGCGCCTCAGGGGTCGTCCTCTTGGTGTGGCTGCGCGAGACCGACCCCAAGCGGCGCCGGCAGCCTCCTGCCTGGCAGGACCACCCCGAATGGGTGGCACCCTGAGCGCTCGTGTCCTGTCTTGGACTCTGCCGAGGGGAGTAGGTAAGCAGCAGGTGGAGAAGTAGAGGCGAGCCAGATGATCGATCGATTCAGGCGCGACGTGCTGTAGTGGCTGAAGGCGGTGCGGGGGCATCTCGACACGGTGATCGCCATGGGGTGCCGATCGCGTCGAGACCTGCGTGTCCGGCGCCATCCGCCACGGCAGGTGGTCGGACAAGATCGCCGAACTGCTCGAGGCACTGCCCTACCGTTCGGCTCTCACGACTTTCTCTACCAGGCCGATCCCTTGGATCCGTCGTCCCGGGGGGCGGGCAGCGAGAGTCGAGGCAAGCCCTCGGTGAGCGCCCGAGACTTCGCATCGTGTGTGCCGTGTGATTCATGCAGGCGAGGAGATCCCCGGCTGTGGCACCGGGTCCGGCGCGCAGCCACACGCACAGCTCGACTGCTCTCCTCGCCAGGCCCGTTGTCCCTCACGGAGGGCGATGGCGGCGATGAGGAGCGCGACGGCTGGGTCGACCCACCACGCGCCGAAGAGGGTGTTGGTGACGAGGCCGGCGAGCACTGCGGCGGCTTGGGCCGCGCAGAGCAGGTTCTGGGTTCCTTCGCCGCCGACGGTGCCCGAGCCCAGGGCCCGGCCGAGGCGGCGTTTGGCCATGCCGACCGCGGGCTCGAAGACCGCGGTGAATGCCGTGAGAGCGATGCCGACCAGGCTCGTCTCGGGGCGGGTGCCACTCGCGAGGTCGATCAGTGCCTCGACGGCGATGTAGGGGCCGAGGATCAGGAAGGAGATCGCGACGAGGCGTTGGCCGCGGCGCTCAGCGCTGTTCGAGGTGCGGCGCGCTCCCGTGAGGCGCCAGATGACGATGATGCTGGCGAGGGCTTCGATGCCCGAGTCGAGACCGAAGCCGAGCAGGGCGACTGATCCCGCGGCGAGTGCTGCTGCGATGGCGACGCCCGCTTCGATACCGAGCCAACCGAGGGTGACCCAGGACAGCACCCGCGCCCTTTTCGCGGCACGCTCCCACGCGGCACTTCCCTGCGGGTGTGCTCCGGGCTCGATGCCCGAGTCGGGGGCGGAGCACGCAAGGGACGGTGAACGCGGGGGTGAACTCCCGGAGCTCACTGGTCGTCTCGGTAGCTGGGGCAGAGGGCGACGGCCTCGCCGGTGGCCGCCAGGAGGACCTGAGCTGCGTCGAGAAGGTCGAAGAGGGCGGGTTGGGCGATGAAGTGCACCGAGGCGCGTCCAACTGGTCGCGAGCCGACCAGGCCGCAGTCACGCAGGCAGGCGAGGTGCTCGGAGACCGTGGACTGCGCGAGTCCGCACTGCGCGGTCAGCTCCACCACCGGGGCTTCGCCTTGGGCGAGGCGCCGCACGATGAGGAGACGGGCGGGATCGGCGAGCGAGCGGAACAGCGCGACCGCCGGTGCCAGCTTGCTGCGGGTATCAGACGATGCCATCGTCATCGCCCGATGATACCGCGTTGGGGGGAGGTGCAGGACCCAGCCCGGAGGGGTCTTCCCCGGGCTGGGTCACGGGCTCAGCGGGTGACGAGACGCTCGAGGAGCGTTTCGACGTGTTCGAGTCGCTCCTCGACGCTGCGCGCTGGCGCGGGCTGGGGAGCACTAGCTGGTTCGGTGGCGGCCGTGGGGGACTCGGCGTTGCGAGCCCCAGGTCCACCACAATGGCATTGGCAGGGCATGATTTCACCTCCTTCGGCGGGGTTGTGGTCGGTGCGGGCCGGGACAGCACCGTTGAGGGCTGCCATCCGGGAGAGCAGGCGAGCGAGGGTTGCCGCGGTGCGCTCCAGGCTCGCCGCCCAAGCCGCCAGGCGTTCCCGGCCGGTCTCGGTGAGGTGATAGCGGCGCCGGGCGGGGCCCTTGTCGCTCTCCTCGTCGACGCCGACGAGCGCGCCAGTCCGGCTGAGCGTCCCGAGCGTCTCGTAGAGCCTTCCGGGGCTCACCGCGGCGCTGACGAGGCCCTCGGCGAAGAGCCAGGTGGCGATCTCGTAGCCGTAGCGCGGTGCCTCGGCGCAGGCGACAAGCACGGCGGCTTCGAGGCTGCCTTGGACCGGCGCGCCACGAGGCGTCGCGTCCTTGCCCGCTCGGAGGCACCCGCAGCGTCTGCACATGCCACCACTATGTCCGCTTCGGACCTAGCCGGTTGGGGAGACCCGGCCGGGGTGTGCAGCACACCGCTTTCCCTATATGTCGGAATATCTAGAGATACAGATAGGTTGACCATGTCGATGGAGGAACGATGACCGTGACGACGACCGAGAGCGAGACCGAGTTGCTCGACGGGGTGCATGAGTCCCCGATGGGCACCGGAGAGGCAGCCGAGCTCGCCGAGGTGTTCCAGGCGCTCGGGGATCCCACCCGGCTGCGGATCCTCTCCGTGCTCGACACCGCCTGCGTGCCCGTCGGAGCCATCGCAGCAGCCACCGGTCTGCGCCAGCCGGCGGTCTCCCACCACCTGCGGGTGCTTCGTGACCGTGGGCTGGTGCGCCCCGAGCGCAGAGGTGCCTACATCTACTACTGCGCCTCGAGCGAGGCGCTCCGCCCCGCTATCGACGCGGCACGTGCCCTGCTTGCTGACCGGAGCCCGCGATGAGCGTCGCTCACCTGTACTGCCAGGGCCGATGCGCCGCGTGCTCCGCCCTTCGTCACTCGCTCATGACGCACGGCGTGGACGTCGAGACCCACGACGTCACCACCGATCCTCGTGCCTATGACACGGTGATCGCCCTCGGCTATCGCTCCCTGCCGGTGCTCGTCGGCCCCGACGGCACCGCAGCGGCCGGTGAGCTCACCCGGCGGCTCACCTCGAGAGTCGAGGCACCTGTCGACACCAAGCGTGGCCGCGTCCATGGCCCAATGCCGGCGGCCGTGCCTGACCCTGGTGCTGAGACCCAGACGCTCGTAGACCACGGCGGAGCGGGCCGACGCACCCGGCATCTCGCCTCCGACGTGTCCCGTCCGAACGTCTCGATCACCGCCACAAGCAGAGAAGAGCAGTCATGATGCCGACAGGATGGGGGTTCTTCCCCTGGCCCGTGCTGTTCGTGATCCCGATGATGGCCATCGCCGTGCTCATCGCGATCCGGCTGTCCCACCACAGAGGAGCCATGGGGCCCAGATACGGGTTCGGTGCTTCACCGACTACCACGATGGACGTCGTGGCACCTCCGCCGGCCGAGGATCCGATGGTCGTCCTCCGGGACCGCTTCGCCCGCGGGGAGATCGACCTCCCTGAGCTCGAGACCCGCTTGGAGGGCTTCCTGCGCACCGATCCCAACGAGTCGATGTTCCGCCAGGACCTGGCGGGCAACGCCGCCGCTCCGAGGAAGATCCGATGAGCCCAACGTCAAGCACTCCTGATCCCGGTGGGCTCATCGCCGCCCAGCGCCAGCACTGGGAGGCAACCCTCCAGGCGAACCCGCATATGTACGGGACCGAACCGAGCGAGGCGGGTCGCGACGCTTCAAGCCGCTTCTCTGTCGAGAACCTGTCCAAGGTGCTCGAGCTCGGTGCGGGTCAAGGGCGTGACACCCTGAGCCTGCTTGGCGCCGGTCTCGACGTGACCGCGCTCGACTATGCAGCCAGGCCGCTCGCCGGCATCCGCGACAGCGCCAGGGATGCTGGTCTCGGCGGGCGGCTCACGACGCTCACCCACGACGTCCGCCAGCCACTGCCCTTCGCCGACGCCAGTTTCGACGCGTGCTACTCCCACATGCTCTTCACCATGGCTCTCACGAGCGACGAGCTCGCAGCCCTCGCCGGCGAGGTCCACCGGGTGCTCCGCCCCGGCGGACTGTGCATCTACACGGTCCGCCACGTCGGCGACGCCCACTACGGCGCCGGGCGCGACCTCGGTGACAACCTCTACGAGAACGGCGGGTTCGTCGTCCACTTCTTCGACCGCCCACTCGTCGACCGGCTCGCGGAGGGCTTCTCGCTCGAAGACGTGACGGCCTTCGAAGAAGGTGGCCTTCCCCGGCGCCTATGGCGGATCACGATGCGCCGGCCATGATCGACGCCCTCACTCCTATCATCACCGACGTGAATGGTTACCTCGACGGTCAACCTCGAGTGCGTCGTCACCGCCTACGTGTCGGTCCTCTGGGGGTGCTGTTGCTCGGGGACGCCTCGGGGGCCGCTACGGGCCGCGCCGGCTGTTCATGATCGGGTCGCCGTATTCGCCTTCGCCTCCCTCGCTGGTGATCTGGCCACCGACCGGGCCTGGCTGATCGCGGCACGCCGCGCAGTGTATGGGCGCCGCCCTCGCCTCGCCGATCACCATGGTGCTTGTCAGTCGAACCTTCCCTGACGGTCCCCGTCGGCACCGGGCCATGGTCGTCTACGCGGCGATGCCCGGCGCCGGCGGGCTACTCGGCGTTCTCCTCAGTGGGCCTCTCATCGACATCGGGTCATGGCGCTGGGTGATGCTGGTCAATGTCCCTATTGATTGCTGTCGCCCTGCTCGTCGGTGCGCCGCTGGCGTTGCCGGTCGACAGGGGCCGCAAGGGACGGTTCGAGTCACGGCGGGTTCAGAAGGCACGCGTAGGTCTGCTCTCGACGTGCGTCCCGGCTCACAGCCCTCCGACCACCGGTGCGCCAAGGGCGACGACGAAACCGACACCGACGCCAAGCGCCACGGCGA
This sequence comes from Actinomycetes bacterium, assembly GCA_021822565.1. GTDB lineage: Bacteria > Actinomycetota > Acidimicrobiia > Acidimicrobiales > RAAP-2 > JAJYVT01. The sequence continues at coordinate 6,797 of JAKAQM010000056.1, read as the reverse complement.
CGACCGCGAGGATCGCTCCTGCCCGGGCGGTGAGCGCCCAGTGTCGCGACCCGGTCGGGGTGAGTTGGCGGAGAGCGGACACCGCTGAGCGGGTGAGGAACCCGGCGATGTCTTTGGCGAGCCCGGCGGAGAGGCGGGTGGCGAAGGAGTTGGCGAGGACGAGGGAGACCGAGGAGATCATGGCGATCATCGCCCAGGCGGGCTGGACGAGCCCGGTGATCGCTAGCGGCACGCCGATCCCGTTGAAGGTGAAGGCGATGGCGAGGTTCTGCTTGGTCTTCCGGTAGCTGTTGGCGCCTATGTCTCGGGCCTCGGCGACGGCGGTGAGGCGGTTTCCGACGAGGACGACGTCGGCGGATTCGATGGCGATGTCGGTGCCCGCCCCCATGGCGATGCCGATGTCGGCTTGGGTGAGCGCGGGCGCGTCGTTGATGCCTTCGCCGACCATCACCACCCGGTGCCCTTGGCCTTGCAGGTCCCGGATGATCTGGGCCTTCTGGTCGGGGAGCATGCCGGCGTGGACCGCGTCGATGCCGACCTCGGCCGCTACGGCTCGTGCGGTGGCCAGGTTGTCGCCGGTCACCATCACCGGGGTGATCCTCGCGGCTCGTAGCCGGGCGACAGCCTCGGCCGCATCGGACTTGATCGCATCGGCGATGCCGACCAGGCCAGCGAGCTTGCCGTCACGGGCGACGGCGACGACGGTCTGGGCGGTCCCCTGCATCGCTTCGATGCGATCGGCCAAGGGTGCCAGCTCGGCGCCGTGAGCCGCCACCCAGTCCGGCTTGCCGACGGCCACGCTCTCTCCGGCGATCTTCGCGGTGACGCCTTGGCCGGTGATGGAGGAGAACCCGGTGGCGTCAGGGATCTCGAGGTGGCGTTGGTCGGCGGCGGCCACCACGGCTCGGGCGAGGGGATGCTCGGAGGAGATCTCGACCGCGGCGGCGATTGCCAGCAGGTCGTCTTCGGTAGTCGTGCCGGCGGTCACGATGTCCACGACGCTCGGCCTGCCGGCGGTGAGCGTGCCGGTCTTGTCGAGCACCGCGGTGTCGATGTCGCCGAAGACCTGGAAGGCCTCACCCGAGCGCATCAAGATCCCGCTCTCGGCGGCCATGCCCCCGCCGCGCATCATCGCGAGTGGCGTGGACATGCCCAAAGCGCAGGGATAGCCCATCACCAGCGCGGCCAATGCCGCGAAGATCCCCCGGGAGAGGTCGACCTGCCCGGTCGAGGCCCAGTCACCGAGCGTCCAGACGAGAAGTGACAGTCCAGCGGCGGCGAGGACGACGGGCACGAAGATCTTCAAGACCTGGTCGACGAGCACGATGATGCCGGGCTTGAGGGCGCGGCCCTCTTCGATGTGGCGGGCGACCTGGGCCAAGAAGGTGTCCTCTCCGACCTTGGTCACCTCGACCACGAGCACCCCGGTGGCGTTGACCGACCCGCCGATGACCTCGTCGCCGGCGGTCTTGTCGGCAGGGATTGGCTCGCCGGTCACCATCGACTCGTCGATGGCCGAGCTCCCCGAGACGACCGTGCCGTCAAGGGGGACCCGCTCGCCGGGGCGTACTCGGATCTGCTCGCCGAGGGACACCTCGCCGACGGACACCTCGACCTCGACACCGTCGCGGATCACCCGGGCGGTGTCGGGTTGCAGGTCGAGCAGGCGGCGCACCGCGGCCGACGACGACGAGCGCACGAGCGAGGACACGTAACCGGAGAGCAGGTGGTAGGTGGTGATGAACACCGACACCGAGAGGAAGTCCCCGGGCGGGAACACCTTGGGTGCGACGAACAGCCCGAGCAGTCCGCCGATCAGGCCGCCGAAGGCGCCGGCTTCGAGCAGCACGTGCTGGTTGAAGATCCGCCGTCGGGCGCTCGACACCGCCATCTTCAGGATCGGCCGGCCCACCACGAAGGTCATCGAGACGGCCATGCCGAGGATCAGCCACGGCCCATATGCGAACAGGCGCTCGCCCCAGGTGACCGACAGGGGATGCCCGGTCACCCAGAAGAAGATCATCAGTCCGAGGGTTACAGTGGTCAGGGCGAGACCGACTTGGAAGCGGTCCCGCTCGGCGTGCAGCTCAGCCTGCTCCTCCTCGAACAGCCCGACCTTCCTCGGGTCGCGCACCGAGTAACCGACCGCACGCAGCGTGTCGACGATGGCTTGCGGTCCGACAGCCTCGGGGTGGAAGGTGACCAGTCCCTCCTCGTGAGCCAACGACACCGAGACCGCGTCGACTCCCTCCAGGCGCCCGACGGCTTTCTCGATGGTCGAGACGCAGAAGCTGCAGTGCAGGTTGCCGAGCTTCACCTGCAGCCGAGCCGCTCCGTCTTCGCCGGTGCGCACCCGGTCGGCCAGCCAGCCCTCTTCGGTACCGGTCGCCTCACCGGGGACTCCGGGGGCCTTGCTGTTCTGCTCGTCGAGTGTGGTTGCCATGGTGGCTCACCTCCTGCGGCCACCGTATGCCTTCCACTCAGATGGAATGTCAAGGGAAAGTTGGAGACGGTCTCTCGGCGGCGAACCGATAGGGCCTCAGGATCGGCCTGGCCTCTTGACCTTCCAGTAAGGGGAAGGCTATGGTGAAGGTCGGGAGAGACCGAGGAGGTGGGCCATGGCCCAGACCACGACGATCACGGTGCAAGAGATCCACTGCGAGAGCTGCGAGCACACCATGGCTACCGCGTTGTCACGGCTGAGCGGCGTACTGCGGGTCACCCCTGACGCCGAGACCAACCAGGTGAAAATCAGCTACGACGAGCTGACGCTGAACGAGGCCAACCTGCGCTCGGCGCTGGCCGAGATCGGCTACGACCCGGTCGCCTGATGCGCATCGGCGAGCTCGCAGACCGGCTCGGGGTGAACCCGAAGACGATCCGCTTCTACGAGGCCCGGGGCCTGCTTCCCGACCCAGCGCGCCTGCCCTCGGGATATCGCGACTACGGCCCCGAGGACGAGTCCCGCCTGGCGTTCATCAAGACCGCCCAACGCCTCGGGCTCTCCCTCGACGAGATTGGCGAGATCTTGGCGTTCAAAGAACGCGGCGAGCGTCCGTGTGGCTACGTGCTCTCGGTCCTCGCTGCCCAGCTGTCTGACATCGACCGTCGCATCGGCGAGCTGGTACGCCTACGCGCCGAGCTCGTCGCCTTGAAGGACCGCGCCGACCAGCTCGCCACCGGCGACGCCTGCTACTGCGGCATCGTCGAGCATGCCGGCCGGATAAGCCAAACGACCACCCGCTGATCACGTCGATCGGCACCGAGAGCCGCGGGAGGCCCGGACGCGGACGCGCCGACCGGCAGCCGACAGCTCATGCGTCGTTGGCCCCTCCTGCCGATCCTCTACCCCTCCCCAGGGGGGGTAGGCTTAGAAGTAGAGGTGAGGAAGATGATCGATCGGTACAAGCGCGACGTGCTGCTGCGGTTGAAAACGGTGCGCGGGCATCTCGACGCGGTGATTGCCATGGTGGAGCGCGAGGAGTACTGCCCTGAGGTGATGAAGCAGGTGGGGGCGGTGCAGGCGTCGCTCGAGAAGGCGAACCGCGTGCTGCTGGCCAACCACCTCGAGACCTGCGTGTCAGACGCCATCCGCCAGGGCAGCGGGCAGGACAAGATCGCCGAACTACTCGAAGCGCTGCCCTACAGCTCCGCGCTCACCGACTTCCGCTACCACGCCGAGCCCCTGGCGCCGCCAACCGGGCCAGCAGCGCCGACAGCACGAGCCAAGAGGGGTCCTCGGTGAGCGCCCGAGACGGAGTGTCCTGCCCGCTGCCTGGACCCGAGGAGATCCCGGGCTGTGGCACCGGGCCGCTTGGGCGTTTGCGCTCGGTCGTCCGCGAGTTGGTCGGGATCCTGCGCCGCCGCCCGGCCTCCCCGCACCCGGGGAAGCCGACGTGAACCAGTTCCTGTCGGTCACCGGGCAGTCCGCGCTCGGCGACGTCGGCCGAGGACTCGAGGAGGCGTTCTTCATGTTCTGGGAGACCGCCTGGGCGCTGGTGCTCGGCTTCGGTCTGTCGGGGGCGGTGCAGGCGTTCGTGTCCCGCCAGGCGATGCAGGCCAAGCTCGGCAACCACCGCCCGGCGTCGATCGTCCGGGCCTCGGGCTATGGAATGGTGTCCTCGTCGTGCTCGTACGCGGCGACCGCGATGGCGAAGTCCCTTGTCGCCAAGGGGGCGGATTTCGTCGCTGCCATGGTGTTCATGTTCGCCTCCACCAACTTGGTGGTCGAGCTCGGCATCGTGCTGGTGGTGCTGATCGGATGGCAGTTCGCCGCCGCGGAGTTCGTCGGCGGGGCGATCATGATCGTATTGCTGGCACTCGCCGGTGCCCTCGTGCTCACCGGTCGGCGAGTCGAGGCGGCCCGGTCCCGCCTGTCCGCCGCCACCATCGACGGCAACGACGAGCAAGCCGAGGCCCTGCAGCACCAACCATGGTCACAGCGTCTGCGCTCTCGGTCCGGCTGGGCGGACGCGGCGAGCTACACCATGGCCGATCTCACCATGCTGCGCCGAGAGATGCTCGTCGGCTACCTGATCGCCGGGTTCCTCGCCGCCCTCGTCCCCGCCGGCGTGTGGAACGCCGTGTTTCTCCAAGGCCACGGTGCGTGGACCCAGGTAGAGAACGCGGTGGTCGGCCCGTTCATCGCCATCATCAGCTTCGTCTGCTCGATCGGCAACGTTCCCTTGGCCGCAGCGCTCTGGCACGGAGGGATCAGCTTCGGCGGGGCGGTGAGCTTCGTCTTCGCCGACCTGATCGCCATGCCACTGCTGCTGATCTACCGCAAGTTCTACGGCGGGCACCTGGCCCTGCGCCTGCTCGCGGTGTTCTGGGCGGTCATGGCCGCGGCTGGCCTTGCCACCGAGGCGATCTTCACCGCGGCGGGTATCGTGCCGACCGTCCGGCCGCTGCGGGTCGTGCCCGAGCACTTCTCGATCGACTACACCACCGTGTTGAACGTCGTGTTCCTGGTCGTCTTCGCCGGGCTCTACTGGGCCTACCGAAACCGTGAACGCCTGGGCGGCGGGGCCGGCTACGCCATCGACCCCGTGTGCGGCATGCAGGTCGAGCGAGCCAACGCACCCGCGACGGACAGCTGCGAGGGCCGGCGGTTCTTCTTCTGCTCGGACCGCTGCGCCGAACGCTTCGCCGCCGAGCCCGCCAGCTTCGCAGGCCAAAGGGCTCGGGCAGAGGCACCTGAACCGACGGAGGGTCGCGCGTGAGGACGACGGCGCGTGGGCGAGCAGAGGCAGGGGCGGGGTGACGAGGATCGAGGTGATCTTGATCCTCAAGAGGGAGAAGGACTGCCAGCGGCGCCCGGTGTTGCAGATGGCGCGGGGGTATCTCGTGGGACAACGACAGTTTCTGCGCGGTGATCGAGCAGGCTGGTGAGGTGGGGCCATTGAACCGGCAGGGAGCCGCCGATGTCCGTGTGCTTGGGCGGGTCCGTCGTGCACGCTGAGCGGGAGGTGGTGGTCGTCGGCGGGGGTCACAACGGGCTCGTCGCCGCCTGCTACCTGGCGCGTGCCGGGGTGGCGGTGACGGTCCTCGAAGCCGCGGAGGTCGCGGGTGGAGGATCGCGCACCGAAGAGACGATCCCGGGCTTCCGCTTCGACACCCACTCGGCAGCCCACAACATCATCAACATGACGAGCATCCCCGAGGAGCTCGATCTTTCCGGGGCGGGACTGCACTACGTCGAGATGGACCCGTTCGCGCTCGGCGTTGCACCGGGCCAGGCGCCGCTTCGGTTCTTCCGCTCGATCGACGCGACGATCGCAGCCCTCGCCAAGGACGACCCCGCCGAGGCGGCCCGCTATGGGGCGTGGATGGACTGGGCGGTGCCGACGGTCGATGCTGCAGTCGGGTTTCTCGAGGCGGGAGGACCTCGCACTGCCCTGCCGGCGACCTTCGCCAGTCTCCGTGCGCTTCGCCGAATCGGGGGCCCCACGGCTATGGTCGCGGCGACGACGGCCCCGTACGGCTCGCTCCTCTCCAGTCTGTTCGCCACCGAGCGTGTTCGGGCCCCGGTCGCCGCGTTCGCTGCCCATGCCTCGGTCGGCCCGGACGCGGCCGGAGGGGCGTATTTCGCTATCTGGCAGGCCGCCTATCACCGCTTCGGCCAGTGGCACGCGATCGGCGGCTCCCAGGCGCTCGCCGACGCGCTGGTGCGCCGGCTCAACTTATATGGCGGGCAGCTGGTCACGGGTTGCTCCGTCGTGGCCATCGAGACCCGCGCGGGAGCAGTGAGCGGCGTACGCAGCGCTGACGGGGTTCGCTACCGGGCCGACGCGGTGCTGGCTGCCATCCATCCCCACGCGGCGTTCGACCTCGTAGAGCCGGCACCGAGCGGACCGGTGGTCGAGGGGCTCCGCGCCGCGCATGCCGGCAACGCCGTGCAGCTCGTCGTGCATGTCGCCACCACCGTGCTGCCCGCATACCCCGGTGCGGTCGCCGGCGACTGGAATGGCCTGCAGAGCCACGTCGGCACGATCGCTGAGCTCGCCCAAGCCTTCGCTGAGGCCCAAGCCCGGCTGGTGCCTCGGGAGCCGCCAACCTACGCCTTCACGCCGAGCGCACTCGATCCCGAGCTCGCTCCACCGGGGCGCCACACCGTTTATCTTGCCTGCCCATGCGCGCCGGCAACAGTCCAAGGCGGCTGGACCTTGCATCGCGATACGTTCGCCGAGGCCATGATCGACCACATGGAGGCTCACGCGCCCGGTTTCCGAGACTCCATCATCGACTGGCACGTCCGGACTCCAGAGACGATGGCGAGCGAGCTCCGCCTGCCGGGG
>JAKAQM010000204.1 GCA_021822565.1 Actinomycetes bacterium | reverse complement strand
GCGAACGGCGACTTCGACGACTACTGGCGCTTCCACCTGGACCACGAACGCCACCGCGTCCACGAGTCGCGCTACCACGGGGGCATCATCCCGCTGGCTGCGTAGTCACTCCTGGAACGCCGCACCCGAATCATTGCCGATGAGGGTCCTCGGCGGGCGGCAGCGAGCCGCGGCTTGGCGCGGCGTGGCGCGGACGCCGAGCCGCGGTCGGGACGGCGAGCGCGCGGGCGAACCAGAGGACCGACGAGCACGTTGGCCAGCTCATCGAACGCCTGGTCGACCAGCAGTGAAAGAGGCGTCTCGCCGCCCCGTTGCCTCCAGCGGTTGAAGGCGACCCGGACCATCGCGACGCCAGTCGCGGCAGCCACGGGAGGGAACAATCCGGAGATGTTGGCGTCGCCGCCGGCATGGGTGTCGGTATCGGTATGACGAGTGACCCCGGCGACGATCGCGCGCTCGAGGTCGGCGATGGCCGCGAGCTGTCGCGGAAGCAGCACGTCGCGATACGTCCGCACGAGCTGGATCCGAGCAGCCCGGTCGGCGAGGCGTTGAGGCGAGCGCTCCGCGGCGGCAACGGTCTCTCCCAGCACGGCGTGCAGGGCGTCGAGCGTGGACTCCTGTGCGGGGCGCCGCGCGAGCTCGTCGGCGATGTGCTCGCCGAGCTCACGGCCTGGACCGACCAGCGCATCTTCGTTGCACGAGAAGTGGTTGGAGAACGTGCGTTTCGACACGCCCGCTGCCTTCGCGATGTCCTCGACGGTGATGTCGTGGAGGCCGCGCGCACTCACGAGGCGGAGCGCTGCGCTGCGCAGTGCGCGGTCCACCGCACGTTTCTTCTGTTCCGGGCGGCCTCGCGCGGCGTCATGCCCATGCGCGTCGAGCTGCGAACCTCCCTGTGGAATGTGCACTGTGTGCACGATTACGGTGCGGCTCGCTCGCACGCTCGCTCGCACGCTCGCTCGCACGCAACGCGGCCAGGTGCCTACCTCTGCGAGTGCTGCTCCGGGTACTCTCGGACGGTGGGGCTTGCTGGCTCAGCCTGAGCTTCGGGGCCGAGCGGGGCGCCTTGCCTCCAGAAGGTCGTGCTGCGCATGTCCACCGGAACGGCCGGAGGATCGAGGAGATGAGCGTCGGAAATTCGGGCGGCCTCGAGCCGGCTCCGCCCCATGGCGCCCTCAGTGACCGGGTGAGGGCCCTGTACGGAGGAGTCCCGGATGGCGTCCGGCATGCCGTCCCAGGCCGGCGCTCAGTCGCTGTGACGTAGGGCGATCCATCCATCGGTACGCCGGAGGTGATCGATCCAGAAGGTGTGCTGGTCGTAGGTGTGCTGGTCGTGGCCGGAGCGGGTCGCAGCGTGACAGGGACCGTGACAGGGACGATGAAATGAGCGAGCACGTGGGTAGTGGCGCGGATCCATCCGGTGGGCGTACTGCTGCACGGGGTCGCACCAACTTGGCGCTGGCGGTCGTCATGACGGGCGTGCTGATCACCGCAGTGGACACCACGATCGTGGTGCTCGCGCTTCCCGAGATCGAGCGCGGCTTGCATGTCGCGCTCGCGTCGGTGATCTGGATCATCATCGGATACCTGCTGGTGGTGACCGTGCTGGCCTCGCAAGTGGGACGTCTCGGCGACATGTTCGGCAGGGTCCGGATGTACGAGGTCGGGTTCGTCGTGTTCATCCTCGGCTCGGCCCTGTGCGCCATCTCATGGAACGAGGGTTCGATCATCGCCTTCAGGGTGCTCCAGGGCATCGGCGGCGCACTCGTCAGCGCGAACTCCGGCGCGGTCATCGCCGACCTGTTCCCACCGGAGCGCCGCGGCCGTGCGTACGGGTTCAACGGCATCGGTTGGAGCGTGGGCGCGGTCCTCGGGATCGTGCTCGGCGGCCTGATCGTCACGTACATCTCCTGGCGATGGATCTTCTGGATCAACGTGCCGATCGGGATCGCGGCAACCTTGCTGGCCCTGCGGGTCCTCCACGACCGTGGCGGGCGGGAGCGCCATCGGATCGACCTTCCGGGCATGATCGCTGCAGGGCTCGGCCTCTTCGGAGTGCTGTGGGCAGTCACGAACCTCGCAACGAGCCAGTTCGACGTCTCGATCCTCGGCTTCTTGATCGGTGGGGTCGCATGCCTGGTCGCCTTCGTCTTCATCGAGCGCGCCCAGGCAGAGCCGATGGTACGGCTCTCCCTCTTTCGCATTCCGACGATGTCGCCGTCGCTCCTCGCGTCGCTCCTCCAGGGCCTCGCCAATTACGCGGTGCTGTTCCTCGTGATCATGTACCTCCAGGGTCCCCGTGGCCTCTCGCCCCTCGATGCCTCGCTGCTGCTCGTGCCCGGGTACGTGATCGGCGGTGCGATCGGTCCGTTCTCGGGGCGGCTGGCCGACCGGCTCGGGCCGATCATCCCGGCCACCTTCGGCCTCGCGGTCCAGGTGGTCGCCCTTTTTCTCTACGCGCACCTCGGCATGACGACTGGGCTCTGGCTGGTGGTGGTTGCGAGCGTCGTGAACGGCATCGGGAGCAGCAGCTTCTTCCCGGCGAACAACTCTGCGGTCATGAAGGCATCACCCAACGAGGTGTTCGGCATCTCTTCGGGGATGCTCCGGACGTTCCAGAACACCGGCATGGTGTTCTCGTTCTCCATGGCGATCCTGATCGCATCCCGCTCGATCCCCAGGGGGGTTGCCTTCGCCATCTTCGTCGGCACGGCGAAACTGCACGGCCACGTCGCCGGGGTGTTCACGAGCGGCCTCCACTCTGCGTTCTACGCCTCGATGGGGTTCCTGGTGCTCGCTGCGCTCTTGTCGGCCTCGCGTAGCCGCCACGGCCTGCGGCGACAAGGGTCCGGCCCCTCGATGCCGCTTGCCGGGTCTGGGAGTGCTGGGAGCGCTCGGCGTGCGACTGCGAGCGTCGGGAGCCTGGTGGCGGACGAGAGCGCGCCTGCCGGCACCTCCGAAGGGCCGTAGCAACCGGGGTCGTAGCAGGCGGGGTCGTCGTTGGCGGGGTCGCAGCAGGCGGGGTCGCAGCAGGCGGGGTCGTAGCTGGCGGGGTCGTAGCAGGCGGGGTCGCAGCTGGCGGGGCAGGGGTGCGGGACTGGGGTACCGGCAAGGGCGCGCGGACCTGGGCTCGAGACGCCGCTTCCTTCGCCTCCACCGGGCGCCGGTGGCGCTTCGAGGGGCCCTCGCCCGAGAGATGCGCAGCTGGTGGGCGGCGACGTGCTCGTCGTGGCCCCGGTGGATGGAACGGGCTCCGCGTGACGGCGATCACGAGCACGTCGAAGTGGGCGGCATCGTCGCGCACGGCGATCTCCATCGGGTCGACGACCGCCCCGTCGATCGCTGCGGGGTCGACGACTCTCTCGCCGATCTCCGCCGGGTCGACGACCCCCTTGCCGATCTCCGTCGGGTCGTCCCCCATGAGGGCGTTTCTCGTGGTGGGCAATACCAGGATGTGCAGGCTCGAGCGCCGGGCGTCGCGGTCCCATCACGGCTGGATCTTTCCCCAGCCGGCAACCGGGACCTCCTTCTCGGCTTCGGGGTCGGCGATCTCGGGCAGCGCGACGGGGGATCCGGGGAGGCCCCTTCACAACGAGAGGGCGAGCATCCCCTCGGGGGCGATGTGCCCGCCGTAGCCACGGGTGAACGACGGCGTCCAAAGCT